>CAZCUH010000063.1:0-8645 GCA_964501795.1 uncultured Sulfurospirillum sp.
GGCATCGAGATGAAAGTCTTACAAGATGCAGGACATATCAATGCGGATAGTGGTTATGGCAAATGGGAGTGGGTGTTAGCGTGGGTTAGATCGGATAAATAAACTTATCTCATCCATTACCTTATCATCGTACAAGATTCGTCTATGTCCCAATCCCTCAGTTTGTACAAACTTTGCCCATTTCCATTTCTGACAACAGAGAGAGACATTATCAAAACTGACTTCTTTATCCTTCTTGTCGTATAGGATAAGCGTAGTAACATGAAAACTTGAAGTGAAAATATCAGACCAATTTTTCCCATACTTGAGCAACCCCTCTTGTTGCTTTTCCCAAAAATAGTGAGGCAATTTATCTAAAACTTTTTGTGGGATATGCAACTTCTCTCCAAACCATTTTTCAATGATTTCTATGGGGTTACAAAAAGGGGCGATGAGGACTATTTTTTTTGTCTTTAGTCCTAGCTTGGAAGCCACAAATGTTGTCGTAGCTCCTAAAGAGTGTGCGATGATACACTCTACTTCACCTACAGAATGATTGATAAAACGAAGACAATCAGCCCATTGTGCCAGTGTAGAGAGTCCACCACTACTATTTCCATGTCCTATCGCATCATAGGAGATGACTTGATATCCATCAGATACTAACTTTTTTATCACTTTATGCATACTTGTCGCCACACCTGTCCATCCATGCACCAGCAAAATCTTAGGATGGCTTGCTTCACCCCAACGATAACCAGCGATATCATACCCCTCAAAAGAGATATGAAGCTTTTCAGCTTTTTGTAAAAGTTCAACTTCTACTTGACTTCTTTTGTACTCACTAGGCGTATGAAAAACTAAAAATGCTTTTTCTATCATAAAAGCAGGCATCAAGCGACCAAGCATCGAAAAATAAAGACGATAAAAGTGCAATTTATTGAACATCTACATTCCTTTAAGTTTATTATACCTTTTTTAAAATATCCGTGATAAAACGGTAAATACTCTGATACACTTCCTCTGCCTCTGCACCTTTCAAGATACCATGTTTTTGACGAGGCAGTAGTATCATTTTTTTAAAGTCAGATTGGACATGATCATAAATGAGCTTGGCACTTTTTGGATTGACTACTGGATCATTGTCTCCTTGCAAGATAAGGATAGGTGCAGTTACTTTATCTAAAGTCTTTTCTACTTTCGTCATCACTTTTTCCATCTCTGCCACCGAAGAGAGTGGATGCTTGTGATAGTTTATCTCGGGATGTTCGCTGTTGTTGTCTATCCATTCATTGATGCCTTTAGCATGCAGATGGGCTATCATATCGTTAAACGCATTGAGTGTCGGGACAACATAAGAGACTTTGAGGTTATTTAGTTTCAGTGCTGAATTTATCGCTATCACCCCATCCACTTCATACTCTGCTGCATGCAACAAAGCGAGTAATCCTCCCGTAGAAAATCCCCCGATAAAGACATGATCACACACTTGTCGCATCGCAGTAAATGCACGCTCAAAATCTATTTCCCATTCTCGTGCACTGATATGTTGTAAAGCTCTTGGATCTGTTCCATGACCACGCAGACGGGGAATATAGACATTGATACCTCTATTGAAAAGATACGCTGCTAACTCTTTTGTTTCAGCAGGTGCTGCCATATATCCATGAGAAAAAATCACACCCGTGCTATTGCTATCATGATAGAGTACGATAGGATGACCGACATCTCCAACTTCCGGTAAGCTATCATGATAGCGTAGATATTCATCATGATAGTATCTCAATTCTCTGTTTTGCAGATGGTGAAAGTTATCCATTTTTAGCTCTTTTTCTGAAAATTGACTATTTTTTTCAGCTGTTTTGACAAGTTCTTTTTGCCATTTTATCTCATTTAAAATCACTTGCAAGGTGTTTTTAACCCGTACTTTATTGAAGTCATAACGCTTTTTTAAAAGTTCTCTATCAAAAAGATAATCACCCTCACTGTCTTGATAGAGGATATGTTGAATCTGTGCTAGTTTAAGTGCCGATTGAAAAGGGAGATAGTTTTTATCCAATATGAGTTTGAAAAGTTCCTGTTTGAGTTCAGGATGAATATTTAGACCTTTTATACTCCGCAATGCCCTAGCATTTTTATAAATGAGTGTTCGCAGATAACTAGGGCAGACTTTAATGGTTGGCATCGTGACCAAAGATAGAATAAAAATATGATCAAAATTGATTTGCATATTGCCATATACTTTTTCCATCGTATCATTGATAAGCACTTTTCGCTGTTTATCTATCAGTGCATTTCTAAAGTGACTATCTTCTAAAGACCCTGCATGGGCATCTTGATAAGCTTCTATATACTCTTTTGCCAGGATGGCTTTCCCAAAGTGCAGATGCATGTTGGCATCCATGAGCAGATTGATTTCGATTTCCAACTCTTCAAAAAGTCTTGTACCGCGTAAATTAAACCGCTTATCCAACCAAAGCAAAAGTCTATTCTTTCCAGGTCTGATGGGGTAGTAAGTGATAGAGAGTGGCACAACATGTAGTGTTTTGTCAGCTTCTTTATCTTTGATACCACGCATACGAGCTCTTTTTATCTCCGCTTTGAGTGCCAAAACCGCTGCTCCCGTATAGATTGGGCCTTCTCGTACAACGGTATGGATACAAAATTCCCCATCATCAAAGCTTATCTCTTTATTTTTGACCATATGTCCCTCAGGGTAAATAATCCAATCTGCTTTACCAGAGAGGAAATCATCCATGATGATACTATCCCGTGCTTTATTTTTATTGGAGATAGAACCTGCCAAACGCATATACTCCCCAAGCCACCCTACAAACACCGTATCATCGGCCAAAGACCTAGCGATGCGTTTATGCTCACTAAAAAGCAGATAAGGCACAACAAAAGTTTCAAACCTCGTAAAGTGATTTGCCAAAAATAGCACGGGTGCATCAGGCATCTCTTCACCACTCATAGTGATATTTGCACCACTTAATTTTCTGATGATATAGATAAATACAGATGAGATCCAAAGCACTATTTTTATCATCTAAGATACTCCTCTTGAGTAAAGGAATCCACCGAAATGATCTCTTTTTGTAGTTTTCTAACACTTTTAAAAAGCTTGTTTTCTTCTTTGTTGAGTGCTGATAAACCCTCTTTTTTCTCTTTATGGATGATATCTTTTGCTTGATTGAGTGCTTTAGAAGCTTCTATAAGCTGATGTATTCTCTCTTTTTTTGCACCGATATAGACATTGGAGCAGATATGATTTCGTGTGCTTTCATCTGCACCTAAAAGTTTTGCTATTTTGTGCAAATCTCTATCTTTGATAACTGTGCCCATCGGGTTTATTCTCGTAAAAAAACCAAGCATCCTAAAAGGATATCCTAAAATACCAGAGGCTAAATTTTGATAAATACCCAAAAAAGCATTGTCTATTTTATTAAACCCATCATCAAGAGCCACTTTCAAAAAGATTTCATCTTCTTTTCGCCCCTCTGTCTCAAAGCGTTTCAGTGTGGCTGTCATCATATACATCTGTGCCAAAACATCGCCAAATCTCCCCGAAACAGACTCTCTTCTCTTCAAGTCAGCCCCCATCAAACCCAATGCCACATCAGCTAAAAATGCAAACTTCGCAGAAGCCCAAGAGAGCTTTTGCTCATACCTTCCAGCCAATCCTTTCATATGTGCATGATGCAGATATCCACGAGAAAAGAACAACAAAGTAGCACGAAATCCATTTCTGAAAACATGCCCTATATGTGAAAAAAGTGCATTGTCAAATGCTTTGATATCTTCCTTCTCCAACGCCTCAATCTCTGCATACGCAAAAGGATGACAGCGAATCATCCCTTGTCCAAAGAGTATCAGCGTTCTTGTCATGATATTGGCTCCCTCCACCGTGATGGCAACAGGAGCACCAAAATAAGGATGTGCAAGAAGATTTTTAGGCCCAGTAGAGATGGCTCCACCACCTTGTATATCCATCGCATCAAGGATATTTTTTCTAAACTTTTCAGTGCTTTGGTACTTCATGATGGCATTTGCCACCGCTGGTTTGGCACCATTGTCAATAGCACCTAGCGTAAATGTTTTTGCCGCATCTAAGAGGTAAGTATCCGCACCCATGCGTCCGATCACTTCCCCGATTCCCTCAAACTTCCCGATAGAGATACCAAACTGATAACGCACTACGCTATAAGTCGAGGCGACCATCGTAGCAAGTTTACTCCCACCAGTACTCGTAGAAGGTAAGGATATACCCCTCCCAACAGCCAAAGACTCCATCAGCATCTTCCACCCTTGTCCGATGCCAGATTCTCCACCGATAATATCATCCAAAGAGATGACGACATCCTTTCCAATAAGTGGGGCATTCACAAAAGGAACACCCATTGGATCGTGTCTTCTTGTCTGGTCAATGCCTTCACGCTTGGCAGCAACTAAAGCACAAGTGATACCCAAATCTTCACCTTTTCCCAAGATGTTTTCAGGATCTCTCAAGACAAAAGCCAAACCAATCAGTGTGGCAATGGCACCTAGGGTGATATAGCGTTTTTCAAATTGAAGTTTGATTTTGACATCACCGTTTTTCTCTCTGAAAACTTCACCATACGATTGTATAGATGCTGCGTCACTTCCTGCTTCTGGTTCTGTGAGGGCAAAACAGGGGATTTCTCGACCATCTGCCAAGCGTGGTAGATAATACTCTTTTTGTTTGGGCAAACCATATTTGTGTAACAATTCAGCAGGGCCAAGCGAATTGGGTACCATCACTGTGATTGCCAGTACTTGTGAGCGTGTTGCTAGTTTTTCAATCACACAACTATGCCCATATGCCGAAAATCCAAGTCCTCCATATTCTTTGGGAACAATCATTCCCAAAAAGCCTCTTTTTTTCATATAATTCCACACTTTGGATGGTAAATCTCTTTTTTGAAACACTTCCCAGTCATCAGTCATCGCACAAAGCTCTTCTACTTCATGATCCAAAAATGCTTGCTCTTCTTCTGTAAGCTTTGGATATGGATTTGAAAATATCTTCGTAAAGTCAGGTTTTCCACTAAAGAGTTCCCCTTCTATCCATACATCTCCTGCCCGTAAAGCTGTCTTTTCTGTATCTGAAATCTTTGGCAATAAGCCTTTTGATTTTAGCATTTCAAAGAGTGGTTTTGTGATAAATTTTATCCTTGTTTTTTGCACTATACTCATGATGCACCTCCATAAAAAGTAGCCTTTTGTTGTGCCATCTCTAGTAAGAGATTTGCAGGAGCAAACCTATCACCATAAATAGCACGCAGTTGATTTAATGTTGTGATAACTTTCTCCACACCAAGTGTATCCGCATAACGAAGTAATCCACCTCGGAATGCAGGAAATCCCGTTCCCATCACCATCGCCATATCAAGATAGCGTGCATTATCCACGACATTCTCTTCCAAACATCGTGCTGATTCATTTATCATGATAAGCAGTGCACGATTGCACATCGTCTCTTCATCTAGCACCTTGGATTCTTTTTGTAACGATGCTATCTGTAGATTTATCATAGGTTTTTTACTGCTATAGTCATAAAATCCTTTTTTCATTTTCTTACCAAGCCATTTTTTTTCGACCATCTCTCTCATCAAAGCATTAGGCTTCATTCGCTCACCATAAGCCTCGTATAAAATCTCAGAGACCTTTGCTCCGACATCCACACCCACCGTATCGATAAGAGCCAAAGGACCCATCGGCATACCAAAATCCACAAAGGTTTTATCTATCCTCTTGATATCTCCTCCCTCTTCAAACATCAATGCAGCTTCTTGAAGGTAAGGCAACAAGATTCGATTGACCAAAAATCCCGCTGATTCTTTGACTTTTATCGGTGTTTTACCCAAGTGTTTACTCAAACTTACCACCGTAGAGATTGTCTCTTCATCTGTTTTCTCCCCTGCGATAATCTCCACTAGAGGCATACGATTGACAGGATTAAAAAAGTGCATTCCCACGAACCGATGAGGATATTTCAAACCTTTTGCTAATGTACTGATAGCCAAAGAAGAGGTATTGCTTGCGATGATAGCATCCTCTTTTAGGACTTCTTCAAACTCTGTATATATTTGTTGTTTGAGGGCAGGCTCTTCACTCACCGCTTCAAGTAACAAATCACAATTTTGAAACCCTTCATACTCCGTCGAAAAAGTGATTTTATCCATCTTCAAACCTACTTCACGCTCGCTCAAACGACCTCTTTTTTTGATAGCTTCATAGATTTTTCGTATCTTAACAATCGCTTTTGTCGCACTGGCATTGCTTCTGACTTTCAAACGCACATCTATATCATGATTGTTTAAAACCCATGCGATACCGCTCCCCATCGTACCTGTACCTACGATGGCACTGTGGTGAATTATTTTGGCTTTGGCTTTTGAAAAAGTCTCTTTTTTTAGTTTTTCAGAGATAAAAAAGAGTTCGATGAGATTTTTAGAGACAGCTGTGAGGGCGAGTTGACGCACCGCTTCTCTCTCTATTTTCAATCCTTCATCCAAAGGCTTGGCGTAACTTTTCTGCATCACATCGATTACGCTTAGTGGTGCAGGATAGTGCCCTACCGTTTTTTCCAAGACTTGCTTTTTTGCCATTTTCCCAATAAGTATCCTAACAGGGTAGAGTTTTTCGTACCATGCAAGACTTTTTCGATTTGATGCTATTTTTTTCTTCAAAGTCCCCTCCAATATCGCTTGTGCAAACTCCTCTTTTTTAAAGCCCAAATATCCTTGTGGTACACAGGCATCGACTAGTCCTAGTTTCAAGGCTTTCTCCCCTTTGAGGAGTTTACTCCCTACAATCAACTCAATCGCCTTGGCATACCCTACCAATGGATAGAGTTTCTGCGTACCTCCAAATCCTGGTAAAATACCAAGCTTTACTTCCGGCAAACCGATGCGTGTATGGGGATGTGCCGTCGCGATACGATAGGTACAAGCAAGACTCATCTCCAAACCACCACCCAAACACACCCCATCGATCATCGCAATTGTGGGAAATGGGAGATTCTCAAGCTTAGTAAATAAATCTTGTCCATTTTTGACATAGGTATCTATCTGTGAGGCATTGTCTGCTTGTTTTATCTCCTTGACATCTGCTCCCGCGATAAAGATATCTTCTTTGCCACTTTCGATAAAAAGGGCTTTGATCTCTTTATCATGATAGAGGGTATCGAGTAGCTGGTCAAACTCCTCCATCGCTTCTGTATTAAAAAGATTGACTCTGCTTTTTGGTGTATCAAATTTCAGTGTCGCGATACCCCGTTTGTCCATTTTTAATTTAAAATATTTCATCACATTACCTCCAAAAGAAGTGCCGCACCTTGACCGCCACCGATACAAAGTGTCGCTAATCCTCTTTGTTGTTTACGATTTCTCAACTCATGCAGCATAGTCAGCACCAATCTTGTACCAGTCATACCGACAGGATGTCCTAGAGCGATAGCTCCGCCATTGACATTTAAAATATTTGGATCTATTTTTCCGACTGCTTTGTCCATACCAAAATGCGTTTTTGCAAAGGCTTTTGAAGCAAAAGCCTTTTGACAGGCAATCACCTGTGCGGCAAAAGCTTCATTGATTTCCATTAATTCGATATCTTTCATCTCCAGCCCTGTTTTTGTAAAAAGTTCTTGCGTGGCAAAGACTGGACCTAGCCCCATTCTCTTGGGGTCAAGCCCTGTATATGCATAGGCACTTAGATATCCAAGAGGTTCAAGTCCTCTCTTTTTAGCTTCACTTTCACCCATCACCAGTACTGCTGCTGCCGCATCTGTGATCTGAGATGAGTTCCCCGCCGTCACCGTGCCATTTTTTTTGTCAAAAAAAGGTCTTAATTTAGCAAGTTTTTCAAGTGTCTGATCCTCACGAATTCCATCATCATAATCTAGGAATTTCCCAGAGAATTCATCATAAATGATGCTCATACTCTCCTGTGCAAAGCGACCATTACTTTTTGCTTTTTGTGCCTTTTGATGACTCTTTAGAGAGAATTTATCCTGCTCCAGGCGACTGATACCAAAATCCCTTGCCAGTACTTCAGCCGTAGAACCCATCAAAAGTCCACTTACTGGATCTGTCAATCCCGACATAAGCCCTACAATAGGCTTTAAAAATGTCGGACGAAATCCAAAAAGAGCTCGAACTTTATCTAATGCTGTTTTTGATTTTGAGAGTTGGGTAAAAAGTGTCGTCATCTTTTCACTATAAACCAGCGGGATATTGCTCATGGATTCTACGCCACCGCAAAGATAGACCTTGCCTTCACCGGCGTAAATCCTCGATGTGGCAGTTGTAATAGACTCCATCCCTGATGCACAGTTTCTATGCACAGTCATAGCAGGCGTAGATTCGGGAAATCCCGCTCGCAGTGCAATCACTCTGGCAATATTTGCCGCGTGAATTGGCTGAGCAACATTGCCGATGATGACTTCATCAATATCCGAAAAATCCAAAGCACAACGCATCATCACTTCACGAACAAGTCTACTACCTAGTGTATCCGCCTGCAAAGTTTTAAATCTCCCTCCAGCTTTTGCCATCGGGGTTCTTAAGCCTGATATAATCGCTATTCGTTCATGTTTCATCACTTACCTCCATCAAAAGGATGACTAAAAACAAGAACTAAAA
>CAZCUH010000064.1:0-1084 GCA_964501795.1 uncultured Sulfurospirillum sp.
TCGCGTATCATGATAGGCATAAAGACACGAAATACCAAATTTTCTCTCTCGTTATCCTCTTGTGCCAATCCTGCCATGATGACAAAAGCTGCCCGTTTGAGGTAGAGTTTGTCACTCTTTGCCCACTCTACGGTTTTATGTAGTGACCATTTGTTTTTGATAAATATATTTAGACAGGTTTTATCACACAATTCGATGCTATCAAATCCAAGCGCTATCTCTTCTAGCATCTCCTCTGTGAGATCCTTGGGCTCTATCATGATAGCTACTTGAGGTCGATGACGATACGCGCTGGGTTTTTAAGGGTAAAGACTTTATAGATGGCGGGTTTTTTGAGCGTTAGTGTAAAATAAAAGCTGTTTTCATCGTTGGGGATGACTTGCATCTTTTTGATGAATTTACTCTTTGAAAAAGAGGGAAGTTTTGCAGAAAAAGCGCGATATCCAGATAGTTCCCCATCAAGATGAACAGAGCCTTTTTCCTCTTTTCCTATCTGATACAGTCCTACTCTATTACTCTTTTGATAAGGTGTATTGTCAAATACCCCATGCCAAATATAGACATCAAGCACAACCCGTTCAAAGCCATTGTGCTTGTCACTCCAACGAATCGAGCGTACATCCAAGCCCTTGGTCATTTTGCCACCGTGAAAATAACCAGCAGACTTATAACCACCACCAAGAAGCCCACCTATAGGGCTGATGCCACCATTGGACTTATAAAATAAAAAAATTGCTCCAGCGATGAGAAACAGTGTCGGGATGATATATCCCCATCCTCGCTTGCTTGGTTTCTTTAAGATTTTCATGGAATATATTCTATCATGATAATTATTTTAGATACAATTAGCTATGAAATTATCTGATTTAAAACTAAAGAGTGATTATCTCTCACTTGATGATATCTTTTATCACCAGACTACGCCCCAACCACTGAACAATCCCCATCTCATCCATGCCAATGCTGACGCGGCCGATTTGATAGGGTTAGATAGAGATGCGCTCAAAACCCAAGAATTTGTGCACTTTGTCAATGGCGATAGCACCCTAGATGAGAGCGTACCCTATGCGATGTGTTATGCAGG
>CAZCUH010000064.1:1184-8476 GCA_964501795.1 uncultured Sulfurospirillum sp.
ATCCCCACCACGAGAGCCTTGGCAATCATCGGATCAACACAACAGATACGAAGAGAGAAGTGGGAGAGTGGCGCTATCGTGCTTCGCCTCTCCCCTTCGTGGATACGATTTGGCTCTTTTGAGTACTTTTACCATGCCAAAAAATTCAAAGAACTAGAAGCCCTAGCAGACTATACGATAAAAGAGAGTTTTCCCCATCTAGTGGGTGATAAAGATGCTGGTATCAAGATGTTTAGCGAAGTGGTAGAGAGTACGGCTATCATGATAGCCAAGTGGATGGGTGTGGGCTTTAATCACGGCGTGATGAACACGGACAATATGTCCATCGCAGGACTCACCATAGACTACGGACCTTACGCCTTTTTGGATGAATATGACTTTCAATATATCTGCAATCACACCGATAGAGAGGGGCGTTATAGCTTTGGCAATCAACCCCAGATAGGACACTGGAATCTCTCGATGCTCATGAACGCGCTTAGCCCACTAGTCAATATCGATGCGATGCGAGAAGTGCTGGAAAATTACGGCAAGACATTTAACGCCTTACAGCTACAAATCCTGCGTGATAAACTAGGCTTGGCTATCCATCATGATAAGGATATAGAACTCATATCAGAGCTATTTTCTCTCATGGAAAATCAACGCATGGACTATACCTACTTCTTTAGAACGCTAAGTCATTACGATGGAAATAGAGACAAAATCCTCTCCCTAGCCATGCTAAAAAAGCCCTTAGAGGAGTGGCTAGACCTCTATGACAGCAGACTCCGCCTTGAAGAGCAAAGCATGCAAGAACGCATCAAAGCCATGCAACAAACTAATCCAAAATACATCCTCAAAAACTACATGCTACAAGAAGCCATAGACAAGGCAGAGCAAGGAGATTTTTCAGCAGTCAGTGACTTGATGACGCTTGCTAAAGCTCCTTTTGATGAGCATCCAGAGTTTGAGAGATATGCGGGGGAGACAGCGTTGGAGCATCGAAGTTTGAAATTGTCTTGTTCATCATGATAGACTACACACTCCCTACCCATTCAGCCGCTACAATACCCTCATCAAACACCAAGGAGGCTATCATGATAGGTGGAAATTATAAAAATGTTGTTTTAGTCAGTGGCGTCATCGTAGCCTTTTTTCTCTTTATGGCGTTTACTTGGTTTTATGTGATTGGGGATATCAATCAGGGTAGGTCTTGTGTGCGTACTTGTGATACGCCCATGACGACTATCAAAAAGTAGATGGATTTCACCTCAATTGCTTGGTGATTTCATGAGCAAATGAGATAAAATCCTCTAAAAAATCTAAATATTCATAAAGCTTTTTATTCTCTATCTGCACATATTCGTGTACCAGTAGATTGCGAAGTCCAACCATTGATATCACTTTGCTAGATAATGCTTTTGTGAGGTAATTGTGTTGATGTAGCAGTTTTATACACTCTTTGTATTCTTTGGGATTTCCGAGGTTGTAAGTGGAAACTATCTTGCATGAGATATCTATGACAATCTGTATAGACTCAAAAAGACCATAGCGTATCTCCCACTCATATCTCTTATTTTGCTCAATCTCTTCAAGGGTCAGCGTCTCTTTTATTTCTGCAAGCGTTTTGACATTTAATTCAAGATGCTTTAACTTTTCCAAAAGTTCCATTTTCCAGCCTCTCTTGTAGGGATTTATCAAATATTTTATACATATATGCCGTATCAAAATAAGATTTTAAACTATTAACTTTAAAGTCGATGTAGCGTTGTTCATCTTTTAGCATGATTACTTTATGATTATCTGTGATGTTAAATGCCATTTTAGGATTTGTCTTATAGAGTTCGTTAGTTATCACCAAATCGATTTTTTTACCATAAAATGTCTCGAGCGTAGCCATGATATCTCCACAAGTGAGCAAATCCAACTCCCTGTTTGTCTCTATCGCGATATCTATATCACTTAGATATCCCTCTTGACCCTTTGCGTAGGAACCAAAGAGCAATGCAAATAGTATAAAATCATATTGTGATAGTATATCTTCTAATTTTTTTATATCCATGGTGAAAGTATAACATAAAAACTACCAAGGCATCTCTACGGTTTCAATCAAAGCCTTTTCTCCAACACATGCAGATGCTCAAAGGTCTCTACATCTTTGACATTTCTGCGCCCCTTTTTATCGGCTAGAAAGCGCTTATAAGGCATGGACTTTAAATCATACGCGCCATACTTCATCATGATAGCTTTGATTTCTGCCTCTTTCATCATCCCCTCATTGTTGTAGCTGACAAAGATATAGCGAAAATTTGCCTTGGCGATGAGGGATTCAAACTCTGCTCTTACTTTGGTGCGCTTGGTGTAGGCGGAGCGGTTGTACTCGGGGAGTCCCGTGATGCCTTTTGGGGTGAAGGGTTCATACTTGGCGATGGTGTTTAGCAGGTGGTAGTTTGCGCCGTATTCGCGTTCGTTGTAGGGTGGATCGAGGTAGAGGATGTCGCCTTGTAGTTGCTCAATGAGTGTGTTGCTATCTTCGTTATGGACTTCATGCCTGTTTTCATTTTCTTCATAAAGGGCAGGTTCTACGATCAAGGGTTGTTGGGCAGTTTTTTTGAGGTGTTTGAGGTAGGCACCATAGACAGACGCGGTATTTGCCACCTTGTCCGCACTCTCTAGCAAAGAGGCTAGCAAAAAGAAGTACATCCCCTCTTCTATCTCGCCATCCTCTCGCCACTTGCCTATCTCTTGGCGGATTGCGTCTATCTTTTGTCCATTTTCATCGCTAAAGTATTGCCGCTCTCCATGCCCTCCAAGACAATAATTTTCATAAATGAAACCCTTTTTTGGTGTCAGATTATTGAGTATTTGGAGTCTATCATGATAGGCTAGGGGCTGGTGATTTTCGATGTAGTTTTTGTTGAGTACGAAGCTGTAATATTCCAAGTCATTACTGATAATTTTCTTGACATCTCTTTTAAAAGTGCGTCCGATGATGCCTGTACCTGCAAACATATCGCAAAAAACTTTTTGGGATAAATCCTCCCCGACTGTCTCTTTTATACTCGCTTTGATAAATGCTTTGACCCGCTGCTTTGACCCTATATAATTCATAAAGCGATTATATCTTATACTAGTTAAACCCAAATTATGCAATAGAGCATTTTATCTAGTGCTTATCATTTGCATCATAAATTTCAGGAAAAATCATCGCCTATGCTAAGGCATAAGCTCAAATTTGTCCTAAAATTTCTAATACAAAGCATAAACACTATATTTCAATGTCCATTGCATAATTTGGGTTAAACAAAGGAAAATGATGAGAAGATACAAGTTTATATCGTGGAATGTCAATGGCATCCGAGCGGTGGATAAAAAAGGTGCGTTAAAGTGGATAGATGAGCATGACATCGACTTTTTGGGTCTCCAAGAGATCAAAGCAGAAGCAGAGCAAATCCCAGATAGCATCTTTGCCAAATCCCACAAACACGCCATCATCAACCCCTCCTCAAACAAAGGGCAATCAGGCGTGGCACTCTACACCGATATAGAGCCTAGCTTTGTAGGAACAGCCCCTGAAGTTGACATCCTAGATGAGGGTCGTATCAATGAATTTCACTTTGAAAATGTCGCCTTTTTCAATGTCTATTTCCCCAATGGACAGCGTTCAGAGGAACGACTAGCATACAAGATGGGATTTTACGATAGATTTCTAGAGCATATTGAAAAACGGCGCAAAGAGGGCAAATCCATCATCGTCTGTGGCGATGTCAATACCGCCCACAACGAGATAGACCTCGCCCGCCCCAAAGCCAATGAAAAGACATCAGGCTTCCTCAAAATAGAGCGCGAATGGATGGATAAACTCCTGATGTATGGCTATCATGATACCTTCCGTCTCATTCATGGAGAGAAAAAGGATTGTTATAGCTGGTGGTCATACCGCGCAAGAGCTAGAGAGAACAATGTCGGCTGGAGGATTGATTACTTTTTTGTCTCCGATGATTTGGCAGATAAAGTGCGTGATGCCTTTATCTTGGATGATATTATGGGCAGTGACCACTGCCCTGTGGGGATAGAGATAGAGATTTAATTCAAGATATGCGCATAGCCTGTCTCTGGTTCGATAGCGATAATCATACTGTCACTACCAGTAGAAAATGTAATTTTACACTGAGTTTTAATCAGTCTTGCTCCTGTATGACCTCCATTATCAAGATATGGATTGTTTATTGGCGTTCCTCCGCTTGTGTATCCGAGAGAGGAAGGATTGCCATATAGTGGTCTACCCATATAGTCAAATGATAATTTTTGGCTATTTCGATAGGAGCAAGAGGGAGAGAATGTAATCGAACTTATCCCAAACTTCTTATTGAGCTGCATTTGGGGTGAATTTTTACTCGTAGCAGATGCCCCTGTCGCTAAGGCTGTTAACATCTGCTTAGGATTATTGGGGTTTTTTGCAATTTCACCTTTATGTATGTTAGTGCTAGGTCCTCCACTTTTATCTAAATCTTGATATATCGTATAATAGACATTATTAGCGTTTGGATCTCTAAAATCAATCTGCCATCTCGTTTTAAACCAAGTAGCATCCGCAGGGTTAAACTTATCATCCATCATCGCTAAATGCTGTGTATATCTGATATGTGAGATGATTTGATTACCAGCTTCTTGTAGTGTATCGCGCTGAAAGCTAGGCATCGCCACGACTGCCAAAATACCTATGATAACAATGACAAATACCAATTCTAGCATTGTGAAAGCTTTTTTCATTTTTGTGCCTTTTAATTTAATTAATTTAATATCGGTTTAAAATGGAAAAACTTTAAAGGCTCAAAACGCGACAAAGTTTACCTCTAAAATCAACTTCTTTTTCACTAATATCTGGGCTTTAAAAATATCCCCTTGCTTATAAGTCTCCACCCCTTTGGGTGTGCCCGACATGATGATATCCCCATCTTCTAGGCTCATAAAAGAGTCGATTTCTGCAAGTATCTCATCAGGCTTATAAATCATCAAGTCATAAGTTGCGTGTTGGGCTAAAGTATCATTGACAAAAAGTTTCATCTCTATGGTCTTGATATCCCCCTCAAACTTGACAAATTCACTCATTACGGCAGCGTTATCAAACGCCTTTGCCCGCTCCCATGGTAGCCCCTTTGCTTTCATCTTGTTTTGGATACCTGCCTTGGTGAGATCCAGCCCAAAGCCTATACCCTCTATCTGTTTATCTTTTATCAAAAAACAGATCTCACCCTCAAAGCGACAATCTTCTTGGATATAATAAAGTGTATCACTGATAGCAGAGTTTGGCTTGTTAAATAGCACCATGGTATCTGGTGTTTCATTGTTAAGCTCTTTGATGTGCTCGACATAGTTTCGTCCTACACAGATGACTTTTGAGGGGGTGATTTTGCTATCATGATAGCGTATGCTTTTCATCTATTGGTCCTTGTGATGCAGTGATTCTATGACATCTGCCAAATCTTTTTCTACCTGTCCATCAAGATGCAAATCCTCATCTCTCAAAACACCAGCACTAGGGTCATTAAAGAGTGCCTCATCCAATTTCCCCTCACTTTTAGCCACTATCACCGAAACAGCCGCATCACCTGTGACATTCACCGCAGTACGCAGCATATCTAGTAGTCTATCCACACCCAATATCAACCCTATCCCTTCTATAGGCAATCCCACTTGTGTAAATACCATCGAAAGCATAATCAGCCCAACACCCGGCACACCAGCCGTACCAATAGAAGCCAATACGCTCATCATGATAACAGTCAAATACTCTGATATACCCAAATCAACACCATAAGCATTGGCGATAAATACTGTCGCCACCCCTTGCATGATAGCCGTACCATCCATATTGATAGTCGCACCAAATGGCACCGTGAAAGAAGCAACAGAATTATTCACACCCAACCTTTCTGTTACGGCTCTCAAAGTAACCGGTATGGTGGCATTTGAACTAGAGGTACTAAAAGCAAAGACTTGCGTATCTCGCATCTTTTTGAGAAATCGTGCAGGACTCATACCAGAAAAGAGTTTGAGGATTCCCATCAAAGTCACAAACAAATGCAACATCAATGCACTCACAAGGATGATGACATACCCAGCCAAATCTGCCAACAATCCTAATCCCAAGTTTGCTAAAGCTTTGGCTATCAATGCAAATACCGCGTAAGGAGCAACTGCCATGATGATATTGACCATATTCATCATGATTTCATTTCCTATCTCTATCAGTTTGACTACTGGTTCTGCTTTGGTACCTACCATCAAGATAGAGACACCTAAAAGGATAGAGAAAAAGATAAGCTGTAACATCTTACCTTCTGCCATTGCATGGACAACATTACTCGGAATGATATCGATAAGCACGCTACTAAGGGCTGGGGCATCTTTGGCGACAAAAGTTGTTGCGCTTGTCAGATTTGCCCCCTCTCCGATACCAGAAAAAGCTGCGATAGTGATAGCTACCGCGATAGCCACTGCGGTGGTCAACATATAAAGCGCAAAAGATTTTGCTCCCACTTTTCCAAGGGCATTGATATCACCGATACCTAAAACACCTGTGATAAGAGAGAAAAAAACGAGAGGGACAACAAGCATTTTTAATGCTTTGATAAACATAATGCCTATCACTGAAAAAAGCCCATTGACGATATTGTCGCCGATAAATGTCCCCTCGCCATTGAGTCCTGCCAAATTTATCGCAAGTCCTACGACTATACCCAAACCCATACCTATGAGCACTTTGGTGGTTAATGTCATCTTCTTTTCTTTTATCATTATGTTTCCCTTTAACCCATTTTGTAAATGTTTGCAATCATTATACCGATTTAGATAAAATAGTAAAAACAAAATCGGAGAAAACAATGAAAATCAAAAATTGCAACTCACTTGAAGAAGTAAGAACCCAGATAGACGCTGTCGATGCCGATATCCTACACCTCATCGCTAAAAGAAAAGAGTATGTCAAACAAGCTGCCAAGTTCAAACACAGCGTAGAAGAGGTCAAAGCACCTGATCGCGTCGATGATGTGGTAAACCATGTGCGTCATCTAGCCCTTACCTTGGGTGTCAATCCAAACATGGTCACAGACATCTATAAGCAGATGATAGAAGATATGGTAGAAAGTGAAATAGCAGAGTTAAGAAACGCAAAGAATTTTTAAGGATGCTTCGCAAGATAGCATTTTAAGAGGCTTTTTTTAACTTTCTTTCCTGTAAAAGTTCACTAAATCCTAGATAAAAATATCTCGCACTCAATCCCATAAATCCTATGCCTACAAGCACAA
>CAZCUH010000065.1:0-6362 GCA_964501795.1 uncultured Sulfurospirillum sp.
TCAAAGATGCCTCGGATGTCGTATTCTCGGAAAATGGATGGGGATATCATGATAACCTTTAAATAGTCTAAATATTATCCATTATATGTAAACTATTATAAATATAAGCTAAATCTCCGTTCATGATAAGCCTAGTGATTCTTCCAAAATATCCAAAAATTCCTCTCTTGCCATCTCCACAGCACCCATGGATTTGAGATGATTACTCGGTACTTGACAATCAATCAACTCATAGCCATTCTCCAAACAATACTGCGCCAAATAAACTAGCGCTGTTTTAGACGCGTCACTTTTTATCTGAAACATACTCTCCCCACAAAATATCTTGCCAAGGTCTATACCATACAATCCTCCGACTAGTTTCCCATCATGATAGACTTCAAAAGATTTTGCCAAGCCTTGCTGATATATCTCTACATAGGCATCAATCACTTCTTCAAGTATCCATGTGCCCTCTTCATTGTCTAGTCGTACTTGACGGCACTTGCGCATCACTGCTTCAAAGTTGGTATCGATGCGTACTTCAAACTTTTTCATACTGCGTTTAAGGGATTTGGAGATTTTGATATCTTTGGGATAGAGAACGAGACGGGGATCTGGTGACCACCAAAGGATAGGGTCATTTTCATTGTACCAAGGGAAGATACCTTTAGTATAAGCGGAGAGAATGCGATTGGGGTTTAAGTCTCCTCCCCATGCGACGAGCCCTTCTGCTGAAGAGAGTCGCGGATTTGGGAAGGTGTAACTATAAAGGCTTATTTGTGGTATCAAGCCTGTTTGTCACTTTTATAGGTGATGATAAGTTCGTCATCTTTGGCATCTAGCATCACTACTCCCCCACTTTGCAAGGCACCAAAAAGTACTTCATCGGTGAGTGGCGTTTTGACTTCATCTTGGATGACTCTTGCCATGACGCGTGCACCTAAAGTATCGGAGTAACCTTTCTTGGCAAAGTATGCCTTGGCATCATCACTTGCTTCGATTTTCACTTTTTTATCTTTGAGCAATATCTCAAGTTCTAAAAGTTGTTTCTCTACGATGTTTATCATGATATCACGACCTAGTGGCGCGAAGTGAACCGTAGCATCAAGTCTATTTCTAAACTCTGGCGCAAAGAAATCACCGATAGCAGACTCTGCCTTGTGTGTGTCATCTTTGGCAAATCCCATCTTAGGTGCTGCTTGCACACCGAGATTGCTTGTCATGATAAGAATCACATTCCTAAAATCTGTCTTCACACCATCATTATCCGTCAATGTGGCATTATCCATCACCTGAAGCAAGATATTCATCACATCAGGATGCGCTTTTTCTACTTCATCGAGTAAGAGTACCGTATAAGGGTGTTTACGAATCGCTTCGGTGAGCTGTCCACCCTCTTCATAGCCGACATACCCTGGAGGCGCACCGATGAGTCTCGCGACATTGTGTTTCTCCATATACTCCGACATATCAAAACGCTCAAAATGAATCCCCAGCGTATCAGCAAGTTGTTTTGCCACTTCGGTTTTACCCACACCAGTAGGACCAGCAAAGAGGAATGAACCCACAGGTGCATTGGGTCGTCCAAGTCCTGCGCGTCCTCGCTTGACTGCTTTGGCAAGTTCTATAATCGCTTTATCTTGTCCAAAGACTTTTGTTTTGAGTTCACTCTCTAAATCTTTGAGCACGGTCATATCATCACTGCTGACTTGTCTTGAAGGGATATTTGCCATTTTAGCGATAATGGTCTCTATATCTTTGACCGTCACAGAGCTGCGTTTTCTCTCAGAGATGTGAAATGACGCGCCCACTTCATCGATCAAATCAATCGCCGAATCGGGTAAAAATCTATCATTGATATACTTCTTAGCCAACTCCACCGCCGAGCGCAAGGCTTTTGGAGAGTATTTGATATCATGATGGGCTTCGTACTTATCTTTTAAGCCTAGTAAAATCTTGTAAGTATCATCGATACTTGGCTCTTCTACATCTATCTTGGCAAAGCGTCTTGAAAGCGCTTTATCTTTATCAAAAAAGTTTCTATATTCACTATAAGTCGTCGCTCCTACACACTTGATACCACCACTTGCAAGGGCTGGTTTGAGTAGATTTGATAAGTCCATAGAACCACCACTCGTCGAACCTGCACCTACTATCGTGTGTATCTCATCGATAAAAAGCACCGCATTGTCTATCTCTTCAAGCTCTGTCAAAACCCCTTTTAAGCGTTTTTCAAAATCACCTCTATACTTCGTTCCCGAAAGCAAAGAACCGATATCAAGTGAAAAGAGTGTCGCACCTTTGAGGATTTCAGGTGTCTCTTCGTTGATGATTTTAAGGGCGAGTCCTTCTACGACGGCTGTCTTACCTACCCCTGGTTCACCTACTAAAAGTGGATTGTTTTTCTTTCTACGACAGAGCACTTGCATCACACGATCTAGCTCTTGGTCACGACCAATCACGGGGTCAATTTTCCCCGACGCGGCTAATTCATTGAGATTGACAGTGTAGTTTGCCAAGTCCCCATCTTCTTTAGGCGCAGCAGCTTCTTTTTCATGTTTCTCTTCAGTAATAGACTCGATGACATTGAGTCTTGAGACACCTTGTTGTTTAAGCAGATAGACACTATAACTTCGCTCTTCTTCAAAGAGTGCTACAAGCAAATCCGCCACAGAAGCTTGTTTTTTATCCGCACCTTTGATACTCGTAATCATATTATCAATCACACGCGCTAAAGCGACGGTCTCAAAAGGATCATGATAGTTCTCTTCAGGTAGCGGTTTAAAGACCGAATCAAGATGTGTTTTGATTCTCTCATGCAAAAAATCGGTATCAGCACCACATTTTTTGAGCACCTCAATAGCTTGTTCATTGGTAAGTAGACTATAAAACACATGCTCGATAGTCACATACTCATGTCTACTCTTTTTGGCAAACTCTAGTGCCTCATTTAGTACTGAATTTAACTCTTTATTTAACATTTATTACTCTTCCTCCATGATGGCTTTCAATGGATATTCATTTTCTCTTGCCCGTTTTTCTACCTGAGAAATCTTCGTCTCGGCTACTTCATAGGTATAAAATCCACAGACACCACGACCCGCGCGATGAATTTGAAGCATGATATTGATAGCAGAGTCCACAGAGTGATCAAACAGCTCCATCAAAACTTCTACAACAAAATCCATGCTGGTAAAATCGTCATTTAACAAAACAACTTTATACCTCTTGGCTTCAAAAAGTGATTCTTCTAATTCTTCACTCACTTCTTCTTCGTTTTTGTAGCCCACTTTTATACCTCTTTGTAATAGTATCAACTTTAGTATACAATTTTTTTGTAAATAAAATGTTAATAATGATAAATTTTATCCACAACTTACCCCTAAGTTGTAGTTTGGTAAACTTTTTATCATGATAAGCCTATACATCACTGCTACCAATACAGATATCGGTAAAACTTACACGACTTTAAAGCTCATAGATGCCTTTTCAGGGCTGGGATATCGCGTCGGGGTCATGAAGCCCATCGAAACAGGTGTTGAAACCATCCCTCAAGATGCTACCTTACTACTCAACAGAGCAAAAAAAGTAAATCCTGATTTTTCTTCTATCATGATAGAAGATATCTGTCCCATACAGTTTGCCCTGCCCGCTGCCCCTTTTGTCGCAAAAGTAGATAAAAAGATTGATTTTGAACAACTAAAAAACGCACATAAAAAGCTTGAAAAGTATTGTGATATCTTACTGATAGAGAGTGCTGGTGGCTTGATGACACCTGTTGAAGAGGACTTTGTCATGATAGATTTCGCAGAATTTTTTAAAACAAAAACCCTTTTAATTAGCGATGACCAACTAGGTTGCATCAACAACACCCTCCTCAATATCGAGCTACTTCGTAGTTACAATGAAAAATTTATCTTCTGCATCAACCAAAAGTCCGATGATGGCTCTTTTGAGAGAGTGAGTCTGCCTTACTTCAAAGCGAAATTTAAACGGCTACTCACTGTCCAAAAGAATATCTCTGAGATTGCTAATAGTCTATTGTCACTGTGATTGGAATCGAACTTAACCTCTCGTTAGAATATTTCACAATCTTTTTTCCCTTATAATAAGCGACATTTTTATAACCCACAAATTGTCTTTGACTTCTACTTTGTCTATACTTAGTCACACAATTTCTTCTTGTTTCATAGCGAGGTCCTATCCGCTGTGGCTGTGACCCTATCGTATTTCCACCGACAATCGTTCCCAAAATCGCCCCACCTACGGTAGCGATATCTTTGCCTTGCCCCTCACCGATTTGATGTCCAATCACACCACCGATAGCACCACCGAGTACAGAACCTGCGACATTTTGATTTTGCCTTACGGGGTTGGATACAGCGACTTGCTGATTATAACACTCCTGATATGGCACTCTTTGACTCACACTTTGATACTCGGCGTTAGAAGAACGCACACTCACATACTCCGTAAACTGTAAAGTCTCTGCCTGCAATAGTGAGGCAAATGTCAAACCTATAACAAATCGTTTCATTTCTCTTCCTTGCTCTTTTTAGATAGTGAAATTCTACTCTTTCACTGTGAAGTGATTGTGAATGTTAACCCATAGTTTGATAAAATCACTCTTATGAAACATTTAACCAACACGAGAGATTTAAATAGCCAAGAAGTTGAGGATATCTTGACGCGTGCTAAAACACTCAAAAATGAGAAACAAGCAGACCGTACGCTAGCGGGCAAACTCATTATCACTATCTTTTTTGAAAATTCTACAAGAACACGCAGCTCTTTTGAAATCGCTGCTAAAAGATTAGGCGCTAGTGTGGTCAGTCTCGATGTCTCTAAAAGCTCCACAAGTAAAGGTGAGACGCTTTTTGACACCGCAGCGAACTTGGACGCGATGGAACCTGATGCTATCATCGTGCGCCACAAAGATTCAGGTGTGCCAAAAATCCTCTCAAATTATATCAATTGCCCACTTCTCAACGCAGGAGATGGTGCCCATGCTCACCCGAGCCAAGCACTGCTTGATCTCTTTACCATCAAAGAGCACTTTGACTTTCAAGATCTCACTGGCAAAACGATAGCCATCGTTGGCGATATCAAAAATTCTCGTGTGGCAAATTCTAATATCGAACTTCTCAATCGCTTTGGATTAGAAGTGATTTTGGTAGCCCCACCACACTTTATGCCAGCTGCTACTGGCTTGCGCACGACACATGACTTAAAAGAGATTATCGATGATGTCGATATCATCATGTCACTACGCACCCAGACAGAGCGCCACAGCAATCAATCCTACGCCTCTTTAGAAGATTATGCCAAAGATTTTTGTATTACGGCTTCTTTAATAGGTGATAGAGATATCCTCCTATTGCACCCAGGACCTGTCAATCGTAATATCGATATCGATGATACGATGCTTGCTGATCCTAGATGCAAAGTGCTCACCCAAGTGAAAAATGGGGTCTATATCCGTATGGCAATCTTGGAGAAGTTGATATTAACGGCTTAAAAACACGCTTAAATCATTATGGAAAGCGACGAGAGCCTTTCTTTTTTGTTATCGATTTTGCTTTAAAAGAGTTTACCTTAAGCCCCTTATCAAGCTTGGATGACAATATCAAATTTTCGATGGATACACCCAAATCCACACGCTATCATGATAAGAAAATCCACTATGATTATGAGCCCGTTTCATTCGAGCGTTATGAAAAAGCGTTTTTAGAGGTACAAGAAGAGATCAAAAAAGGTAACACTTATCTCATCAACTTAACCTTTCCCTCCAAAATAAATATCGACTATTCCCTAGAAGAGATATATCGCTACAGCGATGCGAAGTTTAAACTCCTCTATCATGATAAGTTCGTCTGTTTTAGCCCTGAACGCTTTGTCAAGATAGAAGATAATACCATCTTTACGCATCCCATGAAAGGGACTATCGATGCCAATATCCCTGATGCCAAAGAGAAGATTTTAGCCAATGAAAAAGAGATGGCAGAGCATACGATGGTGGTAGATTTACTACGCAATGATCTCTCTATCGTGGCAAAAAAAGTCCGTGTGGAGAAGTTTCGCTACATTGAGCGCATCAAAGCAGGAGAGCGTGAACTCTTGCAAGTAAGCTCCAAGATTCGTGGAGAGCTAGAAAAAGATTGGCAAGCGCGTCTAGGGGAGATACTCTGTGCGATGCTCCCCGCAGGCTCAATCACGGGCACACCCAAAAAGAGCACGACACAAATCATTCAAGCCGTAGAGGGCTATGAGAGAGGATTTTATTCAGGTATCTTTGGTCTCTTTGATGGTGAGAGTTTGGATTCGGCTATCATGATACGCTATATCGAAAAGATAGGTGATGAACTCTACTATAAAAGTGG
>CAZCUH010000065.1:6462-8460 GCA_964501795.1 uncultured Sulfurospirillum sp.
CAAGGGAGAAATCCAAAATCTCACCTATCACAACAAAAGACTCAACCAGACTATCAAGTCCAATTTTGGATCTGATGCCAAGATTGATTTACAAGCGCATATTCAACAAGAGGATTTTGGGCTTGAGCGCTGTAAAGTTATCTACTCTGATCGCATCAATTCGATACAATTTTTCCCACTCATCCCTAGAATTTTTCACTCTTTTAAACTTATCAAGACAGATATTACATATAATTTTAAAAATGTCGATAGAGAAGATATCATCTCCCTACAAGAGCAAAAAGGGACTTGTGATGATATTATCATGATAAAAGAGGGCTTGCTTACTGATACTTCTATCGCCAATATTGCGATTTATGATGGTAAACAGTGGATAACACCCAAAAGCCCACTTCTAAAAGGGACTTTTCGAGCAATGATGCTAGAAAAACAATTACTTTTAGAAAAAGATGTTAAAATTAAAGATATTAAAAATGCACAAGGTTTTGCCTTGATGAATGCCCTACTTGGATTTTATGAAATCAAAGGGGCAAAATTTATAGATTAGGAATACAATATGGCACAGAGAATCTTAGGAGATAGTGAGTTTTCACAATTGATGAAGATGCATATCGCTGAGATACTAGAGTTATTGATGCAAAGAGGTCAATTTTTCTCTATCTTGACCAATATCGCCAATATCACCTTTGATCCACCCTTGCCTGCTGAAATCACCGCAAATTTTAAACCTATCACACTTTTTGTTGTGGCAGAATATACCTTTGAAAGCTCTTCCATTGATGATGATTTTCTCTATTTTGAAGCGGGATTTGGTCAACAAAATGTCGGCGCTGTAGTCACTGTACCTCTCAACTCCATCGTACAAATCCTCATAGAGGAGACACCCATCTTTATCAATCTCGCCATGGAACCACAAAGCAAGAAAAAAGAGCAAAGCGTCAAAAAATCGACAAATATCTTCCTCTCAAACCCAGAAAATCAAGGCTTAATCAAGCACTAAACCTTACGACTTCTCCCCATAATAAAGTCAGAGACTTTAGCGATGAAAGCATCGTGTTTACGCTCTTTGAGATAGACGACATGAAAATATCTTTTAAATTTCAATCCTTTGATAGGCGCAGTATATAAAAGTCCTGCATTTAACTCATCTTCGATGACAAACTTAGAGAGTAGTGAGACAGTTGGTGTATCTGCTTCTTTATGTGCCTTCATCACTGTCTGTTTGACCCCCGTTTGGCTTGCCACTGTTGTAAGGATATTAAAGCGTTTACACTCTAAGCCCACTTCACCAAAGACTTCTGCTGCTAATTTTCTCGTATGGGAATCTTCTTCACGACAGATCCAATTAAACTTTTCTAAATCTTCTGGTTTTACCTGTTTGGGTAGTTTAGAGTTTGAAAAGAGCACCAATTCATCTTCTAGCCACTCTTTGTAAATCACGCCATCACGCGTAACAGGTGTCTCAATGAGTGCCAAATCAATCTTTTTATCTAAAAGTTTATCAAGTATATGCTCAGAAGTATCCACCTCGATGAGTACTTCATTGTTGATAGCTTCTCGGAGATCATTGAGACAATAAGGAAGTACATAATTTCCAATCGTAAAAGAAGCACCTACAACAAAAGTCAACTCTTTGTTGATGATTTTGATAATATCCTTTTCTACATGGGAAACACACTTATCCAAGCGAAGCGCAACACGGTAAAGTTCCTCACCAGTTTTGGTAAGCGTGATACCATTTTTCTTTCGCTCCACGATGCGGTTATCGAGATACTCCTCAAGCCACTTGATTTGTTGCGTGACTGCTGGCTGAGAGATACCCAACTTTTTAGAGGCTTTTGAAAAACTTTTCTCTTTTACTACCGTTAAAAATGTCTCTAATTTTGCAAAATCTTTTAGCATACTTTGTTTCCTTATAATTGCGTATGGCAGTATAACCACACTTTATGTATATAAGAACATTATAACAAACAATAATATAAAGTTTCATTAAAAAGA
>CAZCUH010000066.1:0-5823 GCA_964501795.1 uncultured Sulfurospirillum sp.
GCTTGATTGATGCGCAAAATGAGGGGTATGCTTACTTGGCGATAGAGTAGTTAGGAACCATAAAAATTGTATCTAAAAGCATACGATAAATGTGTGACTAAAGTCGCATTTGTCAGGACTCTTTTATACGCCCTTCATAAAATTTTCTCAACCATCTATCTAGTGGGTTTATCATCTTATAAAACACAGGCACAATCAAAAGGGTCAAGACCATAGAACTCAAAAGCCCTCCGATGATAGATATCGCCATAGGGGCATTGGTTTCAGAGCCTAGTCCAGTCCCAAAAGCTAAAGGCAACATCGCAAATATCATAGCAACAGTTGTCATCAGGATTGGTCGTAATCTTTTTTCGCCCGCTTCTAACAATGCTGCATCAGCGTTTTTTCCGTGTTGCACGGCATGGTTTGCAAAATCCACCAGCAAGACGGCATTTTTACCCACCATCCCCATAAGGAGCATAAAGCCTATCATGACAAAGAGTGAAAACTGCAATCCACTCAAATAGAGTGCAATCATCACACCGATGATACTAAGAGGTAGGGCTATCATGATGATGATTGGTTGTAGGAGTGATTCATATAAAATAGCCAAGATGATAAACATCAGTATCACCGAAAGCCCCAATGCCTGACCAAAAGCTTTACCTGTTTTTTCCATCTCTTCAGCAAACCCTGTAAAGCGGTATGTCACGCTAGGAGGCAAGAGTTTATCAATCCCTTCTCTCGTATAACTCACAGCACCACCCAAATCAAGTCCAAACAAATCAGCAAATACTGTCACTTGTCTTTGCCTATCAAAGTGATTTATCGTAGCTAGAGAGGTTGATTTGGAAAATGAGACCAATCCATCTAGATAGACGAGTTTTCCATTTGCAGCTTTGAGCTGTAATTTTTTGATATCTTCGATAGAGACTCTATTTTTATCTGCAACTCTTAGTGTGATGTTATATTGCTTACCTTTCTCTTGGAAGTGAGAAATCTCTATATCACTTGAAAAGGCAGTTGCGATAGCTTGAGCAATTTGTGAAGCAGAGATGCCGAGGCGATTGGCATTGGCTCTTTTGATGTTGATATCTATCTCTGGTTTTCCATCATCAAGGTTTGTATCTACATCCATAAAACCTTTTTTTGCTTTGAGATAGTCGCTTAGTTTTTTGGTGGCGACTTTCAAATCCTCAAAAGAGTCAGATTTTAACACGATTTGATAAGGCACAGAGACACCCGCCCCTTTGATAGTCGGTATCGCGGCAGCAGTGATAAACATATCTTTTTTAAAGACTTCAAGCTTTTTTCTAAAGTTTTGGATGACCTCTTCTTGATTGAGCGTTCTATCTTTTCTATCGTTTAACTTGACATAGATTTTTGATTTGTGTTTCTCTTTGGCACTGTTGTAGCCTACACTGAGGACGGTATAAAGTACATTTTTGTCAGCTTGTACCATCTTTTCTACAGTTTTTGATTTTTTTATCATCTCTTCTAGGGATACACTAGGATTGGCTTTGATAAATATCTCAAACTCTGCTTTATCTTCTTTGGGGATAAAATCCATACCGATTTTCGGAAAGAGTGAAAGTGAGGCAAAAAAGAGTCCAAATATGACAATCAAAGTGATGATTTTAAATCTCAAAACCACTTTGAGCGTTGAGGCATATATCCGTTCTAAAGCTTTAAAAAATGGCTCTGTGATGTTATAAAACCAACTCTCTTTTTTCTTTAAAACCCTCGCACTTAAACTAGGGATAAAACTAAGTGCCACCGTATAGGAGATGATGACCGCAAAGCCAACGGTCATAGCAAATGACTCAAAAAACTTCCCAACAATCCCACTCATAAATGAGACAGGGACAAATACCGCCAAAAGCATCGCTGATATCGCTAAAATAGTAAACGCCATCTCTTTGACACCTTCTACGGCTGCGTCAAACTTACCCATACCTTCTTCAAGCTTTTTATAGATATTTTCAACCACAACGATAGCATCATCGATGATGATACCGATAGAAAGTGTAAGCCCGATAAGCGTCATCTTATTTAAATCAAATCCCATATAATCCATCAAGGCAAAAGTACCAAAGATAGAAGCGGGGATGGAGAGGGCTGAAACGAGTGTAATGGTCATATTTCGTAAAAAAACAAAAATGATAACAATCGCCAAAAAAGCACCATAAATAAGGTCAAATTTCACATGTTCTAGGGAATTGATGATAAAGGGTGAAGTGTCATTGATCGCTTTTATCTCGTACTTATCTCCTGCCATTTTTTTAAGGGAAGGCAAAGTATCTTTGACTTTTTGTACGATATCGATGGTGTTGGTGCCTGAAATCTTTTGTACCTCTAGCATCACACCCTCTACACCATTGTAAGAAGCATAACTTTTTGCATCACTGAGGGTATCTTTGACAGTCGCTATATCTTTGAGTTTGATATCATCTTTTATCATGATGTTTTCAAGCGCTTTGACACTTTGTGCGTCGGCTTTTGTTTTGAGGGTGAATTCTTTGGATTTTGAGATGAGTTTACCGCCACCTATCTTGACATTTTCACGGGCGATGATTTGGTTGAGTTCGCTGATAGTGATGCCATATTTGTTGAGTTTATTCGGGTCTGGGAAGATTTTTATCTCTCTATCTCGATAGCCCGTGATGCGGATAGCACCCACGCCATTTATCTTTTGGATAGTGGGTTTGACTTTTTCATCAGCAAAGAGCATCAGATTTTTTATGCTATCGTTTTTGGCAGCTAAAAAGATATTGATAATAGGTGCACCACCGATATCTAGTTTACTCACTAGTGGTGTTTTGGCATCACGAGGTAATAGTACGGCAGAGACCTTATCGCGTACATCATTGGTCGCTTCATTGATATCTCGCTCCAAGAAAAATTGAATTCTTACGATACTCATTCCCTCTGAACTAGAAGAGATGATTTTGTCTATGCCTCCAATTCTTGAGATAGCTTCTTCTATCTTGTCTGTTACTTGAGATTCGATAGTGCTAGCATCGACACCAGGATACGCCGTAGCAACGGTGACCATCGGAAAATCTACTTTAGGAAAGAGAGCTGATGGCATGGATTTGAAACTCATCCAGCCAAATATCACAAGCGTGATGACATACATCAGCGTCGTAATGGGTCTATTTATGGCTAATTTATACATCTATTTTTTCTCTTTGGTGATAATTGTACCGTCGCCAAATAGACCAACGATAAAATCTTTGGCTTTGACTTCTGCCTTAATCTTTCTTTGCTGTGCGTCAATGGTCGGATAGATTTTGCTGATAACCCCTTGGTAAGTGTCATCACTACCGTCTATTTTATAAGAAAATGTATCGCCTACTTTAACATCAGCCCAATATTTTTGATCAAACTCCACAAGTAGTTTTCTATCATGATGGCTTTGGATTTTAAAGACCGTTCGTATCATAGCACCACTGACAGCATCACCAACTTCAATAGCCTTGTCATAGATGATACCATCAAAGGGAGCTTTTAAAATAGTTTTGTTGAGTAGGGCTTGTTTATAAGTGAGTTGGGCTTTTGCATTGGCATACTTAGAAGCAACTTTATCAAGTTGAGATTGGTCTATGATGGATTTGACTTTTTTGTGCCTATCATAATCTCTTTTGGCATATTTTAGGGCAGTTTTTGTGATGTTGAGAGAAGCTCTGTAATCATCATTTTGTAATTTTGCGAGTACATCACCTTTTTTCACGACTGAACCGATATCGACTTTAACCGCATCGACGATACCACTACTAGAAAAGGCGAGATTGGCACTTTTGTCTGCTTGGACGGTAAATGTGGCATAAATCTCTTTGGCTTGGGCTGTTAGAAGTACGAGTGTCAATAGTATAAATATTTTTCTCATTTGATATAATCCTTGATATTTTTATTTGCGATGAAGTAGTAGTTCGCTTTTGCGATTTCAAAGGCATTTTGTGCTTGTTTAAATCGTGCTTGTGAAGCAGTTTTTTGGCTTAGTGCATCGAGGTAAGTGACTTGATCAACAATGCCTGCATCAAACTTGGCTTTGATACTTTTATAGACACTTTGTGCGGCTTGTTTGGCACTTTGTGCACTTTGGATGTTTGATTGGGCAGTTTTGAGTGAGGCTAGGGCTAGTTTGTAACGGATTTTTTCTTGTTTGATTTGGAAGTGTATCCTCTCTTGTAAAGCTTTTTTTTCAAGCATGAGGGCTTGGGCTTGTTTGTTGATACTTCCTTTGTCAAATAGTCGCATATGTGCGGTTAGGGCTATCTTGTTTTGTTTGTCAATCTCATCAATACCAAATTTTTTCAATCCCTCATCACGACTATAATCTGTATATCCATAGCTATCTTCAAGCCGTATATTTGGATAATACGCAGCATGGATTGCTCTTGCTTTTTCTTGGAGTGAGTGTGCTTTTTCTTGCATGGATTTGATAGCTTCACTAGGTGTATATTTTAAAGTTTGGGGATTTATGAGTGTTGCATCTTCAAGCACCCCAAGCGCTACGCCACTTTTAAGAGAGAGATAATTTTCAACAGTTTTGATATTTAATTTGAGTGACTCTAACGCATACTTGTTTGCATCATAAGCAGCTTGGAGTTTATCGACATAATCTTGTGCAGCTAAACCTGCTCTTTTAAACTTTTTTATCTTTTTTATGTCTGCTTGTAGTTGCTTTGATTTTTCTATCAATGCTAGGGCTGAAGCTTCCATGCTTTTGATATGAAAAAAGTCTTTGACGATATCCAAGGCGACACTTCTTTGTGTGTAGCGTAAATCATATTGACTCGCTTTATAGGCACTTTTTTTATCTGCGACTTGGGCACTTTTTCTAAATCCATCAAAAAGATCTACACCAGCCTTTGCATAAACATTGAGCGTATTTCCTGCCTGAAAAGGGGAATATTTATCAAAGCTCACATAAGTAGCACCCACATCAACAGTCGGATAATAAGTGCTTTTTTGCGCATCGAGCTCTTGCGCTTTTGCTTGTAAATGATATGTCGATGCTTTGATGATATGATTTGTCTGTTGTGCGGATTCTATCAGGGCTGTCAAGCTTTGGGCATATATCCATGCAGGTAGCGTTAAAGTTGCGATAATTTTTTTCATTTTTTCACCTCTATGAGTTCAAATAGTGTATCGATATACAAATCTATCTCTTTTTTGACATCATCAATTGCCTTGGTTGCAACACTTGTTATAAAAAGTCCCTCTACTGTGGCAAAAAGACCATTGGTAAAATTTGTGGCGATACTGAGAATCTCTCCTCTCTCAATGCCTTCTTTTAAAAGTTGTTCAAACCATTGATGATAAGTTTCAAAGCAAGTGGTTTGAAAGTCAATCATCTCCTCATTTGGATGTGTTAAAGAGATAGAGATAAATTCTTTATAAAGTGCGCGCAAAGCTTCATCTTCCTGACTGTAAAAAAAATTGAAAAATACTTTGATTTTCTCTTTAGTAGAGCTGAAATGGGCGAGTTCTTTCTCTTTTTTGGCATTGTGTTCTTTCATCATGATAGTGACAATTTCAAATACGATATCTTCTTTGTTTGTGAAATAATCATACATCGTTCCTTTACCAACTCCTGCAGCTTTTGCGAGCTGTGAAATTGTCAAATCTCTGATGCCATAGGTGGTAACAAGTGCTTTACAAGAGAGTGCGATATCTCTTCTTTTTTGAACTTTATCTACGATAATAGCCATTTGTAACCTTTATAAATCTTATGACTGACCGTCGGTCATTTAAAGGTAATTATAATGGATTGTTGCTTTATGTGCTCTTAACAAAGTTCCTTTTTTACAAGAGGAAGTAACTCTTTTTCTATCAAAT
>CAZCUH010000066.1:5923-8449 GCA_964501795.1 uncultured Sulfurospirillum sp.
TTAACAAAGTTCCTTTTTTACAAGAGGAAGTAACTCTTTTTCTATCAAATCAAGGGTTTTTTCATACGCTTGTGGTGCTTTTCCACTAGGATCTTCAAATCCCATATGAACTGTTTTGACCGCTTTTGGAAAGAGTGGGCAAGTCTCTTTGGCGTGATCACAGACAGTGATGATGAGGTCAAAAGGGGTATCTATCACAGTCTCTATCACCTTTGAATGATAGCTCTCTCTCCAGTATCCTTTTTTCTCTAGTAGTGCTTGGGCTTGGGGGTTGACTGTGCCACTTGCTTTGACACCTGAACTTTGTGCTTCTACACATTCGCCCAATTTGGCATTGATGAGGGCTTCACCCATGATGGAGCGGCAGCTATTGCCTGTGCAGAGTATGAGTACATGTTTTTTCAATTTTTACATCCTTTTTTTAGTGCTGGTAAGGGTATATCTAAGTGCCTGATCTCTTCTATCGCTTGAATTCTAAAGGTATCAAGTGGTGTTCTGATTGTGTAGTACGCCCAAGTGCCTTTGCGCTCGACGCGTAGAAATCCTGCCTCTTTGAGTATCTTTAAGTGACGAGAGAGACGAGATTGAATCATATCGAGAGAATGTTGCAAATCACAGACACAACACTCTCCATAGGTATCTAAAAAACGCAAAATCAAAATACGCGTTTCGTCATTGAGTGCGGCTACTGTTTTTAAAAAAATATCCATGATTTCGCTCCTATTTGATGAAGTATAGCAGAATTTTACTAATATATCAAGATATATTGATATAAAAATTGCTATACTTTTTCTCAAGGAGCATAATATGATATTGGCTACATTCGTTTTTTTGGTGACTTTGGTATTTGTGATTTGGCAACCTAAAGGTTTGCAAATTGGCACGACGGCAATCATCGGGGCGCTGTTGGCGTTGGTAGTGGGTGTGGTCAATTTTGATGATGTATTGCGTGTCATCGATATCGTGTGGGATGCGACACTGGCTTTTATCGGTATCATACTCCTCTCTATGATACTTGATGAGATAGGATTTTTTGAGTGGGCTGCAATCAAGATGGCGAAGCTGAGTGGTGGCAATGGACACTTGATGTTTGTCTATATCTTGTTGCTAGGTGCTTTAGTGGCAGCGCTCTTTGCCAATGATGGTGCAGCACTGATTTTGACACCGATTGTGCTGGCAAAGATGAAGTACCTCAAGATGAAACCCTTGGCGATATTTGCTTTTTTGATGGCGGGCGGGTTTATCGGTGATAGTGCTTCTAATCCTCTTGTCATCTCTAATCTTACCAATATCGTGACGGCTGGATACTTTGATATAGGCTTTGTTGCCTATGCAAAGCAGATGTTTTTACCCAATTTGCTGAGCATCATCGCCTCTATCATGATACTCTGGGTCTATTTTCGTAAAGATATCCCTTTTGCGGTGGATGTCTCCACACTTCCAGAAGCCTCATCCGTGATTAAAAATCAAACGATGTTCAGATTTTCTTGGTTTTTTTTAGTGCTTTTGATGTTTGGATATTTTATAGGGGATTATTATCATCTGCCAGTCTCTCTTTTTGCACTAGGTGGGGCGCTACTATTTTTAGCCATTGCCAACCACTACAAAGCTGTGAAACCTATCATGACTATCAAAGCAGCCCCTTGGCAAGTAGTGTGGTTTAGTGTTGGGCTTTATGTCGTGGTATATGGACTCAAAAATGCAGGACTTACTGATATCATCGCAGGATGGATCACAACACTTAGTACGCAAGGTGATACAGTCGCTATCCTAGGTACAGGATTTTTATCCGCCTTCATCTCTTCGGTGATGAACAATATGCCCACGATCATGATCATGGATATCGCCATCGATAAAGTAGGGTATCTGGGTCATGAAGCCTTGGTCTATGCCAATATACTAGGCTCAAATCTAGGACCAAAGATGACGCCTATCGGTTCACTTGCTACACTTTTATGGTTGCATGTGCTGGCACAAAAAGGGGTAAAAATCACATGGAGTGAATATATGAAAGTAGGGCTTGTTATCACCCCACCAGTGTTGTTTGTGGCGTTATTAGGCTTGAGTTAAAAGCTTTTGCAGATTGTTTATCAGAATATTTTTATGAGAGACATGTATGAGCCCATCTGCTTCTAGTTTGTGTAAGTGGCGTTCGACGACATGTCGCACGGTTCCTATAGTCTTGGCAATTTCACTATGTGAGAGACCCTCTAGTAGATTGTATTTTTGTCCATTTTGAGGATCTAAATTTTGTACAATCAATTTGACCAATCTCTCTGCTGTAGTATGCAAAGAGAGATCCGTTGCCAACTCTTCGATTTGGCGCATCTGTGAAGCAAGATAGGGGAAAAACTTTTTGCTAAAGGTTTCATTGTTTTTGATCCAATTTCGTACTTTTTCTATGGGGATCTTTAAAAGTTGAATATCGTCTAATGCTTCATAAATCACATCATGAGGTTTGTTGTCTAGTAGCGTAATGGTATCAATCATATCACCTGTTTGGAGGATGAAAATCGTCTGTTCTTT
>CAZCUH010000067.1:0-8425 GCA_964501795.1 uncultured Sulfurospirillum sp.
TCGTTGCTTTTATCACCTCACTCATACTCGGTATCTTTATGGTCTTTTTTGGAGAATTTTTGAAAAACAATAAAGAAGAGGAAGAAGAGATAGAAGTCAAAACAAGTAAGCAAGAGAGAGAAAGCGAAATGTCATTTTAAAGGATTGATTATGAAACAAAAAATTCCAACACTACTTTTACTGCTTAGTTCACTCTCTTTGGCTGATGTCGCTGCTACTTCACAAGATATGCGTGCCTTTGTCTTGCCTAAAGATACGCTCAGCATGCGTGGCGCATATCTCTTGAGCAATGATACGATTGACATTTTAAATATCAATAACAAATCAGCGCTAGGAGATAGTTCAGGTGTGAACTTCAACCTTGGCTATGGTGCCCAGCAGTTTTTTTCACTCTACTACAATTTTGAAGCACTCAATATCCATTATGCACATAGCAAGATCAAAAATAGAAAGAACGAGCTCTATGCAAGAGTGAACTTCTATGATTCACCCCACTATAGTTTTGATGATTTTTCTATGGATGTAGGTTACATACACAATAGCGCAGATGATTTTAATCATCTCTCCAATTTAAGTGACAACTCTTACTATCTCCGCCTTTTACTCGGTAGTAAATTTACAACAGCCCTTTTAAACTTCTATACAGGGGTGAAGTACACTGCTATCAATACAACACACGATGCAAGCAATCAAGATAGGCATGAGAAAACATTGATGCTAGGGACAAGCTATACACAAGAGTTCTCTCACTATATTCTTGATGCACAGTATGAATATCTACATATGTTTGGTAGAGGAAGCGCGTTGGATGAAACGAAGAGTAACCATCAAATCAATCTCAATCTCTCACGCACTATCAATAAAGACTTTCTCATCTATATAGGTACAAAAGTGATGTTCAAGCAATTTAATGGCACTATCCCGTATCTTTATAATGCACAAACGCAAAGCGACTTTGACAAAACCTATATACTCACAAACCTAGGATTTGTCTATAATTTTACACTCTCAGATGTATCAAAATAGTAATTCTTGATCGAGTTCCTCTGCACTACTCTTGGCATCATTAGGTGGTGCTGAGATGTCTGTGAAGTATTCACTCTTTTTCGCCGTAAGCTTCACTTCTCTCACCCCTGCAGGTATATCAAACTCTCTTTTAGTTTCAGGATGAAGCTTCATATACTCACGGTAAAATTCAGCAAATGCAGGCCCTGCCGCTTTGCCACCCGTCTCTTTTGCCATCTTGCCATTACCATCTTTGCCAAACCAAACAAGGGTTTCTATCTCTGGTGAATAGCCACAAAACCAAGCATCTTTATAGCCATTGGTGGTACCCGTTTTACCAGCGACCTCCAAACCTGCAACCTGTGCCCTGCGCCCTGTTCCTCTCTTTACCACATCTTCCAAGATAGAGGTTATCAAAAAGGCTTGTGCAGGGGTTGTAATATTTTCTTCTTTAGTTTTATAGATATGCGCACCGCCATCACTAGAGATGACTTTTTTCACTAACATTGGCTCGACCTTTGTCCCATGATTGGCAAAGATACTCCACTCAGAGGCAAAATTCCAAGGGGAGATAGAAAATGTTCCCAAAGAGATTGATAAATCAGAAGGTAGATTTTCAAATCCCATCTTTTCTGCTTCATTTCGTACATAGGAGAGACCCAATTCATTGACCATATTGATCGTTGCTAAGTTGCGTGAGTGTACGAGTGCTTCTCGCAAAGGAATCAAGCCTTCAAAGTTTTTTTCATAATTATTGGGTCGCCACTCTTTCTCCTCTTCTTGATCTTTGTATGAAAAAGAGCGTGAAATATCTGTCAATTTACTCTGAGTGGAGTAGCCTGCATTGAGTGCAGTCAGGTAGATAAAAGGTTTGAAACTCGACCCTGGTTGACGCCTTCCTTGTACCACGCGATTAAAGACACTTTGTTTATAATCTACACCACCCACCATGGCTAAGACTTCACCCGTTTTACTCTCCATCACAATCATCGCACCATTTAAATCGCTATAATCTACCCTATCCGCATCTTTAGCCTTGGCGTTGTATTTTTCCCCTCGTAGTAAAATATTTTGATAAGCATGTACCAATGCCTCTTGTGCAATCTTTTGTGCTTCTAAGTCAATAGTCGTATAGATCTGATACCCTGCTGTTTTGATATCAGGATATTCATGTTGTAAGAGTTTTAAGACTTCATTGGCGATATAAGGTGCTCTATTTTTTGTCAAGGTATCGTTATAAATTTTTGGTCGCAGGGCTTGATACTTCTCTAACTCCTCTTTGCTAATCCAACCCAAGGTATGCATACGAAAGAGTACGGTATTTGCCCTAGAGAAAGAAGCCTCAAGGTGACGGGTTGGATCAAAGGCAGAAGGACGCTGGGGGATACCCGCCAAGATAGCTATCTCTTTTAGATTGAGATCACTCAAATCTTTTCGAAAATACCCCTTCGCCGCTGTCTTCACACCATAATAATGATGCCCATAAAAGACTTCATTGAGATAGCGCTCCAAGATTTGCTCTTTGCTTAGTTTTTTCTCTATCTTCATCGCCAAAATTGCTTCATTGATTTTTCGTTTTAACTTTTTTTCATTCGATAAGAGTGTCAATTTGACCAACTGTTGTGTGAGTGTACTCGCCCCCTCTTTCATCTTCATATGGCGTATATCTTTCATCGCCGCACGCATGATGGCTTCAGGGTTGATGCCATTGTGCTCAAAAAATGCCGTATCTTCTATGGCAACTACCGCTTCAATCAAGCGTGGTGGAATCTCTTTGAAAGGGACATAAGTACGATGTTTTTCACCAAAGATATTAGAGATAAGCTCCCCATTTCTATCATATATCTTGGTGGTGAGATTAGGATTGTAGTGCAGGAGCTTATCGACATCATATTTCAACCCACTAGAGATATAAAGATACCCACCAACAATACCCAAAATCGTCACTATAAAAAAGAGACCAATCAATCGTAACAGTAGCTTCATGTCCTAAATCCTCTATTTTTAAAATTTGAATGTATTAACGCTTTAGAATACGCCTGTTGTGGATCTGACAAGAGATGCGAAATCTCTCCTCTCTCGATAATCAAACCATCTTTTAAGATAGCGATATCCTCACACAACATCTGCGTAATGGCTACCTCATGCGTCACAAAGAGTATCTTGTAGCCCATCTCTTTTTGCAGCCTCTTTAGCAATATCATGATAGCCTCTTTTGTTTGAGAGTCAAGGGCAGTTGTAGGCTCATCCAAGAGCAGTAGTTTAGGCTTGGAACTCAAAGCCATCGCGATGACAACACGCTGTAATTGTCCACCACTCAGCTCAGAGGGGTAACGAGCAAGTAAATCCTCTTCTAGCTCCACCATCTTTAAAAAGCGTTTTGCTTCCTTAGAATCAATGAAAAATTGATCACCTATTTTTGTCAAAGGAGAGAGCGCGGTAAAAGGATTTTGTACCACGATAGCGACATTTTTTCCACGCGTTAGAGCAAAATCAGACTCCACATCAAGCACCACATCCAAACTCTGGGGCAACATCCCAAGCAGCGCTTTTAATGTCAACGATTTTCCACTCCCACTCTGCCCCACCAGTGCTAAAGACTCTTTGATTTCAAAAGCGATATCGACCAATATCTTTTCTTGGGATTTTATCTCTAGTTTTTTGACTATCATGATAGCTTCTCTTTGAGTTTGAGCAAGAAATCTTTAGTCATTTTTTCATCCACATTGAGCCGTAAAATAACTCTCAAAATAGCTGACTTGACCGTAGGCGGACGAATCGCGCCTATCAAAAATCCCTCTTCTTTAGCAAAGGTTTTTAACGCCATCACTTTTTGCACATCGCCTACCTCTATCTTTAAAATCAACCCTTCTATCTCGCTGTCAAATATCTCTTTTGCCAAGGCGATTCGTGCTGCTCTTTTTTGGCGAAATTCTGGGAGTTTAGCTTCGATTTGTAACAGTGCCTCGTGGGCTAAAGCGATATCAAACAGCGAAGGTGCTGTCGCATAAACAATCGCTTTCGCACGATTTTGTAAAAACGCAATAATCTCAGAACTCGCCAAGATATACGCGCCATAAGAGCCCATCGCTTTTCCTAAAGTCCCCATCTTGATATGATTGGGCTTTGGCGTGATATCATGATAGCTAAAGACTCCCAAAAAATCATCTCCAAGCACACCCGAACTATGTGCCTCATCGACTATCATGATAGCATTAAATCTATCACAAATCGTAAATATCTCTTTTTCTAACACATCTCCCGCCATAGAGTAAATCCCCTCCACTGCCACGATAGCTCTCTGATAAGTTTTAGACGCTAAAATTTGCTCTAAATCTTTGGCGTCATTATGTTTAAAATAGAGCACTTCACACGATAAGAGCTTGGACGCCAAAACACCAGATGCGTGATACTCCTCATCTAAAATCAAGATATCTTTTTTGCGTGGCAAGGCTTCTATGAGAGAGAGATTTGCTAAAAATCCACTTCCCACTACCATCGCATCTTCAAAACCATTGCGCCATTTGAGATAGTTTTCAAACTCTCTATGAATAGGATGATAGCCATTGACCAGCTGTGAAGCTTTGGGAGAATGTACGCGATAATTTCGCACAACACGCACCGCCTTATCAAATATCTCAAAATCTTCTGCTAAACCTAAATAATCATTGGAAGCGAGGTCTACCAAGTCATCATGATAGCACTCACGCGTTCTATAGAGATGGGCAGATTTGAGTGCTTTGAGTTCTTTTTGATACATCTATATAAAAGGGAGTAATTTCTCTATTCCCAGTCCCATTGCATTTGACTCCAAGCCCTTGACCGATTTGATATAAGGTTTACAAAATCCCTCTACCATACAAGCCCCTGCTTTTCCCATCCACTCACCAGAGCTCAAATAGGCTTCCAACTTATCTTCAGGAAAAGCATCAAAGAGATAATCTGTCGAAGCAATATCTAAAAAAAAGAGTTTTTTTGACGCATAAATCATACAAGTGATGATAGAAGTCACCGATCCACTTTGAAGTGTGAGTATGCGTCTTGCATCCTCTACATCTTTAGCTTTTCTTAGTATCTGATTATGCGATGTCACGACTGTATCTGCCACCAAAATCGGGGTTTCTAATCCTAAGACTTTTTTGCATTCTTTATATTTACCCAGTGTCGCTTGATAGACAAAGTTTTTAGGAGAGCTTGCGATGATAGACTCTTCATCAAAATCACAGCCCTTTTGCCGAAATGCCACACCAGCATCTGTCAGTATCTTGGCTCTTGATATCGAATTGGATGCTAGTATAATCATATCAATATCATCCCAAAATAGAGTGCGGTGAGCCCTAAAAAGATATTGATTGTAAAGAGATAGTGTGCGATGAGACGCACATTGTCTTTGGCTTGTTCAGAGTCACTGGCTAAACAGCGCTTTTTGGCTTCTATAATTTTATAGTAAGCAAAAAGATAATTTAAAAACATCAAAACCCAAATCGCCTCTTTTGTCCCTACTATCGCACCTAGTGTGGGGTCCTTGCTCTCATAACCCTGCCCTATCTCCATAATCACCCCCGTGATAGCGAGTATCATGATAAAAGGAAAGAGAAAATTAAAATAACGCCTAAATGTACGCAGGGAGGTACGAATCATCATCTTTTCATTGGGAATCTGTTTCACAGAGGGATAAACCGCCACGATAAACATCACCATCCCCCCTATCCATACCATAGAGGCGATATTATGCAAAGGCAAGATGATAAAAGCGAAAGATTCGTAAAAAGACTTTATCAAGATAGCATCTCTTTGATATACGCTAGTGCGCGTGTTTGAGCTTCATTGATTTTAGAAGCGTCCTTTCCGCCAGCTTGTGCGAAGTCATCACGACCACCACCGCCACCACCAACGATAGGGGCAATCTCTTTGATCCAAGCACCCGCTTTAGCAGGAGCATTTTTCACACCTGCTGCCATCATCACCTTCTCCCCTTTTTTCTGTAAAAGCATCACAGCCAGAGAGGATTTTTGGTTTTTCAATTCATCAATCATCGCCTTGATATCACCATTTTCTACCTCTGCCACGGCAACTTCTACCCCTGCGATATTTTCAAACGCGATATCACTTTTAGAAGCACTTTGCAAGCTTTGTATCTCTGATTTTAAAGTTTTTATCTCATTTTTGAGACGATGAACACCCAAAATCGGATCGCTATTTTTCACTTCACTAGCTACTTGTAAAAAGTCTTCTCTTATGGCTTTAGCATACGCATAGGCCGCGCGTGAACAGACCGCTTCGATACGACGAACCCCTGCACTTACCCCAGACTCTTTGGTGATGAAAAATGCCCCAATCTCTGCTGAATTTTGCACATGAGTCCCCCCGCAAAGCTCCATACTCACATCGCCCACAGAGACCACACGCACCTCTTCGCCATACTTTTCACCAAACAGCGCCATCGCTCCAGTTTTCTTGGCTTCATCGATGCTCATAATCTCTGTCTTTGCGTCCAATCCTCTAGCTACCGCGTCATTGACAAAGGCTTCTATCTTTTCTAGCTCATCAGCCGTCACTGCTTTTGGATGTGAAAAATCAAATCGCAAGCGCTTATCATCATTGAGAGAACCAGCTTGTGCAACATGTGACCCTAAGATCTCTTTTAGAGCCGCGTGCAAGAGGTGTGTTGCTGAGTGATGTCTTTGAATCTCTTTTCTACTTGCAGAGACGCGTACCTCTACATTTTCTCCTACTTTCAAGCTCTCCAAGACTTCTACTTCAGAGAGATTTAACTCAAAAAACTTCTTGGTATCCAAGACTTTTGCCTTGCCTTCAATCTCACCACTATCACCTGTCTGCCCACCACTTTGAGCATAAAAAGGTGTCTTATCAAACATCACCCAGCCTTTTTCGCCAGCTTGTAATGTATCAACTCTCTTGTACGCTTCATCTAAAAGAGCGAGCACTTTAACCTTGGCTTCCATCTGTGTATAACCGATAAATTCATTGTGACCAAACGCCTCTAAAAGTGCTTTAAAATCACCACTCACCGCATCATCACCAGAGCCTTTCCAAGCCGCTTTGGCACGCTCTCTTTGGGATTTCATCAAGCTATCAAAAGTCGCAGAGTCCACGCATTTGCCCTCTTCTTTGAGCATATCTTCAGTCAAATCAAGTGGAAAACCAAAAGTATCATAAAGCTTAAATGCTACTTCACCAGAAAAGACTTCTTTGGTATTGGCTAACTCTTTTGAAAACAGTTCCAAACCAGATGCAATCGTCTTGAAAAATCGCTCTTCTTCAAGGCGGATAACCTCTTTGATATTGTCTGATTTCTCTACCAAGTAGGGGTACTCTTTACCCATTATCTCACCCAGTGTATCCACAAGCTTATACATAAATGGCTCTCTGATGCCCAAAAGATACCCATGTCTCACCGCACGACGGAGAATACGACGAAGCACATAACCACGACCTTCATTGGAAAAGTTCACCCCTTGTGCTAATAAAAAAGAGACTGAACGGATATGATCGGCTATCACACGAAAACTCGCCCCCTCATTATAGATGTATTTTTTACCAGAGAGTTTAGAAACAGCATCGATAAGAGGCATAAACAGAGATGAATCATAATTGGATATTTTCCCCTCCATCACAGCGACCACACGCTCTAGCCCCATCCCTGTATCGATAGAAGGCTTAGGAAGTGGGTTTAAAGTACCACTCGCATCTCTTTCATACTGCATAAAAACAAGATTCCAAATCTCTAAAAAACGATCGCCTTCCCCTCCCATCTTATCTTCAGGCGAGTTAAAATGCTCCGCACCCTGATCATAAAATATCTCCGAACACGGTCCACAAGGTCCCGTATCGCCCATCTGCCAAAAGTTATCCGCATCACCCAGTCGCATAATCCTATCCGCGGCGATATGCTTTTTCCATATCTCTTCTGCTTCATCATCACTATCATGCACCGTCACCCAAAGTTTATCCACAGGAAGTTTGAGCACTTGTGTGATAAATTCCCAAGCATAGGCAATCGCTTCTTCTTTGAAATAATCCCCAAACGAAAAATTACCCAACATCTCAAAAAAAGTATGATGCCTATTGGTATAACCTACATTTTCCAAATCATTATGTTTTCCACCTGCGCGGATACAGGTTTGTGAAGAGGTAGCACGAGGAGGCGTTGGCGCAGGCACTTCTCCCGTAAAAATGCTCTTAAAAGGTACCATACCAGCATTGGTAAAAAGTAGTGTCGCATCATCAGGAACTAGTGGCGCACTCTCTTTTCGTGCATGCCCTTTCTGTTCAAAAAAGTGTAAAAATTCTTCGCGGATATCCATCTCAATCATTCCTTACATAAAATGGGGATATTTTATCCAAAAATTCATAAAAAGGCTAATTTTCTCTCTTTTCTTATCATGATAGATATGCT
>CAZCUH010000068.1:0-8383 GCA_964501795.1 uncultured Sulfurospirillum sp.
ACAAGTGCTAGCAGCGTAATCACGCTAGCACTCAAAAAGAGATACTCTCCATAAAAATATCCAGCAACCAAACTCCCTGCAAATCCTCCGAGCCCAAATCCAAATCCATAATAAAATTGTGCGGCTAGTTTCTTATCATGATAGAGTTCATAGAGATAGCTAAGTGTGGCGGTGTGATAGAGTGCAAATGAGAAGGCATGGAAGCTTTGTGAGAGATAGGCTAACCATAAAGACTCAGGGAAAAGATAGAGTATCATCCAGCGAATGACTGTTATCATGATAGTAAATTTGATAAGCTTTAAAAGGTCAAATTTGATGATATGGGCTTGATAGTAAAAAAGAACTATTTCGCAAAATACACCAAAGGACCAAAGAAAACTGACTGTTTGAAGGCTGATACCATGATCGGTTTCATAAATGGTAAAAAAGCTATAAAATGCCCCAAAACCTACCTGCATCAAAAAGATACTGATCCATAAAGGAAGGTGTTGGGTGAGTGAGAAATGTGAGGTTTTGTCCTCTTTTTTGTTGTTAAAGTGTGTTTCATCTTGGGAAATGATATAAGCAAATAGTGCCGTGAGGATGACATTGACAGCGATGAAATGCAGACCTATATCATTGGAAAATATCTGTGCAAGTACGAGGGCAACGATAGTAAATCCGATAGAGCCAAAAAGTCTAGCCCTCCCGTAACGCTCCTTGGCAAGCACAGTGAGTGCGTAAGTTTCTATATAGGGCAATACCAAGCCAAATGAGATACCAAAAAAGATATTTGCCAAGGCAAAGAGCGTAAAATCATGGATAGTGAGGTAGAGAAAAGGGATACAAAGAAGCATCATGATAAGGGTGATATGCAGCACTTGGCGACTGAGTGAAAAGAGCTTTAAAAAGAAAAACGGAGTTAAAAATCGCATCAGTGGAGGGATGGAAAAGATGATACCTATCTGCTCTGGAGTATAGTGGATGTTATGTAGCATCTTTGGCAAGAAGATGACCCACACTCCGATGATAGAGAAGTAAAAAAAGAAAAACGCTGAAATTTTAAAAAACGCGCTATTCATCTTTGACTTTGATGATAGAAGTACCTGATAATAAATCTTGAAGCCCTCGTTTGTCTTTTCTAAAAAACCCTACAAAAAGACCAATAAAAGAGAAAAAAATGACATTGAAAAAGAAAAATCGCAACAGTGCCATTAGAATCGTGGGCTTTTCATGTGTCTGATTGTCTATGACTTTGAGTTCATGGGCTTTTAATCCTGGTGTTTGTCCTGTCTTGATATAAAACAAGGAGACGATGAGCGCTAAAGGAATGAGGATATACGCCCATGCCAATAGCCGATGTCCTTCTACACCATCAGCACCCCTAAGTCCATCAAATACCACATAAACAACGAGGTAAAAAAGTGGCATAGCAAGTAAAAAAGAGTCGGTGATAAAGGCTTTTATTCTATCTGCAATAGATGCATAAGGTAACGATGGTTTGAGTGTTTTTTCTTGAACTTTTTTGGGAATTTTATTTTGTTTTACATCGCGCCAACGCATCATTTTCCTTTTTGGGGAAAGTATAGATAAAAGTATGTTAATATATGTTTATGAAATAGATAAGGATAGTACATGAAGATTATAAGTATAGTTGTAGGCGTTGCATTTTTAGCGAGTGTAACACAAGCAGATGAGGTTACTGTAAAGCAAGAGGGCGTGAAGTACATCAAGATGTTAGGAAAGGCATTAAAAACAGAGCTCAAAGCACATATGAAAGCAGATCCCACGGGTGTGTCAGCGATGGGATTTTGTGCGGGTAAAGCAGAGAACATTACGAAAGAAGTTAATGCCAAGCTACCAAAAGGTGTGCGTGTCCGAAGAACAGCATTACAAACAAGAAGTGAGAAAAATGTACCAGATTTGACAGATATCAAAGTGATGACAGCTTATGACAAAAAAGCAAAAGCAGGAAAATTAGATCCCAAAGATATCCAAGTTGTCCAAAAGGATAGTGTCTCTCGTGTCTATAAACCACTGCTTATAAAACCAGTTTGTTTAAAGTGTCATGGTGATGAGGCAACTATCTCTGCCGATATCAAAGCTGTCATCAAAAAAGTGTACCCCTCTGATATGGCAACAGGCTTCAAAGAAGGTGATTTTAGAGGTGTGATTGTCAGTGAAATGAAGCACCAATAAGGGATTTTAGGGAAATAAAGTAACAAAAGGTCAATATTTTTTTAAAAAGATATAAAATTATTGACTTATATTTTCTTTTGTATTAGGATTTAAATATAAAATACAAAGGAAGTAAGATGCTTGCAAAAAAGAAGTATGAAAGTACAGAGACGACATTGCCTTTTGAATTACTTTCAAAAGTAGCAACAGAGAAAAGAGATATCACGCCTCTAGATGAGGAGATTGTTCTAGATCCTAAAAAATATATCGTGAGTAAAACAGATACCAAAGGTATCATCGAGTATGGCAATGAGTATTTTGTAGCCATTAGTGGATACAAAGAGAGTGAACTCGTTGGAAAACCGCATAATATCATACGCCACCCTGATATGCCCAAAGTGATTTTTAAATTGATGTGGGACCGTTTGGAATCAAGAAGAAATATTTTTGCACTTGTTAAAAATCTCTCTAAAGATGGTCGTTATTATTGGGTGATGACAGATTTTGATGTCAAAATAAATCATGCAACAAATGAAACTTTAGGATACTTCGCCTACCGAAAAGCTGCACCCAAAAAAGCGGTAGAAAAGATTGAAAAAATCTATGCAAAATTGATTGAAATCGAGAAAGTATCAGGTTTGAAAGGTTCTGAACACTATTTTCAAGGTTATCTTGAAGAGAGAGGTCAGACTTATGATGAATTTATCAATGAACTTACAGAAAATAAGGGCTTATTAAAACTTTGGTTTAAGGCAATGAAGAAGTTTTTTGCTACTAAAGAGAGTCATCATGATAGGCGTTCATCACTACTTTCTTAACTGCCCAGCTAAGTGCCCGCTAGCAAAGGACCATTGGAGATTATAGCCTCCACATGGTCCATCCAAGTCCATCACCTCACCACAAAAATAGAGTCCCTTGATAAGCTTGCTTTGCATCGTCTTTGGATCTATCTCTTTGAGGCGGATACCTCCTCTTGTAATCATTGCCATATTGAAGCCATCATGTCCCGTGACGGTGAGTGGTGTCCAAGCGAGTATCTTGATAAGTTTATCACGAGAGAGTCCTGAAATATGTTTGTAGGTAGAAGTAGGATCAATATCACAAAGCGTACAGAGTGCTTGTGCGACGCTTAGAGGAAGAAGTGTGCGGATATGTTCAGCGATAGAGAGATGGGGATTTTTTGTTGCTTCTGCTTTGAGATGCTGACGAATTGTCTCTTCATTCATCCCTTGCGTGAGATTGATGCGTAAAGGAACTTCACCATGTTTTTCCAATAGGGGTGTTATCTCTCTTGCAAAGTCAAGTACCACGGGTCCTCGGATGCCCTCTTTGGTAAATATCAAATCTCCTTGTGCTTTGAGCTTCTTTGCCTTGGGTAAATCGATACGAATCGTTGCCTTTGCAATGGTGTCTGCACGGCAATTGGCTCCCCATTTTTCTTTGGTTTTCAGTGGCATCATAGCAGGAAATAGTGGGGTAGTTTGATGTCCAAGAGCTGACGCTAGTTTATAGCCATCTCCATGGGCACCTAGCTTGGGAAATCCTAATCCTCCTGTCGCAACGATGATGTTTGCTGCATGGTAGCACGCATCTTTAGTGCCGACACCCGTCACTTTTCCATCATCATGATAGATTGTATTGACAGATTGATTACATAAAATCTCTACACCAAGTCCTTGCATCTCTTTTTCTAGTGCACTGAGTATGGTGTTAGCATTATGCGTAATGGGGAAGACACGAAAGCCATCAGGTGAGTGACTCTCTACGCCAATAGAGGCAAAAAAATCTCTTAAATCCTGTTGGCTTAGTGCCTGGAGTGCCTCTGTCATAAAGCGTCCATTTTTTCCAAAATCGTTCATAAATTCTTCTGCTGAGAGTGTATTGGTGAGATTGCATTTTCCTCCACCTGTGGCTTTTAGTTTTGCGCCAATTTTTGGGAGTTTTTCTAAAAGCAGTACGCTATGACCAAGTTTTTTGGCAGTGATAGCTGCCATCATGCCAGCACCACCTGACCCAATAACAATAAGATGATAAGTATTTGCTTTATCCATAAAACTAATTTTACTATAATTTTCTTTTATCAATAAGTTTTAACTATAATAGTAGAAATTTTATTTGGAGGTTTTAGAGATATGGAAGCAATCAGGCAAAAAGTCGTTAGTGTATTGATAGCATTGGGTGTGGTACTTGCACTTTTTAGATGTGGTGGTGATGATAGTGATGAAAAACAACATGCCAAAATTGTAACATCTCATACAGATGAGCAAGAGGCAGTTACAGAAGCATCTCCTAGCCATGACATGGAAGTAACAAAGGTGCACGATGATATGACTATGCAAGCAGCACCGGTGATGGCGCATGATAAAACACTCTTTAGAAAGAGCGCAGAAGATATCGCTCGGGAGAAAGAGCAAGCACGATTGGCAGCGATTGAAGCGGAAAAAAAGGCTAGAGAAGAAGCAAAGAGAGTAGCCAAAGCCAAAGCTAAAGCGGAAGCTGAAAAACTGGCAAAATTAAAAGCTATCGAGGAAGAAAAACATGCCAAACTCAAGGCGCAAGAAGCAGCAAAATTGGCACAGTTACAACAAGAAGCAGATAAAAAAATCCTCCTAGAAAGAGAAGCGTTAAAGGTTAATCAAGAAAAGTTAAGTGTTGAAAAAATAAAGAGAGAAAATTTAGAGATGCTCACTTCACTAGAAGAGGCTATGAAAGTGATTAATGAAGAAAAAGCACAGATGCAAAGTGTGAAAGAGTCCCTCTCTGAGAAGATTGCAGCACTAGAAATAAAGCTCAAAGATGAAGAATCAAAATCCAATAAAATAAAGCTAGCGGCAGCAGCAGCGACTACATTGGCGGTACAACAAGCAGTAGCAAAATCACAATCTAAAGATGGCAAAAAGTTACAAGCACTTCAAGCAGAGTGTGATAAGAGTAAAAAAGAACTTTCAAAAGAAAAAGAGTTACTAAAAGCAGAAAATGCGAAATTAAAAGAAGCACAAAAAAATCTTTTGGCAAAGATAGATGCTTGGGAGAAAAAAACAAAAAGTTTTACAGCAGTCAAAGGTGAGGAGTTCAAAAAACTTCAAGATGAAAATAAGCTACTCCAAAGCAAGCTCCACGATATGAACGCGACGATGAGTAAGACAAAAGAGAATCTTTTAGCAAAAATCACTGAGTGGGAAAGTAAAGCAAAAGAAGCAGAAGCGAAAGCACAAGATCCAGAGAAAGTAAAAAGTTTGGCAGATGAAAACCAACTATTGCAAAGTAAACTCCAAGAGATGAATGCAACGGTGAGTAAGACAAAAGAAAATCTTTTAGCAAAGATTACTGAGTGGGAAAGTAAAGCAAAAGAAGCAGAAGCGAAAGCAAAAAAATTAAAAATGGCAACAGCGGCAGCAGCAACGCTCGCAGCACAACAAGCATTGGCCAAAGCGCAAGCTGAAGATGGAGAAAAACTCAAAGCATTACAAAGTGAGTTGGACAAAGCACTTGCAGAGAAAAAAAGATTGCTCAGTGCAAATAGTGAACTCAATACAACGCTTGCTTCTTTTGGTGAAATCGATGGAAAATTCAAAGAATGTGAAAGCAAACTTGGTGATTCTTCAGCAAAAATTGACCTGCTCAAGAAATCTAACGAAGAGCTTAACAGCACAGTAAGCAGTGTGAAAGAAGAGTTAAATGGCAAGTTAACAGCGTGCGAAACAAAAAGCAAAGAGGCAGAGACAAAAGAAAAAGCACTGCAAGAGAAGCTAGATGCTGCTTTAAAAGAAGTTGAACAGATGAAGGCGCAAGCCCAAGCTCTTGCACAAGAAAAAGCGCAAGCCCAAGCACTAGAGCAACAGGAAGCGCAAGCACAAGAGGAGCTAAAACGCGCTTTAGAACTCAATAAGGTCGAGTTTAAATATGGCAGTTCTATGCTACTTGGCAATAGTGCAACAGTGTTGGATCATGTCGCGGACATCATATTGCAACATCCTGAGTTTAGCTATGAAATCCAAGGGCATACTGATGCGCATGGAAATGAAGACTACAATGTAAAGTTGAGTACGATGCGTGCAGAAGCTGTGAAAAAGTATCTTGTTGAAAAAGGTGTTGGTGAAGATATTTTAACGGCAAAAGGTTTTGGTTCTTCTATGCCTATAGCAGATAACAGTACCAATGAAGGAAGACTTAAAAATCGTAGAGTTGTGATTAAAATCGCAGAGTAATAAATGTAACTTTAAAGGGTATTTGATGAGGAAAGGCTTTTTATTGTCTATACTAATGTTTGGCTATGTGGGATGTGGAAATTCAAGTCCCGCAAACACGATGCCTTCATTAGCAGAGAGTAGTATCCCTAAAGCTATGTCAGTATCACTTGATGATAATAAAATCAATATCACTAGCAAGAAGTATGGCACACTGATGCATGGTATTAAAAGCGACATAATTAAATCTCCTTTGAAGATTGTAGATGAGAAAGTTACAGTACAAAAAGGAGGATTTGATATAGAATTTTCTCTTAAAAATGAGACACAAAAGAGTCAAAATCTCCTCTTTGATATAGAGATACCTGCACTGCATTTAGCACAAAATAGTGATGCTATCAAGATACTTAATACAGCAAATTATATGGTTCCAGTTCCTAGAAAAATAGCCAAAGGTGAAGATGCAAGTATCAATTTAACTGCCAATAATTCTCCTCATGCACTTACTTATCCTAGGGGATATTCACCTGTCATTGTGCTAGAAGATGACCATATCGCAATAGGAGCATCAATACTGACAAGTTTCAATCAAGAACACATAGCGCTCGTTCAACGCGTCAAACATAATGGCGATGGAACTTGGAGTATGATTTTTGAAAATAGTTCGGATATTGCCAGACTAGATGATCCAGTAGGAATGAAAGGGTTTGAGACAAAAAGGCTAGCAGCAAATGCAAAAGAGAAATTTCATGTCACAGTTCGCTTTGCAGATGTCAGTGGGGATAAAGAGCGTAATTGGCTTACAACACTTGCCCCGTACAAGGCATTTTTTGATAAACGCTTTGCAGATAGAAATATGCCAGTACGCGATACGCGACCGATATTGGACATGACCTTCTCTTACAATTATCCTTCACAAAATAGCAAAGAAGGACATGACTCTGAATATACGCAGCGAGGCTATGGACTATCCTACTTTCGTAACGAACAAGAGGCGATGAAATATGCTTCAGATTTAAAAGAAAAGATGTTAAAAAGTGATTTTAAGCGTGTTGTTTTTTGGGCAGTGAGTGGTCAATACTATGGGTACCCTTATCACAATCAAAAAGATGCCAAAGCAGATGGTGTTATGCATCCAAATCCTTTGCAGTTAGCATCGACATTTAACTTACCATCACAATTGTTTGGAAATCTACAACCCAATATCCAATATATCGTTCGAGATATCAAACATAAGTTTGAAAATAGTGGCATTGAGTATGGTTTTTGGTGGGGGCGTGCTGGTCAGATACCAGTGAAAAATGGGCATATTATAACAAACAGCGAATGGAACCCAGATCACATTGTTGATTCAAATTTTTTACAGCACAAATATCATCTCAACTTCGCACAAGAACAACTAGGATATGCCATGATGTATGGTGCCAAAGAGATAGGGCTTGATGCTTTTGGGCACATGAGTATCGATGCGCAACTTCCTTGGATAAAAGAGATGAAGAAATTTTCTAAAAATAGCATTAAATTTATGCAAGAAGGCATTATGTGCGATTATTTGCATACAGAGATGTCGCTCTTTTTGCAACCTGAAAAACAATGGTATAACAAACTAACACAAAAGCATTTTACATCACCACCACTCTTGGCTGATTATCTAAATCCCAATGCAGAAATAATTGTATGGAGTAAACATATCGATAACGACTATATGAATCAGTTGAGAAGTTTAGGGTTTACCCCATGTTTAGAAGTAGGAAATGGAAAAATTTCTGATATACCACTCTATCATGAGCAAAATATCCCAAAACCCCAACCAAAAGAGCAGAAAAAAAATATAAAGATTTTTGTCATCGGAGATTCAACAACATTTAATAACAATCGTCCAAAAGGATCACAAATGGGTTGGGCTGAGGATAAGGCATTAGGCACTTACATGAAAAATCCATCTAATCTTTTTGATCAAGGTGCTTATGGTAGAACAAGTATAAATTACAAAAACAAAGCACGCCATGCACATGATTGGGAAGAGACTCAAAATCTTA
>CAZCUH010000069.1:0-8159 GCA_964501795.1 uncultured Sulfurospirillum sp.
ACCAACACATACCCACCTGTTATCATGATAAGCGTGCACAAGCTGATAAATGCATAACGATAATACCGTGTTATCTCTTTATGGATGAGGAGTTTGAGTGCGCCATTGATGATGCCAAAGAAGACACTCACAAAGAGCAATCCCCAAAGTAGGTATCCTATATAGTAGTAGTCACTTTGTAGCATACAAAATGGGCAGATATGGGTGGGGAGTTGATAGACATAAGTGCCAAAAAAGTGGGTAATAGCATAATACCCCACAAATAAAAATACCACGCTTGATAGCGCCAAAGCATAGGCTTGTCGTTGCCAGATAAAGAGGATGTTGAGTAGAAAAAAGAGATAAAAAAGTATGACTATTAAAAGGGTACTCAAGCCAAAGGGCAAGCTATTTGTGCCACTAAGTCCAAAGATGACAGAACAACATGAAACAGGTCTATCTAGTGATATATGCGTAAAATAAGAGATTTCCAGCGTATAGGAACTTGATATGAAGATAAAGATGAGAAGATAGAGCCAAAATTTTTTGCGGGTGTATGGGTAGTTTTTGGCTTTTAAGTCCTCATGATTGATGACAAGCCAGATGCCTACTAAAAAGAGTGTAAATATTTTGAGTACCAGTAGAGGATTGCCAAAGTCATTAGCAGCAATGACTCCAGCACCACACATCGCTCCAGGTACGATAGAGGCAAGACTATCGAGTGTATAGGCAAAATAGGGTAACAAAAAGATATCCGCAATCAACAATACCGTGATGATGAGGACGATGAGATAACTGAGCTTCTCTAGGCGATATTGTTTGGGTGAAGTGGAGGTGAAATCCCAGTTTTTGAGGATTTTTATCGTCCCAATCATCGCGATGATAGCGAGTAGGAGCAGCAGTGTTTGGGAAAAGAGCGCAATCAATACCTCATTTTGTAAGAGCAGATGGGCATTCATCGTATCTTTCCATCTTGCATCTGGATACTACGATCACAAAAGTCAAGGCTCTCAAAGATGGGATCATGGGTGGCGATGATGATAGTCTTGCCTAAGACTTTGAGCGTTTTGAGTATGGTGATAAATTTTTGTGCATTTTGCTTGTCAAGATTGGCGGTGGGTTCATCACATAGGATGATTTCAGCGTCATTGACTAAGGCTCTAGCGATGGCACTTCGCTGTTTCTCACCACCTGATAGATTGTTTACAATTTCATTGGCTTTGTGTGATATGGCTGCGAGTTCTAGGGCTTTTTGGCTCTTTTGGCTGATCTCTTTGGGAGTAAATCCAAGCGGGATGAGTGCGAGTGAGAGGTTTTCCAAGACCGTAAGATTTTCAAAGAGATGAAAGGCTTGAGGGACAAATCCTATCTTGGCAGCACGAAAATGTGAGGCATGCAAGTCTGGAAGCTTGGCGATGGCTTCATCTGCGACGATAATCTCCCCTGAAGTAGGTTTTTGCAAGGCAGCGATGAGGGAGAGTAGGGTGGACTTTCCACTCCCGCTGACTCCTTTGAGGATGATGAGTTCATTGACTTTGATGTGCAAATCAATAGCATCAAGTGCTACAAATGCACGGGCTGTGTTTGGATAAAAAGTCTTAGTAAGCTTGTGTATCTTGATCATTTCATACCTTCATAAGGATCCGTGATAGCGATTTTCCAGACGGGGATGATGACGGCAAAAACAAAAGGCAAGATAAAAAAGAGAAAAATCGATGCCAACACGCCGCCATCAATCACAGGTTGAAAATGAGGTTGAATAGCGAGATTGCCAAAGCCCAAAAATATATCACGAAGCAAGGGCGCATCACAGACAAAGACAAAAATATATGCCAAAACGACACCGAGCATAAAGGTAAATATCCCTAAAAAAAGTGTTTCGAGGAGTTTGAGTGTGAGGATATCTTTGATACTCCAGCCAAGCATCCTAAGGATAGCGATCTCTTTTTTGTCGCTACTTCCAACAAGGGCATAACGCTGATAGAGGATGAGCATAAAAGTAATCAATGTGAGAAAAAAGAGCATCAAAAAGAGTCCTGATTTATAACTATAAAACTTCTCATAGGCGCGTTTGATATCCCGTTTGTCGATGATACGCGCATCAAAGTGCAAGCTGCGAAGTTTAAAGGCGATATTGTCTCTTTCCGCTTCATTGGGCACAAAGAGAGCGATATCACTCGCATACCCCGTATCGATGCCCAAAATCTCTCTTGCATTGTGGGCACTCATGAGGATGATATCACTATTGAGCAGATTGCTCTCTTTGGGAAAGGTGGCAAAAATATCTATCTTTTTTTTCTCGCCTTTGGGTGTGAAAAAGTTGAAATAATCATCAAAATGCTTTGTCTGCATATAGGCTTTCACCCCTTGACCGACGAGCATCTGATCGTGCTTTAAAAAATTTTTGATGTCGAGGTGTTGTAGGACTTGCTTGAGATTTTTGTCGATTTGTTCATCAAAAAAGTCTATGCCGATGATGGTGAAATATGTATCATCATTGGGCAGGAGGTATCGACCTTGTATGCGAGGAGTAATAGTGGTGATACCTGGGATTTGTTCTAACTCTTTTATCCAAGACAGTGGTGTTTGCACACTCACGCCTGCGCGTATCTTTTGGATGAGAAAGTCGCTTTTTCCTTTGAGGGTGCTTTGTGTCGCGTGTTGCAAGGAAGAGGAGAGAAAGCTCACCGCACTTAGCAAAAATACAAGTAGCGTCGAGATGATAAATATCGCGATATGTTTAGACTTGTGCTTGCGCAGAGAGAGAAAGAGAAAGTTTAAAAATGAGGCACTATTCACGGACAAAACCTTGATAATCTATCGCGTCGAGATCTGGATAAAAAGTCCCTTCATACGGTGCATGACTCTCTGCCAATCCTTGGCGTAAAGTAGGCGTATCATGATAAGGCTTTGGGCTTATCAAGACAAATATAAATATCCCTATCATGATAGCAAATCCCCATAAAAATATCTTTGTACTCGTCGTGATAGTCGCACCTTAGTAGAGAAAATTTTCTTGTATCATAGCAAAAGTTACTATCTTTTTTCCGTGATGTTCATCAAGAAAATGCTTCGCAGAGCTTTTGCTTGCAAAAGGTATCAACTCCTCTCCCATAGGACCATAGATATTGGAGCCTAGGACATAGTAGGCTTTTTTGGCATCAATAGCTTTGAGGGTATAATAATCCGATACAAGAATCTCTTGGATTGCTGCTTTTTTCTGATGAAATCGCTTGGGATCAAAGTAAAACTTCATCATATCTTTTACTCCATCAAAGTAGTAGGTTTTGCCCGATTTTAGTCTCATCATTGTTGCCCATTTTGGAAATTTATCGACAAACATCCCACAGACTGGGCAGTGAGATTTTTGGGGGACTTGGATTGATTTTGTATCTATTTTTTTCTTTTTTTGACTGAGAAAGTAGCCAAGTGCTTTGTATTGATTTTCATTGAGATTGCCACAGAGATTTTGTGCCTCTATCTGTTGTTTGAGTGCTTGTATATCATGATAGGGTAGGGCGGAAACCTTCTCTTTATCACACATTATGGAGAAGATTTTTTCGCCCTTTGTATAGATATCGCTATAGAGGGAGGTATATAGCAACATTAGCGTTATGACTGTTTTAAATATCATCTATATCAAACCTTGCGTCTAAAAATTTTGTTAGAAATTTTGAAGACAGTGGAAGTATAACAAGGAAGTGTTAATTAATTGTTAATGAGCTGTTTTAAGTCCAGCATGATAGTGGTACCAACACCCTTTTGGGTATCTATCTTGATATCTATCTTCTCTTTATCGCAGTAGGATTTTACGATACTTAGACCGATGCCAAAGCCTTTGGTTGTCGGGTTTTCTTGATAGGATTTTTCAAAAACGATAAAGAGATTTTTACTGTCGATGCCTGCTCCAGAGTCTTGGATACAAAGCCTAGAGTCTTTCATAAAAAAACGGACAAATCCCCCCTTTTTATTGTATTTTATAGCATTGGAGAGGAGGTTGTCGATGAGGCGTGAAAAGTCACTTTTATTGGCATGTATCATGATAGCGGGTAGGGTATTGTCGATATGGATATCACCTTGGATTTCTTGAAATTTCAAGATGGAGTGTTCTATCATGATAGAAAGGTCAAAATCCTCTTTTTCGATTCTATCTATTTCACTTTTGATCGAGTGCTCGATACTTGCATAAAGCTTGGAGAGGTTATGACTAGCTTGCTCGATACGCAAGAGGCGTTTGAGGGTTTTTTCATCGCTGTGGGATTTTTGGAGCATCTTGAGATTGGCTTTGATAGTGGCGATGGGGGTGTTGAGTTCGTGGAGGGTTTCATCGACGAGATTTTTGAGATTTTGCTCTTGGGTTTTGTAGTGCTCTAGCAAAGAGGTGGAGAGAAAAAAATGCAAGCCCAAAGCTACTATCATGATAAATATCGTCCGCATTAGCGTCTGTGGGATGAGAGGTGTTAAAAAGTATTCTAAGGCTAAAACAACACCCACGATGACTATCATGATAAGGGCATTGTTAAAGTAAAAACTACGCTGTTTATCGTGCAAGGAGATATCCTATACCTTTGTGGTTGATGATGTGTGCTTTGCCAAATATCTTTTTGAGTTCATTGATATAGACACGCAAAGAGGAGGGGCTAGGCGTCTCATCCCAAGCCCAAAGTCTCTCGTAGATGCGCTCTGTTGTGACGATGCTATTTTGATTTTCAAGTAGGAGTTCCAAGAGAAGTATCACCTTTTTGGAAAGTGTTTGTTGCTTGCCTTCTATGCTACACGCTCCTTCTTTAGGATGATAAGTCACTTTACCTATCATGATAGTCTCCTCAAGCTTATGTGTGCGTCGAAGCAAGGCGAGCATACGCAAATGCAACTCATCCAAATCCACAGGCTTGGTGAGGTAGTCATCAGCTCCTGTTAAAAAACCTTTTTTGATGCTCTCTTTATCTTTAAATGAGGTGATGAAGATGGCAGGAGTATTGTGGCTTTGTTGGCGTAACTTTTCTAACAATGCAAAGCCACTTAGATGGGGGACATTGACATCAAGCAAGAGCAGATCAAAAGGCTGTTCATATACATACTCCAATGCCTTTTCACCATCAGGTGCAAGCGTGATACAAAAGCCTTCTTCCTCTAAAAAATCTTCTAAACTCTCTGCAAACAGTCTGTCATCTTCGAGGATGAGGATATGGAGTTTTTGCGTGCTTTTCATCTTTATCATGATGAGATTGTAGCAAATTTCGTTATAATCTTTCAAAAATTTTCTTGTGCTTGTATGTTCTATTTTGCAGAGGCTCAGACTAACAGGAGGATTTGCCCTCGGAAAAATAGAACATACAAGCACAAACTCAACAAGGATAAGCGTGAGAATAGCATTTTGTGCAGACATCGTAGGCAGACCGGGTAGATATATGCTCAAAAAACATATCGCCCAGATCAAGAGAGAATATGAGGTGGATGTCGTCATCGTCAATTATGAAAATGCCAGCCATGGTTATGGGTTGAGTGCCAAAAATGCCAAAGAGCTTTTCAAACTCCCCATCGATATCATGACAGGGGGCAATCACACTTGGGATAAAAAAGATATTATCCCTCTGATGGATGAGATGTCTCTACTTCGCCCCATCAACTATCCCAAAGCCACACCAGGTCGTGGATTGGAAGTGTTGGAAGTGGGAGATGAGAAATTGGCGGTGGTCAATCTCATGGGGCATTTTACGATGCCGATGGTGGATAATCCTTTTGTGAAGATTGTGGAGGTAGTAGCGCAGCTAGAAGAGGAGGGTGTGAAACATATCATGATAGATATGCATGCAGAAGCGACAAGTGAGAAACGGGCGCTTTTAGCCCTTTTGAAGGGGCGGGTCTCCGTGATAGTAGGCTCACATACCCATGTAGGAACTGATGATATGACGATTGATGAGGGGACTTTTTATGTCACTGATGTTGGGATGACAGGATGTCGGGACAACTCTTTGGGGATGGATGTCAAGGCGGTGCTTGATAGATTTCTCACAGGTGTTTCAGGGCATTTTGATGTGCCAAATCAGTGCAAAAAGATGCTGCAATGTGTCATCATGGATCTCGATAAAGAGGGAAAATGTACCCATGCCTTTAAGCTCAAATCTTATGACGATGCGAGAGCAAGCATCGTACAAGAGGCTTATATTGAGAAGTAGTTATGACTTATGGTTAGCGCTTTATAAACTAGATTTGCTCAAAGAGTCACCTCCTTTTTGGTGGCCCAATGTGGGTGAGTTTGAGGTCGTAGTGGGGGCGATACTCACCCAGCAGACCAAATGGCACAATGTCGAAAAATCTCTACAAAATCTCAAAGACGCACAAAAGCTCTCTCTTGAGAGTCTGCGTGATACGCCTATCATGATACTAGAATCGCTCATCAAACCCAGTGGATACTATAGAAAAAAAGCCAAAGTCTTACAGAGACTTTGTGAGGCAATCGTGGAAGATTTTGGTGATTTTGAGACTTTTCAAACATCAGTTTCGCGTGCGTGGTTGCTTGCGCAAAAAGGGATTGGATTTGAGAGTGCTGACGCGATTTTGTGTTATGCTTGTAGGCGGGATGTGATGGTGATTGACAACTATACCAACAAGATGATGCAGGCATTGGGATATACTTTTGAGTCCTATGATGACTTGCAAGAGTGGATGGTGCGTGGTATAGAAGAGTCTTATGATGAGATAAATAAAATATATAATAGTGAATGTTCTTTTTTCACAATTTATTCACGATTTCACGCTAAAATAGTCGAGTATGCAAAGCAGTATGGTGGGGATGTTGCTTTGCTCGCTAAGTATATCGCATAAAAAAGTGAAATTACACTTTTTATTTTAATAAAAATTTAGATTTATGAAATTATTTAAATTTTTTGAAAAAAAAGAGATTTGTTTGTCAATTTTTTTTGTTTGACAACATTTCGGCAACATTTCGTTGATATACTTTCAAACTTAGAAAGTTTTAGGAGGATGAATGAGCAATATCAAGACTAAAGAAGAGTGCCTTAACATGTTAGAAGAGTTAAAAACTTTATACAAAGTTAAGAGTCAAGAGTTAGTTGCATGTACATCTCTTGCAAAAGAGATGAAAATCAAAGAAGAGATGTCCAAATATGAGGTCCAAAAGAAAGTTGTGAAAAGAAGATTAGCAACTATAGAATCAGAAGATGAGATAAGCGCTTAAAAGGATAAAGCGAATCATCTTTTTTAAGTACTGGGAGATTATCCTAGTACTCTCTCCTCAATCACTTGTAATCCAAACCCACTTATCCCTACAAATTCCCGACCTTTATGCGTTGTTAAGAGTTTAATATCTGAAAATTCAAGATAGTTGAGTATCTGTGCGCCGATACCATACTCTTTCATATAAGGATTTGTATTGACTGATTTTTCCAAAAAGATGAGCACGCCACCCTCTGCGTCTAAAATATCAACAGCTTTGATGACAGAGTCATATCTATGGTTAGCAAAAAGTTCCAAATCAGTTCCAATATTGTGAAAACGGACATTTTGCAAGAGACCACCACGATGAAATACAAAGGCAACATGATGTGAATCATTGTGATCAACAAAATCGATGCGTCTTGCATCCTTGCCTAAAAATGTGGTGTTTGATTCAGCGATGACTTTGATGAGGTACTCATGTTGCAAACGATACTCAACGATGTCAGATATATAGACAATATGTAAGTCATGTTTTTTGGCAAAGAGTTCCAAGTCATCACGCCTAGCCATCGTGCCATCTTCTTTCATGATTTCACAAATGACAGATGCCTGTGCAATGCCAGCTAATTTACACAAATCCACAGAGCCTTCTGTATGTCCTGTGCGCACAAGCGTTCCCCCTTCTTTTGCGATAAGTGGAAATATATGTCCAGGACGCACCAAGTCAGTCGCTTTTGAGTGAGAAGTAGCAAGCAGTTGAATCGTCATATCTCGCTCTGCTGCGGATATACCAGTTTCACACGCTTTAGCATCGACGGAAACGGTAAAGGCTGTTTCATAGGATGAATCATTTTTTGCAACCATAGGATTTAAATCCAAACGCGTAGCAATCTTTGAAGAGAGTGCTACACAGATAAGCCCTCGTGCCTCTTTTGCCATGAAATTGACTTTCTCAGGTGTAGAGAAAGTCGCAGGATAGACCAAATCCCCCTCATTTT
>CAZCUH010000070.1:0-6404 GCA_964501795.1 uncultured Sulfurospirillum sp.
TATCTTCTAAAAAGAGTACGGCATTTTCACGGATAAAGGCTTCATCTTCGACATACAACAGTGATAGTGACATGCAACTCCTTTGCTTTTATTATAGCATTTTAATCCTCTTATTAAAAAAAAATACTAATAACCACTTTTTAGCCACAATTTTAAGATATACTACTTTCATTAAGGAGATTTCGTGATGAGAAAGATTTTATTGTTGGTGCTTTTGGCGATATATTTACAAGCACAGTCGCTTCCTTTGCAAGGGAAACATTTTGGTGTGGAGTTCAATATCCCTAGACTCTTGACATATAGTGACTCTTGGAAGAGTTTTTCTGGTTCTTTTTCTTATTTTGACCAAGAAGATAATGTTGAGATTGCTTTGCCATGGTCTGTGGCATTTTTCACAGATAGAGCGGGGGAAGTGGATGAAGCGCATTTTGATGTGACAAATGTTGATGTGCATTATCGTAAGTTTCTAGGTGAGCAGATGGATGGTTTTTATCTGAGTGGTTTTGTGAGAGCATCTTTTCTCAATGGACTTTTGCAGTATGAAGATGATTATAAAAAGACGACAAAGCTTGGTCTAGGCGTGGGACTAGGATATAGGGTGTTTGCTAAAAATCAGCCTTATTATTGGGGTGTGGGATTGATAATTGGGCGTTATGTCACGGGGGAAAATGACCTTTACCGTGAAGTAGGGTTTGGGATAGAAGATGCCCCAATCATTGCAGATATAGAGTTTTTAAAATTTGGTTATGCATTTTAAAGGAGGAGCAAATATGAGGCGTGTAAGTATGGTCATCATGATAGCTATCATGATAAGTGGTTGTGATTACAAATACAAGAGTCACTGTAAAAAGGCGAAGTATATCTCTGTCAAAGAGCTACGGGCAAATTATCCCAAAGTCTCTGCCCCTAGAGAGGTAGAAAAGGCGGCCAAAATCTATAACTATTTAGATGGGGATATCATCTTGATAAATGAAAAAAACAAAGGTATCCATGTCATCAACAATCGCGTGAGAGAGACACCACAAAATGTCGCTTTTATCGAAATCCCTGGCAATGTAGATATGGCAGTGAAGGATGGCTATCTCTATGTCGATAGTTTCACGGATTTGGTCGTACTTGATATCCGAGATATCGCGCACATCAAGACAGTAAACCGCAAAGAGGATATCTTTCATAGTAATCCCTATCAGATGAATCTTTCAAAAGATGATGGAGAATGTTATGACTATGATTACAGTCAGCACGGTTTTTTTGTCATCGGTACAATGTAGGAGAGAATGATGAAAAAATATATCAGTATCAGTTTAGTAGTAGCCTCTATCATGATAGGGTGTGCAAGTGGAGGAGATAGTAGTTCTAGCGCAGGTACAGCTAGTAGTGGAAACACAGGAAAGGGTGGCTCGCTGGCACGCTTTACCATCAGTGGAGATAAACTCTACACCATCAATGAACGAGACATTAACGCCTTTGATATCTCTACACCTAGCACCCCCGTGCCTGATATCTCCCAGAGCGTTCCTTGGGATGTGGAGACGCTTTATAGTTATGGGGATTATCTCTTTGTCGGGGCACAAAGTGGGGTATATATCTACAACAAAGAGTTAGATAAGGTGAGTGAATTTACCCATGCTAAGAGTTGTGATCCAGTGGTCATCCAAGATGGTATCGCCTATGTCACGCTGAGTAGTGGGAGTTCTTGTCGGGTTAACTCTATCGAAAATACCTTGCAATTTATAGATGTGAGAGACCCGCTCAAGCCCACACTCCTAGGCAAGAAAAATATGTTTCACCCCACAGGAGTTGGCATAGATGGTGATACCCTCTTTGTCTGTGATGGTGCAGGAGGACTCAAGGTCTTTGATGTCAATGTCACTGAAAACAATGAGACAAATCAGACTGCTGTCGCACTCACTTATGACAAAACAAGTTCACAATCTGAGCTAAGTTGTTATGATGTGATAGCGCATAAAAATCTACTCATTGTGAGCAATGACAAGGATGTCAAGCAGTTTGATTATTCCCATCTGCCGATGGTACCCTTGGGAGACATTAAGTAATTTTAAGTTTGAGACGATAGTATATAAGAATAAATAATAATTAAGGATATATCATGATAAAGTATTTTTCAGTAGTAGCGATGGCTGCATTGGTGATGGTAGGGTGTAATAGTGGCAGTAAAAGTAGTGAGCCAAAAGCAGCGACACTAGCAGACGCAAAAAAGCTTGCTCAAAATATTGGCACAGGTCCAGAAATGGGGCAAAACATTAGTAGTCTTGGCAGAAAGAGTACAAATAATATAGGCAACTTAAGCTCAAAATCTCGTTCTGTTGTAAACCAAGCTTGCCAAAATGGCGGTAGTATGGCGATTGATTTTGATGAAAATCAATTTGCGATGGGTCAAGTCCCTACATCTATGAAAATGACGATGGCGATGAATCAGTGCGCAGAAGAGGGGGAAATAGTGAATGGTACTATAGCATTTAACATGAAAAATTTCTCAGAAAATATGGATACTATGGACACAGAGATTTCTTTTCCAACAGATTTTACTGTCACTGCTGAGGGAAAAACTGCCACTATCAAAAAAGGTGGTTCCATGAAAATGCAGACACAAGCGCCTTATGAAGTAATGACTATGAATATGACGATGACAGATGGTAGTGAAACTTATGGCGGTAAAAATCTTGTCTATAAGATGCAAGATGCAGGAAATAGTTTTGAAGTTTTTCCTGTCTCTGGATCAGAAAATTTTGGTACGGGTGTGTGGTTTACAGTAGATTCACACTATGACGCAAGCCAAACACCAATGGTAACAGATATGAATGGCGACCTTCAAGTGGGTGGCTTGTTTAAGTACCTAGATGGTGCAAATCACAAAGTAGAAGTAGAAGCAACTGCAACCAATGAAGTGACGGTGCGTGTAGATGAAAATGGCAATGGTTCCTTTGAAGCTAGTGAAGTAGAAGTAGTAACGGCAAATTAACCCCCTCCTCAGCACACATTTGCTAAAATCTCCCAAAAATCAAAGGAGAGAATATGTGTGCTGAAAGAATGCAAAGAATCTTAACCGCATTGATGTTAGGAATCATCTTATACTTTTTTGCGACAGGCTCTGCTGAGCTTCAAGCGGGTGCGGCGACTAGCTTTAACTTTCAAGTCGCCGTGGTGTTGCAATTTTTTGTGATTATCATGATGCTTGTCTGGGCGTTTACCAACTTTTGTCCATCCACTTGGATGATGAAAAAAGCATTTCCTCCTTGCAAATGGGAAAAAGAGCATAAAAATGAACAATAAAATATCTTATAAAGACGCTGGTGTCGATATCGATGCGGGTAATCAATTTGTCGAGAACATCAAACCACATGTCAAATCAACTTTTGATAAAAATGTCATCGGAGGGATAGGCTCTTTTGCTGGGGCGTATGCCTTGCCTACGGGTTATAAAGAACCAGTGATGTTAGCAGCGACCGATGGTGTAGGTACAAAACTTAAACTCGCCATCGATGCACAAAAATTTGATACAGTGGGTATCGATCTTGTAGCGATGTGCGTCAATGATCTCATCTGCAATTTTGGTACACCATCCTTTTTCCTAGACTACTACGCAACTAGTGAACTGAAAACCAATGAAGCAAGCGATGTGGTCAAAGGTATCGCAGCGGGCTGTGTTGAGAGTGAATGTGCGCTTATCGGTGGTGAGACTGCGGAGATGCCAGGGATGTATGCCAAAGGCGATTTTGATTTAGCAGGTTTTGCCGTGGGTGTGGCGGAAAAAGCAGAGATGGATAGACTCTCACGAGTTAATGAGGGTGATGTGGTGATAGCCTTGCCTAGTTCAGGGATTCACTCCAATGGTTTTTCACTCGTTAGAAAACTGCTCTTTGAGAAACTCAATATGCCTTTTGATAGTGAATTTGAGGGTGAACATCTCATCGATATTCTTCTCAAGCCAACACGCATCTATGTCAAAACCTTTAAAAAGCTCAAAGACAAAATCAACGCACTTGCACACATCACAGGTGGTGGGATTGTTGAGAATTTACCACGGATGTTGCCCTCTCACTTAAGTGCAGAGATAGAGAAGTCAAGTATCAAAGTCTTGCCAATTTTTAAACTCATGAGCCATCATGTAGAAGAGAGTGAGATGTACCGTACATTTAACATGGGTGTAGGTATGACACTTGTGGTAAGTCCTGAAAATGTAGATGCTGTACTTGCAGGTAGTGACGGTTATGTCATCGGAAAAATCATCAAAGGTGACGGCTCTGTCATCATGCAATAAACCCTATTGCTCTTCCCTCTCTTTGAGGGATACTGTATTTTATTTAAAATAAATAAAAAATATTATATAAATAATTACAATATTGTTAAAGTTACTCTCTCTTTTGTCGATATACTCTTAGAATAAAGAAGTGTTTTCACTTATCATGATAGGGATATAGACTATGAGTACAAAGAAAGAGTTAGAGCAGTTATTTAGCGAAATTGGCAATGTTGCTATCTTTGCAAGTGATGAAAATAGAGTGGTATGTGAATGGAATAATGCTTGTGAAGCGCTATATGGATATAGCAAAGATGAGGCGCTGGGTAAAACGCTAGAGTCATTAATCGTGCCGGAACATCTCAAAGATCTTTTTATCGCAGAGTTTGAAGAGGCAAAAAATAGCGACAAACCTCTCTCTGCTATCGAGGTAGAATATAAAAGAAAAGATAACGCCCTAGTGCTTGTCAATGCCAATACACACTTTGTAAAACGGGGTGATAAAAAGATATTTTACGCCTTTACAATGGATGTGAAAATGATGCAGATGCGATCAAGTCTAGAAGATGTCATCAACCCTCAAATATCTGACAAAGAGAAACTTATCGTTATCTCATTTGATAGAAACAACCGCATCAATGCTTTTAATGCTTTTGCCCAAGAGTTGACTGGGTATCGTGAAGATGAACTACTTGGAAAAAATTTTATAGAGACATTTGTACCTGAGAATTATCAAGAGAAGATACGAAATGACCTCAAAGGTGTGCATCATGATAGGCGTTCAAAACTCTCATTTGATTTTCCTATCATCTGTCGCAATGGTGATAAAAAGATAGTCAAATGGGAAAAATCTATCAAAAGCAAAAAGGGGCGTGATGAGGTCATCTTGCTTATAGGTGTGGATTCTCATGGTGATGAAAAATTGGAATATCTAGCAAACTATGATTCTCTAACTGACTTGCCTAACAAAAATCTATTGATTGAAAAGATGCAAGATTCGATGAATAAAGCCGCTAAATTAGATGAAAATATGGTAACCATCTTTTTAAATATTGATAATTTTAAAACCATCAATCAAACTTTTGGTTATAACTTTGGAGATAAACTACTCCAAGCGGTGAGTGAGAGAATGTGCTCAAAGTTAAGAGATTATGATACAGTCGCACGATTTTCAGGTGATGAATTTGTACTTGTGTTTGATAATATTGCTGATGATTTAGCGGCTAGTTCCTTGGCAAATCGTGTCGCAGCACTCTTTGAAGAGTCTTTTAAACAAGATGGACATGAGTTGTTTTTATCTGCAAATATGGGGCTTTCTTTCTTTCCAGCCCATGGTAATGATGTCAAGACACTCATCAAGCACGCCAATTTAGCGATGTTAAAATCCAAAGAGGATAAATCAGTCAAATTTCAAATCTTTAGACAAGAGATGAATGAAGAGATGACCAATCGTGTTGCACTTGAAACCAGCCTCAAAAAGGCTATCATCAACGGTGAATTTTTTGTTGAGTATCAGCCACAAGTAGATGCACGAAGCCAAGAAATCATAGGTGCTGAAGCATTGGTACGATGGGCACATCCAGATCTCAAGACCATTCCACCACTTGATTTTATCCCTTTGGCTGAAGATACAGGTATGATACTTGAGATTGGAGAAATTGTACTAAGAGAGGCTATTGCACAGGCAAAAGCATGGCATGATGCAGGCTATCATGATAAGAAAATATCAGTCAATATCTCTAGCATACAACTTTTGCAAAGTAATCTTTTAGCACTTATAGATGAAATCTTGGAAGAGACAGGATTTGATCCTGCTTATCTAGAGTTAGAGCTTACAGAGAGTGCATTGATGCAAAATATTGAATTTTCTATCGGTGTTTTACAAAAATTTAAAGAGAGAGGTATTAAAATCGCTATTGATGATTTTGGTACGGGATATTCATCCTTTGCTTATCTCTCAAAATTGCCCTTAGATTGTATCAAGATTGATCAATCTTTTGTGCGAAAGCTAGAGAGTTCCAAAAATGACAGAATCATCATCTCTGCTATCAATGCGATGGCACATAGTTTGGGCATAGGTACCGTGGTTGAAGGTGTAGAAGAGCAAGCACAGTATGCATATCTCAAAAACGAAGGCTGTGAT
>CAZCUH010000070.1:6504-8047 GCA_964501795.1 uncultured Sulfurospirillum sp.
ATGTTCATATAAATTTGAATATTACAGAAGTGGAACACTCCAAGAAGTGTCCATTGACAAATAGTTAAAATCACATAAAGGGAGAGAATATTATGGCTGAAGCAGTTTTGCCCAGAAATATGAAGGGTTCAAAGAAGAGAATGAGGGAATACCTAAAAGATTGGGTTCCTTATAGATTTCAACGCTATTATACATTTATCGCAATTACGCTGTTTGGGTTGATTATACCATGGGTTAGGATTAATGGAAATCACTTTTTTCTACTCAATTTTGACCATAAGCAGATTCATCTATTTTTTACAAAGTTTGATATGCAAGAACTTTATATGATGCCATTTTTGCTCATATTTGGCTTTTTGGGGGTCTTCTTTTTGACCACACTTGGTGGACGAATTTGGTGTGGATGGGCTTGTCCTCAGACGATTTTTCGTGTTATCTACAGAGATTTGATTCAAACCAAGCTATTAGGCATCCGTAAAAGCATCAAAAATAAACAAAAAGAGCCTGAAGGTCAGATGGGTAAGCGAACAGTTGGTTTTCTTATATGGGTCGTTTTAGCCTTTATAGCGGCGGCGAACTTTGTATGGTTCTTTGTTCCGCCTGAAGATTTTTTCAATTATATTAAAAACCCTGGTGAACATGGTGTCATGATAGGTACCATGGTCATTTTGGCAGCATTTTTGATTTATGACATTGTGAAGTTAAAAGAAGATTTCTGTATCTATGTTTGTCCTTATGCAAGGGTACAATCAGTCATGTATGATGAAGAGACAATTCAGACAATTTATAATACACACCGAGGCGGTCATATCTATAGTGAGGATCAGCAATCAAAGTTGGTGAGTAATCGTAATGAGCTATTAGATGTAGATGAACACAATGAATGTACCATGTGTGATAACTGTGTCACGGTTTGTCCAACACATATCGATATCAAAAAAGGTACGCAACTAGAGTGTATCAACTGTCTTGAGTGTGCGGATGCATGTACACAAGTGATGGGTGCGCTTGGTAAAGAGTCTTTGATTACATGGACGAGTTATTCAGCTGTCGAAGAGGAGCGAAAGCCTAAATTTTTACGCTTTAGAACTATTGCTTATGGTGTAGCTTTGGTTGCTGCACTTGCGGGATTGTTTATCGCTGGCGCTAGTAAAGAGTTTATGCTGTTAAATATCAATAAAACAACAGAGCTATATCATATAAAAGACAATGGTCATCGCGTCACCAATGCCTATACATTCTTGGTACAAAATACAGAAAGAGAAGACCATAAATACTATTTTGAAGTCATCAGTCATCCTGAAATCAAGATAGCTAGACCAGCAAAACCATTTAAAGTGAAAGCTGGAGCAAAAGTCAAAAAAGTAGTTGTTTTGGAGACAACAAAAGATTTAGTCAAAGATAAGACAAAAGATACTCCAATCCCAATAACAATCAAAGCCTATGCGGTGGATAAAAAAGATAAGATCGTCGTTGAGCGAAAAACAACCTTTGTTTTTCCAAGATATGATGTACTCTTAAAGAAAAGAGAACAGTAGTTTTT
>CAZCUH010000071.1:0-8039 GCA_964501795.1 uncultured Sulfurospirillum sp.
TTTCGACTTAGCTAAGGCTAGGTCTGTAAAGAGTGCCTAGCCTAGGCAAAAGCTAGTGATGTTGTGGGTATCACCTATTATTAGATGTGCCCTTTAGGAGAAAAACTCTCCTAAATAACCATGATTATGACTTACCAAAAAGTTTGCCAGCCATACCCATCAAGCCATCAAGTCCACCCACAGAATCTAGCAAGGAAGAACCTTCTGGTGTCGCTTTATCTACCATATTTGGCAGAGCATCCGTCAATCCACTGAGTGCTGTATCGGTATCGATGCCCAATTTATCCGCAAAAGAAGCGATAGCATCACTACCTAGTAGGTTTGTCAAAGCAGAACCATCGATAGCTTCATTCTCTCCTCCACCAATCCACGAAGAGACGACAGACGCAAGTCCTCCTTCACTATCACCACTCAAAGAGGACATGATATTACTCAAATCAAATCCACCTTCTTCGTTTGACAAAAGACCAGAAAGTGCATCTTGAATCGTGTTGTTATCGATTCCTTCTGCTGTATCACCTAATTTATTGTTGAACAATTCTGTACCCATACTTACAATATCACTTAATTCCATGTTGACTCCTTAAATTTTGGTTTCGTTTTATTATAGCAAAGAGTTATAAGTTTTTGTAAATGGATGTTTTGGAGAAGTTAGGAGCCTATCATGATAGCATACAGCCTATCATGATAGGGATATTTTATTTTTTAAAGCGTCTTAGTACCATCAATATCATAGGCAGATACTTTATAAGTTTTAAGAACTTTTTCATTAGCTTTTCGCTTTTTTAGTCATTCTTTTTCGCATCGTTGGATCTAAGTATCTCTTTCTGATACGAATAGAGACAGGGGTGACTTCCACCAACTCATCTTCTTCGATCCACTCCAACGCACTCTCAAGTGTAGGTGTTCTTGGTGGTACAAGTTTTATCGCTTCATCTGCTCCAGAAGAACGGACATTGGAGAGTTGTTTTCCTTTGATAGGATTGACATCAAGGTCATTGGCTCGTGCATGCTCACCGATAATCATACCCGTATAGACTTTATCTTGTGGTGCGATAAACATCACCCCTCTATCTTGTAAGTTAAAGATAGAAAATCCAAGAGCAACACCATCTTCCATAGAGACAAGCGCGCCATTCATACGAGACTCAACGCCTGAAGAGAGCGGACGATAATCTAAAAATGAGTGATTCATCACACCCTCACCCTTGGTATCAGTCAAAAACTGTGAACGAAACCCAATAAGCCCACGCGCAGGGATTTCAAACTCTAATCTTGTTTGACCATCACCTGTTGGTACCATGCTTGTCATCTCACCTTTTTTCTTACCAAGTTTTTCGATAACAGCACCTGTTGCATCTTCTGGTGCATCAATCACCAAGTGCTCAAATGGCTCCATCTTCACACCGTCAACTTCTTTGATGATGACTTCAGGACGACCTAGAGAAAATTCAAAACCTTCTCTTCTCATATTTTCCGCCAAAATAGTGATTTGAAGTTCACCACGACCTGATACTTTAAAACTTCCCTCTCCTGTACTCTCATATTTCATCGCGATATTGGTCTGCATCTCTGCTTCTAAACGCTCTGCAATCTTATTAGAAGTAACAAACTTACCTTCTGTTCCAGCCAATGGTGAGTTATTGACTGACATCATGACTGAAAGCGTCGGCTCTTCGATATGTAAAGGATCCAATCCCACTGGATTTTTACTATCCGCGATAGTATCACCTACATCCAATGCCTCAAAACCAGCAATCGCTACGATATCGCCACTTTCGGCTTCATCGATATCGATTCTATCAAGACCGAGAAAACCAATCAACTTAGAGATACGACCATTGATCTTCTCTCCTGATGCTTTGACAAGTGTCACATTTTCATTTTTCTTGATACGACCATTAAAGATTCTAGCGATTCCTATCTTTCCTACAAAGTTATCATAATCAAGCGTAAAGACTTGTAATTGCAAAGGATTATCCGCTGAACCTTCAGACTCTGGTACTTCACGGATGATAGTATCAAGGATTGGGAGGATATTCTCATCTGGGTCTTCAAGATTCATCTTGGCATAACCATTTTTAGCGGCAGCATAAACAACAGGAAAATCAAGTTGCTCTTCATTGGCACCAAGTGCATCAAATAGGTCAAAGATTTCATCAACCACACGATCAGGCTCCCCTGCTGGCTTATCAATCTTGTTGATCACTACGATAGGACGGATGCCTAGTTCTAGTGCTTTCTTTACCACGAACTTAGTTTGAGGCATAACACCCTCTTGTGCATCCACAAGCAGCAAAACCCCATCAACCATCTTAAGAACACGCTCTACTTCACCACCAAAGTCGGCGTGACCCGGAGTATCGATGATATTAATTTTATACCCCTCATAACTGATGGCCGTATTTTTAGCGAGGATGGTAATCCCTCTCTCTTTTTCGATGTCATTACTATCCATGACTCTCTCATCCACTTGTGTATGTGCATCAAATGTTCCTGATTGTTTGAGTAGTTCATCTACCAATGTTGTTTTACCGTGATCGACATGCGCAATAACGGCAATATTTTTAATTTTTTGCATAATTTTCCTATTGTCTGTATAAATTTGTCGCGATTATAACCAATTTTTTCAAATAATCCTAGCATTTCGTCTTTTTTGGCACACATATTGCTCTATTTTTCTTATAAATGCCCAAATTAAGGAGTTTCTATGAACGGAATGATATTGCAAACACCGACAGAAAATAAAAATATTAAACTTTCTCTCAAGAAAGGTGAGGATACTAAATCCCAAGAGGATGGAAATCTTTTTGAAAATTTGATAGCAACTTTAATCTCTGAGGAGAAAGATAACAAAAATGCCAGCTTCCTTCTAGGAAAATTACTCAATCTTTCCCATGATTTTAAAGATAAGGGAAAAATATTCTCAGATTTTTCCAAAGGTGACCTCTCTGTCGCAGATGAAGAAGCGGCACTTGTTTCACTAGAAGATCTCTTTAAAGTGGCTCTTGCTCTCAAAAATGGCGAAAATTTCAAAACAGAGTCACCCGCACTCAACGAAGCACTAAAAGATAAAAATGTCATCAGCCAATTTAAAGAAGCGACAAATATCAAAGAACTTCTAAAAATCGCTGACAAAAATGGCATCAAAGTCAAAAATTTTGAATTTTTCATGCCAAAAGTAGCACTCACTCCTAAAGATAAAAAGATGGTGCAAAAAATCACAAGTGAAGATATTTTTAAGATGGTTGAACCAAAACAGACACTCAAAGAGCCTGCACCTATGCAAAATATTCTCACCAAAATCATCAAACAAGAGTTCCAAAAAGACAAAACTGTAGAGGTAGAAAAAAAGACAAGCTTAACTTCTCTACTCTCTCAAAATAACCAACCCAAAAAAGAGAGTAAAACAGAAAAGATTCTCATGACAAAAATAGAGGAACACAAACCCGAGAGTAAGCTCAAAACCACAAACACTGAAAAAGAGTCTATCTCAGACTTAGAACAAGAACAGATACAAGAACATTTTAAAACACAAAAACACAAAAAAGCACAGACAAACACCCTCGCAACACTCTTAAAAAATGATACTGCACCAAAAGAGTCGATGAAAGCAGAGCCAAGCCAAATCAGCAAAACAGAAGAACCGCTCAACAAGACAGAGAGTGAGACAAAAGAAACTTCTATTGAAAAACATACCAACACTGGGGAAATCAAAAGTGAAGTTGTCCATAAAACCAAGCAAACCCATGATGTCAAAAAAACATTTAATACCTTTGCCATGGAATTCAAGGAAAAGGTAGAAGCCTACAAACCTCCTATGATGAAGGTCAATATGCAATTAAGCCCTAAAAACTTAGGCGATGTAGATGTCACACTTATCACCAGAGGTAATCACTTACAAGTCAACATCAACTCAAATTCTCAAAACACCATCGCACTCTTTGTCCAAAATCAAAATGATTTTAAAAACTCCCTTGTCAATATGGGATTCTCAGACTTGCAAATGAATTTTTCCGATAAAAGAGGTGAAGAGAAAAATCAGCAAGAACAGAAAAAAGAGGAGCAATCAAGTGACTATCATGATAGCTTAGAAAATGAAGAAGAGGGAATCAATATGATACTCCCTAACTATGTATAAAGGATAAGCAATGGCAGATATAGCAAGCATAGCACAAGCAACAGGACAAACCGGTATCACCAGCAATCCCAAGTCAATCTTGGGCAAAGATGATTTTATGAAACTACTGCTCACAGAATTGCAACATCAAGATCCTACATCGCCCATGGATTCTGAAAAGATTTTGAACCAAACTTCGCAACTGGCACAACTAGAGAGCCAAGAAAAGACCAACAAAGCACTGACAGCACTCGCCACAAGTTTTGAAAACAACAAAAACTTCTCCGCTGTTTCTGCCATAGGAAAGATGGCAAGACTAGAGAGTTCTTTAAATCTCAAACAGACACAAGATGGTAAACCCTCTCCTGTCAACTTCAATCTCAACTTTGATGAAGATATCAAAAGTGGTGCTATCAATATCTATACCCAAGATGGTGCCTTGGTAAAAAGTATGCTACTTGAAAAAGATACAGCAGGACAACATGCTTTTAATTGGGATGGAAAAACCAATGCTGGCACCGATGCCAAGCCTGGGAAATACATCATCAAAGCGACTTATCAAAACGAAGATGGACTCACCTTGGATGCCAAAGCAGGCTCTTACAAGATAGAATCTGTCAAATTTGAAAAAGATAAAACTTATGTCAAACTCAATGGAAATTACATCGATTTTTCACAAGTCGCAGAGATTTACAATAAGGCATAAGTATGAATATCTCTTTTTACAACGGCGTATCAGGCATCAAAACACACCAATACGGTATTGATGTACTCTCTGACAACATCGCCAATGTCAATACTTCAGGATACAAGGCAACAAGTGCAGATTTCTCGACTATCTATTCTCAACAGCTCAATGGCTCACTCTTTGACCCCACTAGCAATGACATCGGGGTAGGTTCCACAGCAAAAGGAGTACGAACAGACTTTTCAGCAGGATCTATCATCGATAGTGAAAACAAATATGATATGGTCATAGAGGGACAAGGATGGTTTGGTGTCAAAGATGGCAAGGGCGAGACAAGTTATACAAGAGCAGGAAATTTTAACCGAGATGCGGATGGATTTTTGGTAGATGGGGATGGAAACCATGTCCTAGGCACTCTATCAGGCAATGTTATCAACAATAAAATCAAAAAAAATCCTGCAACATCCATAGCATTAAGCAAGGTATCCTCGCAACAAGCCATACAGATACCAGATTCACTCACTATCCCCGCAGTAGCAACAACCTATGTCCATTTCAAAGGGCCTCTCAATCCTAAAAAGATAGAAGAAACCTTAGCAGATGGAAGCAAGGTAGAAAAAGCCAATACCGAAGTCTATCGTAGTGATGTTTATGATGCACAAGGCAATCTCAACAAGCTTGACATCACTTTTACCAAGGAAGTACCTCAAGCTGCGACTAGCACAACTTGGTTTGCAAAAGCGACACTTCGTGATGAAAATGGAGATATTTTAAGTAAAAAAGAGGGAAAATTGGACTTTAATGGTCGTGGTGCTTTAGTAGGAAATACCCTGACAAGTATCGATAACAATGGTAATCCTCTAGCGCTTGGATTTGGGACATTTTATGACATAAACAAGCCAAATTCAGGGTATGATGGATTAGTCTCTCTAGCAGGGTTAGATAGTAGTAGAGATATCGAAAAAGATGGAAATCCCGCTGGGACTTTGCAAGATTATGGTGTTGATAACTTAGGCAATATTCAAGCCAACTTTTCAAATGGCAAAACAGTCCCCATCGCAAAAGTCGCTATCTATCACTTTAGAAATGAAGAGGGCTTAGAAAAAGTAGGTACTTCGCACTACAAACCTAGCGCCAACAGTGGTGAAGCAAAATTTTTCAAAGACCAAGCGGGCAATACTTTACAAGTATCCAGTATCAAAAATAGGAAAATAGAGACATCAAATCTCAACATCACAACAGCGCTTACAGATTTGCTTGTTTTGCAAAAAGCCTTTGATGCCTCTTCCAAAAGTATCACAACCAGTGATCAAATGATACAAAATGCAATCAATATGAAAAGATAAATTTAAATAGTTTAAATACCTAAATTTTGGGAACAGTACTTGCTTCAACAAAAGCATAAGTAAAAAAATTAATAACAAAAGGATACTATCATGATGAGATCATTATGGTCTGGAGTTTCTGGACTACAAGCACACCAAATCGCCATGGATGTTGAAGGTAACAATATCGCCAATGTCAATACTACAGGATTTAAATACTCCCGTGCAAACTTTTCAGATATGCTCAGCCAAACAACCAAAATCGCCACAGCACCACAAGGAAACTCAGGTGGTAAAAATCCACAACAAGTGGGTCTAGGTACACAAATCAACTCTATCACAAGAATCTTTTCACAAGGATCAGTCCAAACCACCAACAAAAACACCGATCTTGCTATCCAAGGTAATGGCTTTTTTGTGGTCAGTAATGATGGTGGAAAAACTTACAAATACTCTAGAAACGGTGACTTTGTCTTTGATGCAAATGGGAACTTTACCAACAACCAAGGACTTATCGCACAAGGTTGGGTGAGAGATAGAAAAACGGGAAAAATTGACAATACTGCCCCTATTCAAGATATCATCATTCCACCAGGTCTTACAACACCTGCGCGTCCTTCATCAGTCATCAACCTAAAAGCAAACCTTAACACCGGTGATCACATCAACAATATGTCTCCTATCAGACAACTAGATAGCACAAACGGGCTTACAGCAGGACGAGATCCTGAGAGAGTTGATGATTTTAATGTACTATTTAACGCAGAAGGAGACTCTTTTAATATCAAAGAGGGACAAGGTGTAGAAATCTCTTTTGATGGTGGTGTGACAAAACATCAATTTAAATATACAGGAAATTCAGCAAACAAAGATTTGACAGAAGCAAGTGGAACCTATATCTTTAATAACACTGAAGATTTAAGAGCTGCTTTACAAGATGCTATCAAGAAGACATCTACTACTGCCGCAATCACCGTCAATGAACAAGGAAAATATGAAATCTCAAATTCAGACGCTGCAGGAACAGATTTACTCATCCAAGTTGGTGGCATCTCTAACGCTACCACAGATGAAAATGAGAAACTCACTACAGCTATGAAATCTTTTTCAGGTCAACTCTCAGCGGGATCAAATGGTATCAAAATCACACAATCCATCAATGCAGCTACACACGCAGCTAGTATCGATATCTATGATTCACTAGGTACAAAACATACAGTGAGAACAGAATATAGAAAAGAGGGATATGTCTATGATAACAACGGTATTAAAACAGGTTCCGCTTGGCACATGACTATCACAGTACCAGAACCAGGTGTCATTGGTGGACAGATAAGAGAAAATATGGTTGAAGGACAAATCGTCTTTAATTCTGATGGTTCACTCGCTTCCTATACGCCAGCGAGTATCACCTATACCGCCAACAATGGTTCAGCACCAAATCAAACGATACAGCTCAACTTAGGAACAGCCAATAGATTTGATGGTATCACCTCTTTTGATAGTGATTCCAACACTTCAGGAATCAGCCAAGATGGTTTTACGGGTGGTGATTTGGATGGTATCCGTATCGATTCATCAGGAACATTGGTAGGAAGTTTCACCAATGGTAGAAGTTTTGGTCTAGGGCAAATCGCTATGGCAAAGTTTACCAATGATATCGGACTAGAAAGTGATGGTGGAGATGTCTTTATCCAGACAGCCAACTCAGGTGATCCAGTCATCGGGCAAGCAGCCGTAGGTGGTCGTGGCTTTGTCCAAGCCTCTGCGCTAGAGATGTCAAATGTGGACTTGAGTCGTTCACTCACACAACTCATCGTCGTACAACGGGGTTTTCAAGCCAACTCTAAAACGATTACGACATCTGATCAGATGCTCAACACACTCTTGCAACTCAAGCAGTAGG
>CAZCUH010000072.1:0-8015 GCA_964501795.1 uncultured Sulfurospirillum sp.
TGCAATGCGCTATTGCAGAATTTGGGTTTAATGACTATAAAGGATATATGTGTTTGAAGCGTTAACGGATTCATTTAAAACAGCGATCAATAAAATGCGTTTTGCAGATGATGAAAAATCTCTCAAAAAAGCACTTGATACACTTAAAAAATCACTTCTTAAAGCAGATGTGCATCACAAAATAGTCAAAGAACTACTCAGACAAGTAGAAAGCGATGTCAAAGCAAAGGGTATCGGTAAAGAGAGTTTCTTACTAGCACTTAAAAATAATTTGACAGATTTACTCACTGTTGAAGGTGCTAAGGTTGGATTTGTCTATGCTTCCAAGCCACCAACAAAAGTCTTGATGTGTGGACTTCAAGGTTCAGGTAAGACCACTACCACGGTCAAATTGGCGGTACACCTCAAGCAAAAGAAGAAAAAAGTGCTAGTCGCCGCTTGTGATTTACAACGATTGGCTGCGGTGGAACAACTCAAGCAACTTTGTGAACAAAATGAGATAGATCTCTATGCGGATGAATCCAATGCTAATCCCGTCGAGATAGCCACACTGGCAAAAAAACGGGCAGAGGAAGGTCTCTATGATGTTTTGATCGTCGATACTGCTGGGCGCTTGGCTATCGATGAAGCTTTGATGCAAGAGTTGGGTCAAATCAAAGAGACGATAGCGCCTGATGAAGTCTTTTATGTCGCAGATTCGATGACAGGACAAGATGCGATTCGCTCCGCAGGGACATTTAACGAGCAGATGCAAATCTCTGGTGTCATTTTGAGTAAATATGATGGCGATAGTAAAGGTGGTGTTGCGCTTGGTTTGGCATCACAGCTTCATATACCACTTCGATTTATCGGTGTGGGTGAAAAGGTTGCTGATTTAGAACTCTTTATGCCAGAACGCGTAGTCAATCGTCTGATGGATGAGGGTGATTTAGAGGGCTTGGCAGAAAAAACTGCTGATATCATTGACGAAAAAGAAGCGCGAAGGATGACGAGCAAAATCAAAAAAGGGCAATTTAACTTTAATGATTTTTTAGCGCAACTAGAGAGTATGAAGAAACTAGGAAGTATGAAATCCTTGATGGGAATGATTCCTGGTATGTCAGGGATGGCAGGCAAATTAGGCGATATGGATTTGGAAAATTCAGCAGAAATCAAATCGATAAAAGCTATGATAAGCTCGATGACTCTCAAAGAGCGTGAGAAACCTGAACTGCTCAATAACTCTCGTAAAAAGAGAATTGCACAGGGTGCTGGACTCTCTCAAATGGAAGTCAATCGCTTTTTAAAGCAGTTTAAAAATGCTGCCAAAATGGCAAAGAAATTTTCAGGTAAAAAGGGGATGCAGGATTTGCAAAACCTGATGAGTCAACAAGGTTCACAGATACCAAGATAACAATTTGAGGACTATAGTGTCATCTCTATCATGATACTATAGTCCTCAAATTTATCATGAAAGTCAACCGTCAAATAGAGGCTATCATGATAAGAAAGACAAAATACATATTATAAGGATTACAATGGCAACAGTAATAAGATTAACAAGAATGGGTCGAAAGAAAAAACCTTTTTATAGAATCGTCGTCACAGACAGCAGAAAGAGAAGAGATAGTGGTTGGATTGAATCAATTGGGTATTATAACCCTTTAACAGAGCCTGAGACTATCAAGTTTGATGAAGAGCGTTTAGCATACTGGAAAGGTGTAGGCGCGAAGTGTTCTGATCGTGTTAACAGAATCACTGGTGGAAAATTCTAGTTAGAGATGGCTGATAAATTCCTACTCTCTTTTGCGCGTCTTATCGCTGATAAGCCTGAAGAAATAACGATTAAAAGAGAAGATGTTGATGAGACCTTTTCTGAGATTTTTATTTGGACGGATAAAGGCGATACGGGGAAATTAATCGGGAAAAATGGGAAGATGATATCTTCACTCAAGACGATTATCTCAGGATGTAAAGCAAAAGATGGCAGATCCTATCGTGTCACAATCAAAGCCAATGGCGAATAGCCAAAAGGTCGAGGTTGCCACGATAGGCAAAGTGGTCGGATTAAGTGGGGAGTTAAAACTCCATTTGCAAACAGATTTTGTGGAGCAATTTATTGCTGGTGCAAAGTTCAGACTTAAAAATGGAAAATCTGTTGAGATAGAGAGCTACAATCCTCAAAGAGGCTTAGTCAAGTTTGCACACTACAATGTGCGAGAAGATGCTGCCACACTTACCAATCAAAAGCTTTACCGAACCCAAGAAGAGAGCCGTCAACATTGTCACTTGGATGAAAATCAATACTTTTGGTTTGATTTGATAGGTGCAACGGTGATTGATGATGGCAAGGTGCTTGGTATTATCAAAGAGCTTGAGCGTATTTCTATGACAGATTATCTCAAAATTTCTACAGATGCTGCGTTGGTAGATCAAAAATTTCCTAAAACATTTTATATCCCCTATATCCAAGATGTTTATATTGAAAAGTTTGATATGGATGCAAAAAAACTCTACACGAAAGATGCCTTTGCGCTTCTAGAGGCGTCATGAAATTTACCTTTGTGACACTCTTTGAGACGCTGATCAAAGATTATTTCAATGACTCAATTTTGGCGCGTGCTATCAAAGCAGATCTCTTTTCCATCTCCTTTATCAACCCTAGAGATTTTGCCACAGACAAGCATCAAAAAGTAGATGATTATCAAGCTGGTGGTGGAGCGGGCTTACTGATGAAAGCAGGGCCTCTCTCTTTGGCGCTTGATGCTATCAAAGAGGAGGAGAGTGACGCTTATTTTATCTTTGTAGCCCCTGCTGGAAAACCTTTCAAACAAGCTGATGCAAAGCGCTTGGCTGGGAAAAAACATATCGTTTTAGTCAGTGGTCGTTATGAGGGGATTGATGAGCGAGTTGTAGAAAAGTATGCCGATGAGCTTTTTTCTATTGGAGATTTTATCCTCACTGGTGGTGAATTGCCTAGTCTTTGTATCTGCGATGCGGTGAGCCGAAATATCCCTGCGGTGCTTGGAAATGAGGCTTCTTTAGAGGTAGAAAGCTTTGAAGATGCACTTTTAGAAGCACCTGCCTTTACAAAACCAAATATTTTTAACAAATCTCCCATCATCAAAGAATACTTAAAGGGAAATCATAGTAAAATCAGCGCTCTTAAAAAGGACTTATCAGTTTTAAAGACAAAATACTTTAGACCAGACCTTTATAAAAAAGTAAAAACGAACAATAAATTTCAAGGAAACAAACGATGAGAAACAAGTACATCGAAGCTTTTGAAGCAAAGCAAGCAGAAGGTAAAAATATTCCAGATTTTAGAGCTGGAGATACACTAAGAGTTGCTGTAACCATTAAAGAGGGTGACAAAACTAGAGTTCAAAACTTTGAAGGTATTTGTATCTCTAGACGAGGACAAGGTGCTGGTGAAACTTTCATCGTCAGAAAAATTGGTGCAAACAATATCGGTGTTGAGAGAATCTTCCCAATCCTATCAGATAGTATAGACAGTATCACAGTTCTTAGACGCGGTCGTGTAAGACGCTCTAAATTGTTCTACCTTAGAGAGTTAAAAGGTAAAGCAGCAAGAATCAAAGAGTTAAAGAGAAAATAGTCTTTTTAACTTGTCGTAGTAGATTTTAGATATATCTACTACGCTTTTACATCAATAGTTCTTCATCGCTGCTCTTGCAGCTCTATCCGCATCTTTTTTCTTGAGTGTCTCTCTTTTATCATGTAGTTTCTTTCCCTTAGCCAAAGCGATTTGGACTTTTGCCAAATTTTTATGGTTAAAATAGATGCTCAAAGGTACGATAGTCAGTCCCTCACGCATCGTCTTTTCCAAGAGTTTATTGATCTGCTTTTTATGTAAGAGTAGCTTTCTTGCTCTTCTCTCATCTGGCTTAAAGTGGGCATTGGTTGTCTCAAAGTAGGAGATATGTGCATTCATCAAAAAGGCTTCATTTTTGATGATTTTGACAAAGGCATCTTTGATATTGACACGACTTGCACGAAGTGCTTTGACTTCACTCCCTTGCAGGGATATGCCTGCTTCAAACTTCTCTAATATCTCATAATCATGAAATGCTTTTTTATTTCTAGCGACACTCTCACCCATGTTGTATCCTAAAAAATGTACTTCCTGAACCTGAAAAAAAGTTCTTATCATGATAGGCTTTTAAATCAGGATAGAGATCAAGTGCGGGAGCAAAGAGATCATTTAAAAAGCCTGCATCGTAAGAATTTAAGAGTGTATTGGAAGAGATGTTTTCTAAGGCTTTGGCACTTTTGATGTCGATATCTTGAAGATAGGCTCTTCTAAATTGCTGATAGACTTGCCCTGTATCACAGCGAATATCAGGGGTAAAAGTTTCGATTTCAATCTGCTCTTCTTCAAAAGCTTGCACATTTTCTCCGACACCTGAAACATTTGCACTGGCATAATCATAAACAAAAAAAGGGACATCCGCACCGATGCTTGCACCTATCTTTGCTAAGTGAGGTGTTGCTATATGAAGATGCAGTGTGCGATTGACAAGGCGTAAAAATGCAGCGGCATTGGAACTTCCTCCTCCTAGTCCTGCAAATTCTGGAATATTTTTCTCTACAACGACCTTATGCTCTTGAAAAAAAGGTGCAATAGGGTACTCCTTTATGAGTGCTTGATACGCTTTATAAATCGTATTTTTTTCTATACTGCAACCAAAATCTCCCTCAAGTTCAAAGCTATCATGATAGTGCTCTTTTTTTTCAAAACGCAGTGTATCATAGAGATTATCTACACGCATAAAGCGTGATAGTAGCGTATGATAGGCACCTTGTGTGCCAAGAATCTTTAAAAAGATATTGACTTTTGCATGTGATTTTTCTATCATTTTTTAAGAAGCTTCGAGATATCTTTAAGTTGTCTATCGTCTGTCTGGTTCGTTGCTTTTAAATTGGATTCGATGATTTTATCTTTGAGCTCTCCGCGTAAAATCACAACTTCTTTGGGTGCCTCGATACCAAGTTTGACCATCCCTTTGGCAATGGCTTCTACCGATAAGGTGATATCATTGCCTATCATGATAGTCTCTTTCTCTCTTCTTCCTAATATCAACATAGTTTAACTCCATTTAATCTATATGTTACGCACGCATCTTTGATGGTGATGATGCTTAGCATTGTACCTAAATTTAGAAAATAATCCCCTTCATTTTGCTTTTTAAAATCCCCCACAGATACTTTCCTTCCAAGCAGAAGATCCTCTCTATCGCCTAGATAAAAATTCTCTTCTAAATCCAAATATTCTAAGGGATTTAATGCCTTTTCGTTTTCATATACAAAAGCTCCCTCATGGACTCTTTCAAGGGCAGAGAGCGTACCAAAGCTCTCTAGTTTTTCTGCGATAATTTGTCCCATACTGCGTATGTAGCCACCTTCAGAAATAGTGATTTCAAAAGTGATAAAGGGATGACGATAATGTAGTAGCCCGATTGCAAAGATATGGCTTGTAATCGCATGGAGTTTGACCTCTTTATCCGCTCTAGCCAAGTCGTATGCTTTGTGACCATTAATCTTTTTGGCTGAATATTTGGGAGGCAGATAAGTGATATCACCTTTTAAGCTCTCCAAAACTTCTTCTATCATGATAGAAGAGAGGGGCGGAAGTATGGAGACTTCTGATACTTTTTCGATATCAAAGGTCTCACTTCTAGCTCCTAGCCAAAGTGTGGCTCGGTAGGTTTTTGGTGCTTTTTTTAAAAATTGAAAGAGTTTGGTAAATTGTCCAAAAGCGACAATAAGAACCCCGTTGGCAAAAGGGTCAAGTGTCCCCGAAAAGCCCGCTTTTTTGATGCCATATTTTCTCTTTATCTTGGATAAATAACGATTTGAGCCTATACCTACTGGTTTGTTTACTACAAAGAGACGATTGCGTGTGGGCATTTAAATCTTTTCGACAAAAGAGGCTAAGATATCTTTATAGGTACCTGCGAAGTTGATTTTTAGCTTTGTCTCTCGTTTGACTTTGCTCACTTCTGTGACGCGTCCCACGCCAAATATTTTATGTTTAACCAGTGTGCCTTTTTTAAAGGAGGAGGTGCCTTTATCAATCTTGAGTGAGCCTTTGACGAGTCCTGCTTCTGCTAAGAAACGACTCTTCATCAATCCCGTACGCTTACCCTTGTAAAAACGGCTTGAAGAGGTACTGAGGGTCAACTCTTTTTTGGCCCTTGTTAAAGCCACATACCCCAGCCGTCGCTCCTCTTCCAAATCTGTACCATCACCTAAGAGTGGAAAAAATCCCTCCTCCAGTCCGATGACAAAAAGATAATCAAACTCTAATCCTTTTGCCGCATGGATACTCATGACAGAGATGGCATCTTCATCGATTTGATCTTGATCACTTTGCAAGGATATATCATTGAGAAAATCATCGAGTGAAGCTTCAGGATTTTGCATGGTAAAGTCACGAAATAGCCCATAAAATTCTTCGATATTTAAGACGCGCTCTAGGGAAGAGGGCAGTGACTCATAGTATGCTTTGATGCCAAATGTATCTTCAATATCATCGATGAGATGGTAGGGTGTCTCTGTGAGAGATTCTTTGATTTTTACGATATTATCGACAAATTCTTGTAAGGTACTGAAGGCTTTTTTGGTCGTCAAATCTTTGATAATCTCTTGCTCGTGAGAGATGAAATGAAAGAGAGAACACTTCTTTTCATCTGCCGCAAAAAGCAATTTATCGATGGTCGCTTTGCCAATGCCGCGTTTTGGCTTGTTGATGATTCGCTTGAGTGAAAAATCATCATTGGGGTTGGCAATGAGGCGCAGATAGGAGATGATATCTTTGATTTCTGCCCTCTCATAAAATTTTAGCCCTCCAACCATCTTGTAGGAAATCGCTGCTTTATTTAATCCCTCTTCTATGGAGCGACTTAGCGCATTGATACGATAGAGTATGGCGATATCTTTGGGATTGACACCCTCTGCAATCAGTGTGCTAATGCGTCTTGCGATAGTACTAGCTTCGATAGTTTCATTCTCAGAAGAGATGACATCGATTGCTTTGCCATCCCCCTTGACGCCGATTAGTTTTTTGCCGTGGCGATTTCTATTGTGCTCGATGAGTTCATTGGCAGCGTTTAAGATATGGTTTGTTGAGCGATAATTGGTCTCTAGTTTGATGACCTTGGTATCTTCAAATTGTTTATGAAACTCTAAAATATTTTTGATATTTGCCCCACGCCAGCCATAGATACTCTGATCGTCATCACCGACGACACAGAGATTGTGATGTGCAGATGTGAGCTTTTGTAAAAGCTTGAGTTGTAAATCATTGGTGTCTTGATACTCATCTACCATGATATATTGGTATCTTTGACTCGTCTCTTGGCAGAGATCAGGATTTTCATCAAGGATACGATAAGGCAGGGCAAGTAAATCATCAAAATCGACTAAATTATTTTGTGTGATATAGTCTTCATATTTTTTATAGATATTGGCAATTTTTTTGTAGTTTAAAAGTTCAGCTCCTGCTATGGCTTGCTCTGGTGTAATGAGATTGTTTTTATAGCGTGAGATTTCACTGGTCACTAAAGCGATAGGCAAATCAATATCAAAACTTTTTATAATGCGTTTTTTATCATCCGTATCGATGATGACAAAGGCATTGGAGCGTCCAATTTTTTGCATATGAAATTTTAAAAAGAGCAGACCAAATTTATGAAATGTGCACAACAGTGGTGTATAAGATATCTCATTTTCGATGAGTGATAAAGCGCGTTGACGCATTTCTGCGGCCGCTTTGTTGGTAAAGGTGAGTGTCAGAATAGAAGAGGGTGGGATGCCGTTGGCGATGAGATAGGCGACTCTTGAAGTGATAGTTTTTGTTTTACCACTTCCTGCACCCGCCAAAATAAGTAATGAACCATCAATCTGTTGCACAGCAGCCTTTTGAGAGTCATTTAAATTATCAAATATCTTATCCATCTCTTACTTCTATTTCTTTTTATTATATGATAAATCATCTTAAAGGTGCCCTATAG
>CAZCUH010000073.1:0-7741 GCA_964501795.1 uncultured Sulfurospirillum sp.
ATGATTGTATTTTTATCTTTGACCCCATAAGGGACACGCGCGGTGTCTCCAAAATAGATAATTTCAGAGAAAAGTTTATGTTCAAGTAAGCTTTTGACCACGGTGAGTCCCCCGACGCCTGAGTCAAAAACACCTGCACGGAGCATCTGCCTAGGCACCTTCATTCATGATAGAGAGAAACTCTGCATTGTTTTTGGTTTTTTGTAGTTTTTTATAGAGAAATTTCAGTGCTTCTAAATCTTCCATCTGACTCATAGCCGAGCGCAGTGCCCACACTTTTTGTAAGTCTGCTTCTCCTATGAGAAGTTCTTCTTTTCTAGTACCTGATTTTAAGATACTAATCGCAGGGAATATTCTACGATTGGCGATATTTCTATCAAGTACCGTTTCTGAGTTACCTGTTCCTTTAAACTCTTCAAAGATGACTTCATCCATACGAGACCCCGTCTCTATAAGTGCGGTTGAGATGATCGTGAGTGAACCGCCATTTTCGATATTTCGTGCGGCTCCAAAGAATCGTTTTGGTTTGTGTAAGGCATTGGCATCGACACCACCAGAGAGGACTTTACCACTTGATGGGGTGCAGGTATTATACGCACGGGCGAGTCTCGTGATGGAGTCTAGTAAAATCACGACATCTTTGCCCATCTCTACCAATCTTTTGGCACGCTCGATGACTAGCTCTGCCACACGCACATGGTTTACCGCTGGCATATCAAAGGTAGAGTTATAGACTTCTCCTTTGACAGAACGCTCCATATCGGTGACCTCTTCGGGCCTCTCATCGACGAGTAAGACGAGTAGTTCCATATCGGGGTGATTGTGGGTGATACCGTGGGCTAACTCTTTGAGAAGTTCTGTTTTACCTGTTCGTGGAGGGGCGACAACCAAGCATCTTTGCCCTTTACCAATAGGAGAGAAGAGGTTTAAAACACGACCTGTGAGTTTGTTGGGGTCAAACTCTAGGTTTATCATCTCTTGTGGATAGATAGGGGTGAGATTTTCAAAGAGTGGACGGTTTTTACTCTCTTTGAGTGGAAGGTAGTTAATCGCTTCTATCTTTAAGAGCGCATAATATTTCTCTTGATCTTTGGGTGGGCGTACCTGTCCTGTGACGATATCTCCATTTCGCAAGGCAAATTTTCGTATCTGTGTTGCAGAGACATAAGAGTCTTGGGTAGAGTTGGAGAAGTTGATATCGATACCACGCAAGAAACCAAAACCATCATTGGCTATCTCCAAAATACCTGTAAAGAGGATATATCCACCTTGTGATACTTGTGATTTTAGGATTTCAAAGATTAAATCTTGTCGTTTGAGTTGGTGAGGATTTTCAACCTTGAGTTCTGCACCGATAGTGAGTAGTTCTTCTATGGTTTTGGAGCGTAAATCTTCTATTCTATAACCACTTACAGGGACATGTGTGCGTGACTTGCCATTGTTTTTTTGGTTATTACTGCGTTTTTGCGTATTTTGTGGTTTATCCATTTTGCCTTCTTTAGGATGATATGTGGAGAATTATTTTTCAAGTAAGTTGTATTTTGAAAAATTTTAGGGCATCTAGAGACGCCCTTTAGTGAGTGTATTTTAGTGAAATGTACTTTAATTGTCAAGTTTTTATAACAATGGCTTGAAAATCTAGTGAAAATTGGCTTCCTTGCCCTTTTTGGGATTGGATATCAAGTAAGATACCATAATAGTTGGCAATGGCATTGACGATGTCTAGACCGATACCAAATCCACCATGCATCTGGCTTGCCCTATGATATCTTTTTAAAATCGCTTTTTTCTCTTTGTTGTCGATTCCCATACCTTGATCTTTGACAGATAAGATACCGTTTTGAAGTGTGATGGTGATTTCTGTTTTGATTTTGCTATATTTGATCGCATTTGAGAGGAGATTATTGATGAGCTTTTTGGCATCTTCTTTCTCTATCATGATAGAGAGTGCTTCACAATGGGTATGGATCGTTATCTGCTTTGCCTTGGCGATTTCACGATAAAACTCAACACTATGAAGGACAATATTTTTAAAATCAACTTTTGTGCTAATTTTTTCATGATAAATATCATCAAATGCTAGATGTGACAGTGAATTATAAACATCTGCAATCTGTTTGGAAGAGATAGAGATGTGATTGAGAATTTTAGGATCAAAGCTTGCTTTTTTCTTTAAGGCTGAGACACTCATCAAAAGTGAGGCGATAGGGGTATTAATCTCGTGTGCGCTATCTTTAATAAAGCGATCAATATGTGCGATTTTCTCTTTAACAGGCTTGAGGAGGAGGTGACTGAGAAGGTAGCCAATAAAAGCGATGAAAATAAAGGCAAAAAAAATCACTATCATGATAAGGGTGATGAGTTTTTGTTTGTTGATAGGCATACTTGTATCTTCGGCAACGATATAGCGTATGTTAAAAAGTGGTCTATCTAATTTATGTATAAGTTGTACATAGTTTGGATTTTTAACCATTTTCTTTTTCAAATCTATCACTTTATGTGTTAATGAGGAGTATATATGCTGCCCCTTCTCTGTCAATAAACCTAGATTTAACTCATAATTCTCTGGTTGAAAATGAAAGTTTTTATTTTCCAATTTGGCATAGAGTAAATTTGACTGAGCCTGAAAAATAGTGCTTTTGAGATTGCGTTCACAGCGTGTTTTTTGACTTGCTAACTCTTTCTCATAATAGAGATACGCGATAATAGCGACCAAGACGATAGAAGAAATCGTATAGAGTGTGACAAATTGAAAGAGTGCTTTTTTCTCTTGACTATTCAAAGTAATATCCTGTAGCACGAATCGTTTTGATATGCTCTTTGCCGATGATATTGCGTAGGTTTTTGATATAGACTCTTAGGGTTGCATCACTTGGAATTTCATCATAAATCCAAATATTTTGCATCAACTCTTCAGCAGAGACAACACGCTTTTTATTTTGCAAGAGATAGTTGAGAATTTGTGCCTCTTTTTGAGAGAGATGCTTGGCTTGACCTTGCTGCTTTACTTCATGTTTTGCAAAGTTAAAGTATATACCCTCGTCAATCTCTACATCTTCTTCGCTCTCTATATAAAAATGTTTTTTGATATTGACAATGCGCTGTTCTAGCTCTTCATACTCAAAAGGTTTTTTGATATAGTCATTACACCCTAAAGAAAACCCCTCTTTGAGATGCTTGATATCTTGATACGCAGTTATCATGATAGTGGGTGTTTCGTAGTGGTACTCCCTAGCGAACTTCAAGACATCCAAACCAGAAGCCAAGGGAACATTGATATCCAATAAAAAAAGATCAAATTTTTCACTAGATATTCGCTCTATTGCCTCTTCTCCATCCATAGTGAGGAGAACTTCAAAGCCTGAGAGTTTCAAATTCTCTTGTATGATATCAGAGAGAATAGGGTCATCTTCTAAAAGTAGTATCTTCATCTGTCTGCCTCTCTTTTCCTATCATGATAGCGATGTTTTGTGTAGGGATTATGTAAGATGCAACCTTAAGAGCGCCCCATAGAGAATAGAAGAGCTAAGTCCTGCAAAGATACCAGCAACGATATCATCACCCATCACGCCAAGCCCACCTTTGACTTCTCTATCTATTCGTCCGATGATAGAGGGCTTCCATATATCAAAAAGCCTAAAAAAAGCGATACTAAGGAGAATCTGTATCCATGTACCAGCACTCAGTGTGAAAGCAAGCCAAATACCAGCCACTTCATCAATGACGATAGAGCTTGCATCATGAATACCACTCTTTTTCTCTTCTTTATCTATCTCTCGTATAGCGATAATGGTGAGTAAGATAGTGAGAAGCAAGAGGGTACTTACAGGCGCAATGCCTAAGATTCCAATACCCACAATCGCACCAGCAAAAGTACCAAAAGTACCTGGAGCCTTAGGGGCTAAACCAGAATAAAAAAATGTTAAAAAGAGTTTTCTCAAAAGTATCCTTATTTGCTTAGGTTTGTATATAAGTTCATTCTCCAAGGGCAAATCCTCCCTGCGGTCTGAGCCTTTACGAATGAACTTATATACCAACCTATCATGTTAATGAAGAAGTTTGATGTAAATTCATCAACTCTTGATAAAATTTCTCATCATTCATCTCTTCTATGAGCCCATCACTAGGAAAGAAATTTGCATAGCGTTCTCGAAGTGTTTTGAAACGATCAGGAAAGAGTTGGCTTAGATAGATAGCAGATATCTCTTTTCTAATCAGTACAGCAGGAGGCAGTACACCTGCTTCTAAAAGCCCCTGCATAAAGCCTGCTATATATTTGATATGGTGATGGCTTCCATGTGGGCAGGTTTTGGTGCTAACTAGGGTTCTACAGACATTACAATAGACATACTCTGAGACGATATGCACCGTGGTTTTTGCCTCTTTAAATTTTTCAAGATAGAAGTTTCTTCCATGTTGATCATAGTAGATGCCAATGCCCGAATGATTCTCACCGATTGTGAGAGAGTCACAGCCAAAGTTTTTTGCCGCTATGGAGTCTAAGACGATATTGTGGTAGCCTGCAAAGATATAGGTACTTTCAAAGGGAACGACTAAAACACGGTTTTTGGGTTGGTAGTTGTTGATATAGTATTGCATCGCTTTGAGTCGCATCTCATAGCTAAAGCGATCATCACGATAGGGTTTGAGTAAAAAAAGAATGACCAAATCATTACTCTCTAGTGCAGAGCGAATCATGCGTTCATGGGCACGATGTAGTGGTCTAGCACTCAGCATCATCGCAGTGACTTTACTCGCACCGATCTCTTCTTTGGCAGCTTGGATTTTTAAGAGTACCTCTTTGGTACTGGTAAAGTGGATTTTAAACTCCCCACAAACGGCATAGTCACCCAAACGATTGGTGATATCGATGACACCGGGGTGATTGCTGTCTGAAGTTGAAAATATCATCTCCACTCTTTTTTTCTTGTCTATTGGAAAAACTTCTTCTACGACGAGTTCACCATTGAGAGCACCATCTACGACGAGATAGAGCGTGTCACCTTTTTGTGCAGATTTTAAAACGCGTTCATTGCGTTTTCCAGCAGGGGCTAAGATAAAAGAGAAAGGGAAGTAGGCACCTTTGAAGCGAGAAGTTTCATCAACCTCTTTTGCTTCTTTGGCATTCATAAGTTTATCAACGGGGGAGAAAATCCCCTCTTTAAGCATGGAAAGTGTGGCCAAAGCCTCTTTGTCAATAAAAAGTGTTTTATTTCTTTTTTGAGATTCCATATTTTTTGCGTTTTTCCCATAAGCTTTTTCTTGATATGCCTAGCTTTTTGGAGAGTTCTGTGTCTGGAAACTTACTTTGGTACTTGGTGATGATATATTTTACATAATTTTCTATAGAGAGGATATCTCCCTTCTCAAATACACCTTCTTCATTTTTGATCTCTAGCACTTCCATCTCTTCAATACTTTCAGATAAATCAGTAGTAGAGAGTATAACACGCCTATTTTGAATAAGAGATAAAACTTTGCTTTTTTCACTCTTTTTGATATTTTGAAAGCCAATGAGATAGACAAGTTCACTATCTTGGATCTTTTTGAGTTGTTCAAGAGCATCAGAATCTTCAAGAGAGATGAAGGTAAAAGAGTCATTATAGTTTTTAGCATACTCAAACACAATAGAATCTGCTATTTTTTGATAATTGACTTTCAAGAGCAGTGGAAGTTTTGTCTTATTGCTGATAGAGTGTGCCGAATTTTTCTTTAAGAGATGTTCGATGTAACTTTTGTAAGTCTCATTCTCTTTTTTAAAGACGATATAATCTTGAAGATGGTTGAGTTTACGGGCTAACTCTTCTATCATGAAAGGTTTGAGTATATAGTCATCTGCACCAGACTGTAAAGGTTTCGTTACCGTGTCATTGGAGATATAAGAGACCATCAAGATGATGATAGCATTTTTATACTTCTCTATGATTGGATAAAAATCCTGCCCAGAGACATTGGTAGAGAGCAAGACGGCATCAAACTCATCATGTTTGAGTGCATCTTTGACCGTGGCTGCACTTTCACAGACATGACCTATCTCTGTCAGTTTCGTTGAGATACTTTGTGAAAGGTAGATCTCATTTTCTACGATTAATATTTTCATTTAACTTCCCATTTCCTATATTTTAGTGAGGCAATCGCTTCAACAGCGACTCCCTCTTTTCGACCTATAAAGCCTAATTTTTCTGTTGTGGTTGCCTTGACATTGACACGAATGGGTGCCAACTCTAATATACTCGCAATCACTTGCCTCATCTCCTCCTTAAAGGGTGAGACTTTTGGTGTTTGTGCCATGATAGTGATATCAACATTGTTGATGATAAAACCAACTCTGCTGATAAAATTCACCACCTCTTTTAACATCACTTTTGAATCTGCATCTTTATGTGCCATATCACTGTCAGGATATAATTCCCCTATATCACCAGCACCTATAGCACCCAAAAGCGCATCTATCAACGCATGCAGTGCAACATCTCCATCAGAATGAGCCAAAAAGCCTTTTTCATGAGGAATTTCTACACCTGCTAAAACCATCTTTTTGTCATCACAAAATTGATGAACATCAAATCCTGTCCCAACAAACGCGGTATCGCTTGGCTGTTTCAAACACGCTAACGAAGCTAAATCGTCAAATACAGTAATTTTTTTAGCTTTTATGGAGCCTTTTGTATAAAAGACCTTGCCACCTATCGATTTTATCGCAGAAGAATCATCTGTAAAAACTGTTTTTTGTGCTAATGCTTGCTTTAAAATACTTGTTTTTGAGAGCTGTGGTGTTTGGATGAGTTTGACGGCATCTCTATCTATAGTTGCTCCAGCATAGACAACGGTGTCACTGACTTCTAAGTAAGGCACAATGATATCTGCACGATGTCGAAGTGTAATCATCTCTTCTATCATGATAGCAGGAATACAAGCACGCGCCACATCGCTGACCATCACATGCTCCGTTTGGACATGCGAGAGTGCATGGTTTAAGGAAGCTTGCCTTGTATCTCCACCCACAACAAAGGTATAAGGCGCATGTTTTTGCATATAACTTAGCTCTTCTTCACCAGCAGTGATGATGATTTTCTTAAAAGAGGCAGTTTTTTCAAAGTTTTTAGCCACAAAGAGCCAAAGGGGGTCATCTTCTATGCGTAACCACTGTTTTTTTACAACACTATGAAATCGGGTCGAATTTCCAGCGGCAAGGATGATGAGGGTTAAATCGGGCAATTTTTGTCCTTTTTCTAAAAAGTGTTACGAAAGTATACACTTAAAATGCTTTTTATTCTCTTTTAGACCTATAATTTCGGATAATTTCTGTATGATTATAAGGCAGAGTGAAAAAGATAATTTCAAAGGACAATATAGATGTTAAATAGAGACTCAGTAAATGAAAAGTTACAAGAAGTCACCTATCCAGGATTTACGAAAAGTATCGTAGATTTTGGATTTGTGAAAGATATTGATGTCAATGAGAATGCGGCTTATGTAGAGGTAGAGATTTCTTCTTCTGCACCAGAAGTAGCAGCACAACTCAAAGATGAAATCACAAAAAAGTTAGAGCTTTTAGGTGCAAAAGAGATTAATGTAGTAATCAAAACACCAAAGATGCCAAAAGAGTCAAGCTCTCAAGGTAAAAATATTGCACCACATATCAAAAATTTTGTGATGGTGAGTTCAGGAAAAGGTGGCGTGGGTAAATCCACAACTACGACTAACCTCGCCATTGCACTTGCTATGCAAGGTAAAAAAG
>CAZCUH010000074.1:0-7738 GCA_964501795.1 uncultured Sulfurospirillum sp.
ATGTGCTATAATTGTTAATTAATAATTAACAAAAAAGAGATTATATGTTAAGTAATATTGTAAAACTAGAAAAACGCATCTTAAAAGCACAAAAAAATCAGCATAAACGCTATCTTTTTAAAAAGATTGATTTTACTTCTAGGATGATTGCGATTGTGGGGTCTCGTGGTGTGGGAAAGACGACACTTTTACTCCAGTATTTAAAAGAGCTCAAAGAAGAGCATGAAGCTTATAAATCCCTCTATTTCTCCTATGATTATCCGACACATGTAGATATCAAGCTTTATACCTTGGCTGAGGAATTTGCCAAGATTGGGGGAAAGTATCTGCTCTTGGATGAGATACACAAGTACACAGATTTTGCACGAGATTTAAAAGCTATTTATGATTTTTATCCTGAGCTTCAGGTCGTTTTTACAGGCTCTTGTGCTACTTCCATTTACAATTCCCAAGCTGATTTGAGTCGTAGGGCTGTTTTGTATCATATGCAGGGGCTTTCTTATCGGGAATTTTTAGAGTTTAAGCTTGATAAATCTCTGCCATACTTTTCGCTAGATGAGATTTTGACAAATTCTATAGAACTTGTGGATCAACTTCGTGAGATGATTGTACCACTAGAGCATTTTGATGCGTATTTACGATATGGTTATTATCCCTTTTATTTTTCGGATAAAGACAACTATCTCAAGCAATTGACAGCCGTGGTCAACCTGACGATAGATGTGGACTTAGTGATGTTAGGATATATTAAGCCAGCTTTTGCGAACAAACTCAAAAAACTTCTCACTGTCATCTGTTATTCCAAACCCTTTGAACTCAATATCACCAAAGTAGCTACACATATAGAAGTGAGCCGCAATACGATTTATGCCTATTTAGAACACCTTACAAAAGGAGATTTACTCAGAGTGGTACATGATGGGAAAAAGGGCTTGGGTGCGCTTAGTAAGCCTGAAAAACTCTATCTCAATAATACAAATCTTTTTTACGCAATGTGTGATGCCCCAGAGATAGGCACCATAAGGGAGTGCTTTTTTGCTAGTCAACTTCAAGAAAATCATCAGCTTACAAGTGCTAAAAAAGGAGATTTTATCGTGGATAGCAGATATACTTTTGAGGTAGGTGGAGCCAATAAGGGGTTTGAGCAGATAAAGGATATCAAGAACTCTTTTGTCATTCAAGATACTGACTCAACAGAACAGAGTCATAAAATTCCTCTTTGGCTCTTTGGCTTTTTATATTAGTCTTTTTTGCCTAGCCACATCACATACCCCACAAATACAACACACATCCCACAAAGCGAAAAGAGTATCGCGCTTTGTGCGTCATAATGTTTCCAAATCATACCTGTTACGAGTGCACCCAAGGCAGCAAAGCTTGCGACACCGCCATAGAGTACGCCATAAACTGTGCCTTTATTATGTGCATGTTTTGAGATGTGTGCTCTGAGTGCATTGAGACTTCCTACGATAAATACGCCGAGAAAAATGAAGCTAGGAATGATGAAATCAAAGTACAAACTTGCGGTAGATAAAATACCAAAAACAAAAGAGAGCGTGAGAATCTTTTTTGCACCTAGCTCATCTATCTTTATGCCTAGATAATAGCTTAAAAGTGTCTGTGTAAGGTTTAGCAAGACTAGCAAGAGGGGAATGTACGCGGTAGCGATGCCTGTCTCTTTGGCTTTGATGAGAAAGAAGGAGTCGTTAAATATAAAAAAGACAAAGCCAAAATAGACAAACAACAGAGGTAACAGAGGATAATCTTTTTTGAGTTCAAATGTATTATTTTTGCTTTGGTAGGGTGTATCTTTGACAAAAAAGAGTACGATGACTACGGCGATGAGTCCGGGTATGAGTGTGGCTGCAAAGATATTTCTAAAAAGCGTTTCACTCTCACCCAAATAATATAATAATCCAAAAACGATGAGACTACCTGTAAGTTCCCCTGCAATGTCCATCGTCTTGTGAAAGCCAAAACCTCTCCCACTTTTCCCCTGTGTATAAGCAGAAATCATCGAATCTTTTGTGGCACTTCGCACGGCTTTACCCACACGCTCTATCCCACGCAAGATTGCCACGCTTTGCCAAGAGTGACTGAGGTATAGTAGTGGCTTGGTGAGGGCGGAGATGAGGTAGCCTGTCACAACAAAGGGTTTGACGATTTGATATCTATCACTCAAGTAGCCAAACACGATTCTGAAGGCATAGGAGATGAAAGTCGCCGTCGCTACTACAAATCCTAATTTATCGACGCCCTCATGCAAAGTATAAACGATGAACAAAGGGAGTATGGCTGTAATCATACTACTTGCCATATCGGTAAAAAAGCTGACGAAACCTAGGGCGATAATGTTTTTGTTTATCATGAGTTCAGTGCATGGCTCTCATGATAAACGGATTATTGAAAAGTATTACAGCTATTTAAATCACCCGTTTTAAGACCTCGTAAAAACCAAGTCATGCGCTGTTTGGAAGTACCATGCGTGAAGCTATCTGGCACAACATAGCCTTGTGCTTCTTTTTGTAAGGTATCATCACCGATGACCTGTGCGGCATTGAGTGCTTCGTCGATATCACCCTCTTCGAGGATGTTCTTCATCTTGTGTGCATGGTTTGCCCAGACACCTGCGTAACAGTCAGCTTGTAGTTCGACGCGTACTTGCAGGGCATTGTCAGAGCTTCGTCCAAAGGAGCGATGTTTGGCTTGTTGTACTTTGGCTAGGGTGCCTTGTAGATTTTGGATGTGATGACCTACTTCGTGGGCGAGGATATAGGCTTCTGCAAAATCGCCACCTTTGGCGTGAAAACGGGTTTTGAGTTCATCAAAAAAGCTCATATCGACATAAACAGTCTGATCATTGGGACAATAAAAAGGCCCCATAGCTGCATCAGCACCACCACAACCACTACGCGTATGTCCACGATAGATGACCATTTTGGGCTCTTTGTAGCGGTAGCCAGCCTGCTTAAAGATACTACCCCATACATCTTCTGTATCGGCTAATACAGTGGATACAAAGGCAGCTTGTTCATCATCAGCGGCTTTGCTTTTTGTTGTTGTCGGGGTATTGTTGCTACCACTCATAAAAGAGAGCGGATTGAAGCCACTAAAATAGGCTAATGCTCCTACACCGATGATGAGTAGTCCAAATTTGCTACGCAAAAGTGGTTTGATGAGAGGATAGATAAAAAAGAGTGTTTGCAGGGAAGGCATACGAAACCTACGCCCGCCACCGCCACTACTAGCGCGTCTATCTTCTACATTGTTACTTCTTCGTCCATTTCTCCATTTCATTTCATGGTTTCCTTGTTTTTTTATTTTACTTTAGCACAGCGTGCTTAAAATGGCTTTATAAATAATGTTTAAATACTTCTATCATCACCCACAAGAGTGGAGATACAAAAAGCAAAAAGAAAAATGCGGTAAAAATGAGCATAAATTTTTGCTCCTCTTTTGGGATACTATCGTCTTTTAAAAATCCATACAATTTACGATTGACCCAGACCTCTTGAAAAAGTGCAAATCCTATCATCCCAAGGGGTATCATGATACTCTCTGGATATGGTATGACGCCATAATAAATCGCAAAAAACATGATCGAAAAAGCCGCCGAGAGGTACTCTAGTGTGATATAGCCTATATCGCGTCTGCCACTCATCATGATAGTGCCTGAAGCAGAGGCAAAGATAAGCCCACAGAAGAGTATCGCCCATAGTGGCATGTGTAGCATCATCGTACCTCCAAACTATCCATCAAAACACCGATGATATCAGACATCGTCAATATCCCTTGAAGTTCATTATTATCGATGACCAAGAGCCGTTTGATGCTACTGCCGACCATCATGCGAGCAGCATATTTGACATCTAAGGCGGCAGAGACAGAGATAGCAGGTGCAGAAGCGATGTCATAGACATTGAGCAAGTCGATATCGCCATCTTCTGCGACGATGGATTGGAGTATATTTTTAAACGTCAGGAGACCATAAGCGCCATGGGGATTGCTCTTGTCCATGATGATGGAGCGGATATGGTGGGCTCGCATACGAGAGAGCGCCTCTCTCACCGTAGCGGTTTGTGGCAACACGATAAGCTTCTCTTTGGGTGTCATAACTTCTTTGACTAACATAAAAACCTCCTAAAGTATATGTTTGATATCTTGTTCAAAATGGTGCAGTTCTTCGTTGTCGAGTCCTGCTACATGGCTCAGTGGCATGGTGAGTGCCATAGCAGTTGTTTCGGGGTTGTCCATATCGAGCTTGGCTCTTAGCGCGCGCATCACCTGCATGGAGAGCCTATTTGGTAAGACAAACATCAAGATAGAGACATTCTCCTCTAAAGTCAATCCAAAAAAGACCTTTTTCTCTTTGAGCCCGATGTTTTTTCCATGGATGATTGTCGCGCCTCCCGCTCCTGCCTCTTTGGCAACAGCGATAGCTTTCTCTTCATCACTATCAGGGATGATGGCGATAAGTGCTGTAAATTTCATCTAGTTCTCCTTTGTAGTTTTTGTTCTATATTGTGCGTAGATACCATATCCCATCACGGTGAGGATAGGAAACAGCGATGCAAAAGCGATAAGCCCAAAGCCATCTATGAGAGGATTTCGTCCTTCTATATTTTCCGCCAGTCCTAGCCCCAAAGCTGCTACTAGTGGCACAGTCACCGTCGAAGTGGTCACGCCACCGCTATCATAGGAGATAGGCACGATATACTTTGGTGCAAAATAAGTCATCACAATCACCAACGAATAGCCCACGATGATATAGTAGTGGATAGGATCACCACTGACCAATCTATAAGCCCCAAGCGCGATACCCACGGCAACACCAAAGGCGACGACGATACGCAGGGTATTTTGTTGGATATTGCCTTCACTGATCTCTTCTGCTTTGATAGCGATAGCTAAGAGGGCTGGCTCTGCCATCGTGGTAGAAAATCCTATCAAAAAAGCAAAGAGATAGATGAGCAAGTTGTTTTTCATAGCGGTGAGTTGAAATGCGATAGATTCGCCGATAGGAAAAAGCCCCATCTCCAAGCCTAAGATAAAGGCATAAAGCCCCAAAATCACGAGGATAATTCCCACGGTGATTTTGTGTAGGTGGGCGACGGGTTTTTTGATGATGATGTACTGAAAAAAGAAGATGACGATGAGGATAGGCGCGACATCTTTGACGACACCGAGCAAATCCATAATCGCTACTTTCCAGTCAAAACTATGCACCGTATCTGCCACGATTTCTTGGGCAGGCTGGGCTATCATGATAGCACTCGCATCAGCAGTTCCCATATAGACGATGATGCCATAGACTTGCACAAATATCATCGGGGTTAAGGAAGCAAAAGCGATCAGCCCAAAGCCATCGATCGCAGGATTTCTCCCCTTGATACTAGAAGAGAGACCAATCCCCAAAGCCGCCACCAAAGGCACAGTCACCGTCGAAGTCGTCACCCCACCGCTATCATATGCCAGTCCTATGATCTCCTTTGGCGCGAAAAATGTCACCGCGACCACGATGATATAACCCGCAATGATATAGTACTGTATAGGGTGCCCCACGAGGATGCGAAAAGTCCCCAAAGCGATAGCAAATCCCACAGACAGCGCCACGGTCATACGCAGCCAAAAGGCATCTACGCGCCCCTCTGAGATGAGGGCGGCTTTATCTGCGATGGCGATGAGTGCAGGTTCTGCCACAGTCGTCGAAAATCCTATGGTAAAAGCAAAAGCCAAGAGCCAAAAGAGAGAGCCTTTTTTGGCAAAATCAGTCGCCAAATTCTCCCCGATGGGAAATATCCCAATCTCCAAACCACGGATAAAAAGCGCCAAACCCACCGCCACGATCAATAGACCGATGATGATAGAGGTGAGATTGTCAGGCATAGCACGCACGATAGCTATCTGAAAAAAAGCCACAACAAGGACGATAGGAAGCAGGTCCTTAAAGGAGTTTTTGAGATCTGAAAAAAAGATTTTAAGGCTATCATTCATAAGATATAGTGTATCATGATAGGGATTAACCCAAATTATGCAATAGCACATTGCAATATAATGCTTATGCTTTGCTTTAGAAATGTTAGGACAAATTTGAGCTTATGCCAAAGCATAGGCGATGATTTTTCCTAATATTTATGATGCAAATGATAAATATTTAGATTCAATGTGCTATTGCATAATTTGGGATGAAGGAGTCTATCATGATAGCGACTGAAAACCTCGATTTATATGCCAAGATAGAGCCACTCATAGGCTTTGATGAAGCGTATGAAGCACTGTATCAGATATATTTAGATTTGTTAGATGCTTATGATATCCAGAGTGTTTTGGATGTGGGCTGTGGCAATGGAAACTTTCTCTTGCATCTACAAAAAAAGTACAACGCCAAGGGCATCGACCTCTCTCCGCGCATGGTAGCCATCGCCACCCAAAAAGGGGTAGATGCGAGCAATATGCAAATAAGCACGGTAAAAGAAAATTTTGACGCCATCGTTGCAGTAGGTGATGTGCTCAATTATCTACGCGCTGATGAGTTAAAGGATTTTTTACAAGAGGTAGCCAGAGTGCTCAATGCTGGCGGTATATTTATCTGCGATGTGAACACCTTGCACGGCTTTGAAGAGGTGACCGCGGGGAGTATGTCAGTGGATTTTGGTGATCAATTTTTGAGTATCGATTCTGAGTATTTAGATGGGATACTCACCACAGAGATGACACTTTTTGAGTCGGGTGAGGGAGAGTGCTATCATAAAGAGCAAGATACGATTTTGCAGTTTTATCATGATAGGGAGCAGATAGAGAAAGAAGCGGCGTTAAAACTGCTCAAAGTCAAGGAACTTGGGATGTTTTCTGATGAGGATGATAAGACGATTTTTGTCTTTGAGAAGGGATAAAAAGGGATGTACTTGTTGTTTGGCTACTTCTTTATCACATAGGCAATTGGATAGTGCCCATCAGGAAGTTTAAAGTTTAATTCCGACCCCTATTTTTCCTTGTTATATCTCTTGTTTTTCATATAAGTCAGATACTGGAAAAACTAAATCATAATCTCCCCATTCAAGTTCACCATATGTTAAGTTAAAGTCCTTGAAAAGGTTCTTATCTTGATATTTTTTTATTTCAGGATGTCCTGAATTTAATATGAAATTTTCAAAATCAACAACATTAATCTTTCCATCATTAAATTTCAATTCAAGCTTATAACCATCAATATATTTTGCTGATTCAATTTCTAAATAATCTATCATCTACTTTACCTTCCCTTCAATTTTGATACAAGGCACTGATTTATGTAAAATGAAGTAATCTATCCATTTTTGCACAATATCTTCTTTAAATGTTCCAATTTTTAAAAGTTGTGAAATTGGCAGTTAAAGTTATGTACACAAAATGCCCAAAGAGTTTGCAATGTTGCTATAACGACTATATTGGGAACATTTGTTCCCCTAAAAAAGCTTTGAATGGCTTCCTGCGCGAACTAATGCTAACTCCAAAATATCATCATCAATGCGATAAATGAACAATAAATCGGGTTGAACATGACACTCTCTACATCCCAAATAGTTTCCAATCAGTTTGTGGTCTTTGAGTTCATCGTCTAATTTTTCTCCCTCTGCTAATGTTTTAACAACAGTTTTGAGTAAAATTTTTTCTTTGTTCGAGAGTTTTTTATAATCTTTTTTAAAACTTGTAGTTCTAAAGATTTCATACATTTATGAATCCAAATCATCAAAAAGTT
>CAZCUH010000075.1:0-7729 GCA_964501795.1 uncultured Sulfurospirillum sp.
TATGGTTTTCTAATCACCTTAATGATGGCTTCTGATTTCTTTTTTTCAAAATATTCTATCAATAATGCTTGCTCTTTTTCTTGCATCACTCTTGCAAAGATATTTTGTTTTGCCTTCTCAAAGTCCACCATTTTGTCTTTTGATTTTCCTTTGACAAAAAACATCATAAAATCTTTTTCAGTTTTGATGATTTGTGTAAAGCTCTGTGTCGGTGTTTGTAACAAGAGCGCAAACAATCTAGGATTGACCTTTGTCGCTTCTATCGTACTCTCTTTTGTGTGGATATCGGGTACATTGAGCATAGGTTGCATCTTTTTGGCTTGTAAGAGTTCTCCTTTTTTAGCGTGATACTCAATGACCTTGATATCTCCTGGTATTTTAAACTCTTTTTTATGACTGTCATAATAGGCTTTTAGCGTGGCATCATCTGGTTTTTTGAGTCGTCCTGCTATGATTTTTTTGTAGAGTTTATCGCGTTTTAATTTTGCTGCGATGTCTGCCTTGAAGCTGTCAAAAGAAGTTCCCCGTTTTGCAAGTTCTGCTTTCAAGCCTGCCACATCTACGCCATTTTTCTTGGCAAAAAATTCCACCTCTTTGTCCACTTCTAAAGGATTGACATAGATACCCGCCTGCGCTATCGCCTCTTCTTCTAGCTTCTTTTGCACCAAGGCATTGATAGCATCCTCTTTAGAGAGCTTATTTTGTTGCTCAAAGGTCTTTATCTCTGCAAGCGTGATAGGCGCATTGTCCACCGTCATGGCTATCCCACCAATCATCTTCGCAAAACCTAGACTCATAGCCAATGTCAATACCGTTAAAATCTTTATCATGATAAGCAGATCCTTATGTGTTGTAATAAAATATTATAACACAATATGATAAAATCGTTAATAGAGACCAAATCAAGGAAAATCATGACAATCACACGCTTTGCACCAAGTCCTACGGGATATCTTCATATAGGAGGGCTTCGAACCGCACTTTATAGCTACTTATGGGCTAAAAGAAATGAAGGAAAATTCCTACTTCGCATCGAAGATACGGACTTAAAAAGAAACTCACAAGAAGCAGCCAAGGCGATAGAATCCGCCTTTAAATGGTGCAACTTTGCCCACGATGGGGAAGTCATCTACCAATCACAACGCTTTGAGCTTTACAAAAAATATGTCCAACAACTCCTCGATGAGGGCAAAGCCTACTACTGCTATATGAGCCGTGAAGAGTTAGATGCCATGAGAGAAGCCCAACAAGCCAAAAAAGAGCGCCCGCGTTATGATGGTACCTATCGTGATTTCACAGGCACACCACCCCAAGGGATAGAACCAGTCGTCCGTATCAAAGCCCCCCAAAGTGGTGAAAAGATAGCGTTCACCGATGGCATCAAAGGCCCTTTATCCTTTAATGTCGATGATATGCTTGATGACTTTATCATCGCACGCAGTGATGGTACACCTACTTATAACTTCGTCGTGGCGATTGATGATCATCTCATGGGGCTTACCCATGTCATTCGTGGTGATGATCACCTCTCCAACACACCCAAACAAATCGTAGTGTACAATGCCCTTGGATTTACACTTCCACAGTTTTATCATGTCCCGATGATTCTCAATCCCCAAGGCAAAAAACTCTCCAAAAGAGATGGCGCAACCGATGTGATGGAGTATAAAACGATGGGCTATTTCCCCGAAGCCTTGCTAAACTTTCTCATCCGTCTAGGGTGGAGTCATGGCGATCAAGAGATTTTTAGCCTTGAAGAGATGATTGCGCTCTTTGACCCTAAAGATGTCAACGCCTCTGCCTCCTCTTACAATGCTGAGAAATTGCTCTGGATCAATGCCCAATACATGAAGCGTATGCCTAGTAGTCGTATCGCCGATGATCTCAAAGAGCTAGGCTTTGACATCAGCCATCATGATAAGAGAGATTTACTCATCGATGCCCTACGAGAGCGGGCTAAAACACTTGTTGAATTTATCCAAATGGCAACACCTATCCTCAATGCCCCAACAAGTTATGAGGAAAAAGCGGTCAAAAAATTCCTCAACGAAGCATCATTAGGCGCGCTCAAAGCCTATCATGATAGCTTCACAAAATCCCCTATCATGACAAGCCCTGAGGAGTTTGAGAGTTTTACCAAATCCTTTATGCAAGAACATGACCTCAAGCTCAAAGTCCTCGCTCAACCGCTACGAATCGCGATGGTCGGCTCTGCTGTGAGTCCTTCTATCTATGATACGATGGCGATTATTGGACACGAAGAGCTAGATAGGCGTATCCAAGCCTTGCTTGCGGAGATGGCATCATAAAATATCTCCTTTTTGCCTACGCGATAGTGGGCTATGTGCTGGCGATGGCAACACTCACATTTCTCATATTGTGGGTCTATCCCTGGGAGTTTATGCCCTTGACTGTCGATAGTAGTTTTTACCCTATCACGACACTCTCCCCTTGGGTGATTGACATCGCACTACTCTTGTTATTTGCGCTGCAACACTCCTTGATGGCGCGTCCTTTCATCAAAGAAAAACTTTTTGCCAAACACTCCGAAGCCTTCAAAGCCGCTACCTATACCATCACTTCTTCTCTTGCACTTTTATTACTTTATCTCTTCTGGCAACCTATCATGATAGAGGTCTGGTCACTCCAAGGTGTGGGTAGTGCTATCATGATAGTGTTGTATATAGTAGCTTGGGTTTTTGCTTTTGTAGCAACTTTCTTGATAGACCATTTTGCACTTTTTGGGCTACATCAAGGATATAGAGCGCTCAAGAACATCCCTGAACCCAAAGCCCATTTTCAAGCAAAAGGTTTTTATCGTTTTGTCAGACACCCCATCCAAGCTGGCACGATGATCGGGCTTTGGACAACACCTGTGATGACATTAGGACACCTATTACTTAGTGCTGGCTTCACACTCTATATCTTTATAGGACTTTATTTAGAAGAGAAATCCCTAGTCGCCACTTTTGGAGAGATTTATCAAAAATACCAAAAAGATGTCCCTATGTTACTGCCTTTCTTCAAACTATCATGATAACTATCCTATAATATAACCATCATTTATCAAAGGATTAACATGGACAAATTTAAACAAGCAACCCTAGAGTATCATGAAAATGGTAAAATCGGCACGCTCCTCACCAAGCCTTGTCATACACAAGACGATCTCTCTATGGCATATACACCAGGTGTGGCTTATCCCTGCTTGGAGATAGAAAGAGATCCCACGCTCGCTTATAAATATACCAATAAAGGCAACCTCGTCGCCGTCATCACGGATGGCACAGCAGTGCTTGGATTGGGTGATATTGGTGCATTGGCTGGAAAGCCTGTGATGGAGGGGAAAGCTGTTTTGTTCAAAACCTTTGCCAATGTTGATGCTATTGATATCGAACTTGATGTGCACAGTGTCGATGAAATTGTCGCCGTAAGTGCAGCGATATCACAAAGCTTTGGAGGTATCAACCTCGAAGATATCAAAGCCCCAAAATGTTTTGAGATAGAGGAGAAACTCCAAGCCAAGCTTGATATTCCTGTCTTTCATGATGATCAACATGGTACCGCTATCATCACCACAGCAGGACTCATCAATGTCTTGGAAATCACGGGCAAAAAGATAGAAGATATGAAGATAGTCGTCATTGGTGCAGGTGCAGCAGGTATAGCAAGTGCCAAAATGTATCAAAAACTAGGAGCGAAACATATCGTCATGTTAGATTCCAAAGGCGTCATCCACAGTGGACGCGATGACCTCAACAAATACAAGGCAGCCTTTGCGCTCGATACGGAGGATAGAACACTAGCGGATGCACTCAAAGGTGCTGATATGATGCTTGGTCTCTCCTCTGGTGGTATCGTATCCCAAGAGATGGTCAAAACTATGGCGCCCAATGCTATCATCTTTGCCTGTGCCAATCCAACCCCTGAAATCTCACCAGAAGAAGTCCTAGAAGTAAGAGATGATATCATCATGGGTACAGGGCGCAGTGACTATCCAAATCAAGTCAATAATGTCCTCGGTTTCCCCTCTATCTTTCGAGGAGCCTTGGATGTCAGAGCCAAAAAAATCACGGAAAATATGAAGATGGCTGCCGCAGAGGCGTTAGCACTGCTAGCAAGAGAACCCGTCCCTTACTATGTCAAAGCAGCCTACAATGACCCTGACTTAGAATTTGGACCGCGCCATATCATCCCAAAACCTTTCTCAAAAGAGGTGGTCATTTGGGTTGCTTCCGCCGTAGCAGAAGCAGCCTTTAAAGATGGCGTAACCGATATGAAAGAGTGCAATGTAGATGCGTACAAAGAGAAGCTTCGTGCTATTGCTTACCTTGACTCACAAGAGGATTCTCATCTATCATGATAGCGCTACTCTTTCAACAACACTAAAGCATTGACAATAGTGGACAACTCTATAATAGAGCTGTTCTCTTTGTCTCTTAAAGCGTTTAATTTCTCGAGATAGTGTGTTTGTTGAAAACCTCTTTTGTTTAAAAATTCCACAATGGCATTGTCTATATCTTCATCTTTTCGCATAAAATGCAATAGTGCCTTTGTGATATCCAAAGAAGTACTATCCAAAAGTTCTCTAAGCTGTATGGAGAGTAGGGCTTCATTCTCATCTGTGATATGCAATTTTTCCACGAGATTCATGACCTTATCAATCGCCAATTTTTGCACTATTTTATAAAAGACCACCGTGATATCATGAAAATGAAAATCTGTACTGTTCTTGATCTTTAAAATCGTAGAGATATACTTCATATAGTTTAACTCTTTAAAGAAATTATTGATTTTATCATGACCTTCTATGGTGTTTTCAGCATCATTCTTAAAGCCTTTTATCACTTCACAGACTTCTGTTTTATAGGCTAACATAGAGGCTGTATTGATATTGGTGATATCGAAATTTTTGCCAAGAGACTCTATATTGAAAGCAATTTTTTTCTCTATCTTCATCAACATCTCATACTGCTTCTCTACCTTGATATCAAAATCCCCACGATATATCTCATAACGGATATCATTGGCATTAAAGAGTTGATTGGTGATGAGATAGGCTTTTATCCTGCCTAACAATGTCTCTTTATTCTCAAAACCAGCTAGGAAAGTCACCCCTGCGTTATTGATGATTTTATTGGCGATAATCATCGACATGATCTCTTTTTTAAGTGGATGTGCCAAAATCTCATCTTCATAAATAGAGACAAAAGATTTCGGAAAATACTTAAAAAGATACCGCTCAAAAAAGCTATCATGATAGAGTGTGCCTTCATTTAAAATATCTTGTAAAAATATCTTTGCATAGAGCGTCATCGTAGCAATCACAGGGCGTATAAGTTCCCCTTTTTCATCCAAGACTTCATGAAAATCTCTCTCTTTTGGGATGTTAAAAGAGCTTCTTTTAAAGAGTTCCATATTGGACTCCAAGACCACTAGTACATTTTTAAACAGATCCAATTTTTTGTGTGAGCGTATCTTATCAAGGGAGATGGAGAGTGATTGTAGATAATTTGTCCACAGTACGCTATTTACCACAAAATCACTGATGCCTTGTAGGGTGCTATTTCGCTCCTCTTGGCTCATCAGCGACTTGGATTTGAGTGCATTTAAAAGTATCTTGAGATTGACCTCATGATCGCTCGTATCCACACCTGCGGAGTTATCAATACTATCAAGATTGATTTTGCCACCGCCTAAGGCATAATCAATCCTCGCTTGCATCGTTAAAGCAAGGTTTGCCCCTTCACAAACACAAAACGCCTTTATCTCGTCTGCATCGATACGCACATATTCATTCTCTTTATCACCCAAAGCAATATTGCTCTCTGCACTTGACTTGACATAAGTGCCTACACCCCCAAAATAGAGCATATCCACAGAGAGCTTGAGTAGTTCTCGTGCCAAAAGTTCCCCGCTTAAAGAAGATTTTTTTGTCCCTAAAAGTGCTTTGATTTCATCGCTTAAAGTGATGCTTTTCGCTGCCCTTTTAAAGACACCACCACCTGTTGAAATCTTTTTTTCATCATACTGCGACCACTTGCCACGCTTCATCTCAAAGAGGCGTTTTCGCTCTGCATAAGCGCCTTTTATCTCAGGATTTGGATCGATAAATATCTCATCATGACTGATAGCCGCTATCAACTTAAACTGCTCACTCTCCAACAATCCGTTGCCAAATACATCCCCACTCATCGAACCCACACCGACAATAGAGATAGGCTCTTTATAAAAATCCACACCCTTTTCTATAAAATAACGCTGGGCTGCTTTTATCGCCCCCTTTGCCGTGATCCCGAGTTTCTTATGATGATATCCCGTGCTAGAACCACTCGCAAAAGCGTCATCAAGCCAAAATCCTCGCTCTTTGGCGATGGCATTTGCTCTATCACTCATACTTGAAGTTCCCTTATCTGCCGCAACCACAAAATAGCTATCATCCCCATCATAAAAAACAGAGTTATCATGATGGATGACCTTTCCCTCTTTTTGATTGTCCACGACATCCAACAAGGCATTGATAAAGCGCGTATAATATCCCTCAAATATCTCAGGTGTGATTTCACTCGCATCACGAAATATCACAAAACCACCCTTTGCTCCCTTGGGCACAATCACCGCATTTTTGGCTTCTTGTGTCGCCATCAGTGACTTGATCTCTACACGATAATCATCCAAACGATTACTCCAACGAAGCCCACCACGACAAACCTTGGAGATACGCAGATGTGTCCCACTCATATCATGCGCATAGACAAAGGTTTCGATATGAGGCTGAATTCCTTTGAGGTGCTGGCGAAGATTTGAGACATCTATCTTCAACGCGAGCGTCTGACTTGCAGAGAAATAATTTGTCCTCACCATGCTTTGCAGGATTTCAAATAACAATTTAAGCACCCTATCATCAGAGATATTTTCTACCTCTTTTAAAGCTGACTCAATCTGCTTGGAAATTTTCTCCATGCGCTTTGTATGTTCTCTAAGCTCTGGATCAAACTTGGCTACAAAATAGGCCAAAAAAAGTCCTGAAATTTCAGGATAGCGGACAACACAAGCCTCTAAACTCTTTTGATTTAACTCCAAAACCAACTGCTGCGCATACGCAATAAAGGCTCGAAATAGCAAAATGCCACGCGCACAAAAATCTTCCAAATAGACCAATTCAAACAGAGCAGAACTTTTAATCTCTCCTTGCAGTGCTTTGCGTAGCAAATCTTTGATATTGTCTTGATGCTTGACAAGTTTGCCTTCCACTTGCGCATCAAGCACTAACTTGGTGATATAGATACTGCCATCATGATAGGTCGTTTCATAAGTAATTTCACTCACTGTTACAAATCCAAAATCCCCCAATATTGGGATGATTTCAGAAATTGCAAAACGCTTTTTTGAAAAAATTTTTATTTCACACTTTGCTTCTTCACAGATGACTGCTGTGGAGTCAGTTGTTTCCAACTCTTTGGCAACACTTTCATCAACTATCAAATCCTCTTCTCTTATGAGCTGGTCACATACCAATCTAAGTTCTTTTTGCATAATGTTCCTTTGTGAAAATTATATCAAATAATGTTACTTATCATGATAAGCTTTTTGATATAATAGCTTTAGGGCACCTCTAAAAACCCTAGGTACTCATAACATCACTAGCTTTTTTTTAGGCTAGGCACACACTCTCAGGACTAGCCTTAGCTAATTCAAGAGTGTGTAACGACGCATAAGGAAAAGCTAG
>CAZCUH010000076.1:0-7535 GCA_964501795.1 uncultured Sulfurospirillum sp.
TGTCATGGCATTTGTTAATTTTTCAAATATATTTTGCATATCTGCTCCTTGCAATGTTTTGGATTAGTTTATTATACAAGAAGAGGGATTTGAAGTCTGCTACTTTAGTGGCATAGTTATCATGATAAAAGTGAATTATCACACTTTCCAAAATCTGATACAGTGAGGAAATGTGCTTTAGCTCCATCTAAACAGTTGATTCTGAGATGAGATTTTGTACTGTTTATGAAGTTAAAAACCTTTTAATGATACTAACATTTTATGGAGCTAAAAGCACCATTTCCTTAAATCGTTCACTATATGCTCGATTTACCTAATAATGATACCGACAAGAGAGTATATGAACCTCTCCATCAAAGACTTCATAGACCAAGTGATGTTCTTGCGTGATGCGCCTTGACCAGCATCCTTGTAGAGCGTGCTTGAGTGCTTCTGGTTTACCACTGCCTTCAAACGGTGTGCGCGTTATCTCTTTTAATAGCATGTTGATTTTTTTGAGAACTTTTCTTTCATCGCATTGTAACACTCTAGGGAGATAATCACGATATTTTCACCATTTTTTCGGTTTACGATGATTTCCTCACTATCATGATAAGCACTATCACAAAGAGATTTGAGATTGTTTCTTGCCTCGGTAAAATTGACGACTTTCATTGTAAGTTCCTTTTGTGTTCCATATTTTGTATATTCTAGTACATTATCAAAGCTTTGTCAATTTCATCGTTGATTGCTTGAAGTCCTTCATATCAACAACGACAAAGAAACTTAGCCGAACGCAGTCAAAAGTCCACAGACGAAATCACTGCCACTATCTCTGTCATCAAAAATAACACTGCCGACTTAGCTTAGTGCATCATTTTTGATGTGCTAATGCTTCTTTGGCATATGCTAAAATCTTTTCATCACTCTTGGGGTCAAACCACTTAAAGTGCTTGCCACTTTGTACATCCCCTTTGAGCAAATCTCCCCCTTGGCGAAACTGCAAGTCAAGCTCTGCGATCTCAAAACCATCAAGCGTCTGACAAAAGGCTTCTAGGCGTTCATTTTTGGGTGTTTTGGTAAAGAGATAACAGTATCCTTTTAAGCCATTTCGACTCACGCGTCCACGCAGTTGATGCAAGGAAGCAAGCCCCAAGCGTTCAGGAGCGACAAGTACGATGGTCGAGAGATTGGGAAGTGAGACCCCTACTTCTACCAAGGTTGTGGCGATGAGGATATTGCCATCTTCTCGAAAGGCTTCTAGCACATCCTCTTTCTCTTTGTCTTTGCCGTAAGTAACATAGACTTTGTCAAAGTTTTTCTCCCAGTAGCCCCGTGCTTGATCGATGGATTGGTAGTCTATCACCTCACTCTCTTCGACTAGCGGATAGACGATGATAATTTGCCTATCATGATGAATCTCATTTTTGATATGTTCGACCAAATCAGGAAAATCCTCTTTGGTGATGATTTCTGTGTCGATATCTTTTGGAAATGGCAACTCTTTGATCTGGGATATATCGATGATACTCGCTTGCATCATACTCAGCGTGCGAGGAATTGGCGTGGCAGAAAACTGTAAGAAATGGGGCTGTTTTTCTCCACTGCTAACAAGCTTGGCGATAAGTGCGCGTTGTTTGGTGCCAAATCGATGCTGTTCGTCTATCATGATAAGATCGCTATCGGGGAGTTCTTTATACAAAAGTGCATGGGTTCCGATGAGAAAATCATACTGCTCTAAATCTTCACTTTTTTTACTTTTGTTGCTGATAAAACCTATCGTCATATCTTTTGGCAAGAACTTTTTCGCTTCTTCATAGATTTGCGAAGCTAGTACGGTGGTCGGCGCCATCAATATCGCACGGCTAGGTCTTGCCATCATCACGCTAGCAAAGATGACCATCGTCTTGCCACAGCCCACATCCCCCATGATGACCCTTTTGGCAGCGATGGGTTTTGTGAAATCAGCTTTGATATCTTCTATCGCTTTTAGTTGGTCACTTGTCAGGGTAAATGGTAAATGCTCTATCCATCCCTTTATATCATGTGTCAATGCCCTTTTGGCGGGGAAATCGACCTTTTTTGTGGAGAGTTTTTGTAAGTGATTATAGACTTCTAAGTACTTTAAAAAGAGGATACTCTCTCGCGAAAATCCCTGCTCTTGAAAGTGCGCTACAAAAGGAAGTGTGGGAAAATGAATACCCAAAAGAATCGTATATTTTTTTTCATCAAGTCCTGCTTCAATCAAGTTGGCTTTTGTGAGATATTTTTTCATAAACTTTATGAGCGTTTTATTTTGAAGTTTGCTTTTGTAGCGTGGAATGATGGTGTTTATTTCCTCAACGATTTGGGGTTGGACTATCTGAATGGCATCAAAATTTTGCTCTATTTTACCATGCAAGAAGTGCGTCGTGCCTACTTTAAAGGTGTCGCTATGGTATTTTCTAGGGTGAAAGATGATGCCATTGATATCCATCTTGAGACTTTCACAATAAGCCGTAAATTTAAAATACTTGGGATGAAACTGTGAGCTTTTTATCGTGGCTTCTATGGTGTGTATCTGCCCAAGAATCAAAGCGCTAGAGAGGTAGAGATTGTCATAACGATGCGGGATGATGAGTGCCAAGTCTAGGAGTGTTTGTACTCCTAGTTTTTTGAGTTGTGCCCTATCCTCCTTGGCAAAGGTCACTTTTTTGTCACGACCGAGAAAGTGAGATGGTTGATTTCATCATGTTTTTTGATAAAATCATTTAAATCTTCTAACTTTAATGCTTCAATCTTTTTCAATTCCTCTTTTTTATGTCCTAGTTTGAAACCATTATAATACTCTTGAAAGGATCGAGAAAGACGCTGTGAGAGTGTCTCATTGCGTAGTGGTTCACTTCCTAGTAAAAACTTTTTCGCTTGCTCTAGCTCATCTGCCGTAACACCTTTTTTAACAAAATTAGCAATCAAAGATTTCACAAGTTTTATCGCCTCATCTTTGCTCTCTAGTTTTGTTTGAAGATATCCCGAGAAATCGCTATGACTCTTGGCAAAATTGACTTTTGCATAGGCTGAATATGCCAAACCTCGCTTGACGCGAATCTCCTCCATCATCCGTGAACCAAATCCACCAGCTCCAAGGATAAAAGCCGCCACTTTTGCCTTATAGACTTCAGAGTCATTAGCATCAAGGTTAAATGGTCCACCAAAGTAAACAAATGCCTGCTCTGTCTCCTTATAGACCTCTATATCTTTGGCTTTTTTAGAGACTTTAAAGGTGGCAAGTTCGCTCTTTTGACCCTTGGCTAGTACCGCTAAGACCTCTTTGGCATAAAGCTTGGCTTCTTTGTTTTCCATATCACCACCTGCTACGATGATGGCTTGACTGCGTACCAAATGCGTCGTGATAAAGCGCTTGACATCTGCCAAAGTAATCGCCTCGATGCTTTGCATCGTTCCCCCAGAAGGCTGTGCGATAGGGGTATCATGATAGAGCTCTTTTTTGAGATTGAGCGCAGCGATATAGTCAAAATTGGACTCTTTGCGTTTGATTGCAGCTTGCATCAAAATTTTGATCTTTTTGACACTCTCTTCTGTGAGATTGGGGTCGGCTAAGAGCTGGGTTAAAAGCTTGACTCCTTGCGCAAACTTCTCTTTGAGCGCAGAAATCTCCAAGACAAAAGTCTCTGTTCCTGCATGTGCAGCAAGATGTATAGCACTATCTTCTAGTGCCGTCGCAAAACCGACTGAACCTAACTTTTTGGTTCCCTCATTGAGTAACTTGGCTGTAAATTGTGCAAGACCTGCTTCTTTTTTATCTTCGATACTTCCTGCATTTTGAAATACAATTTGCATCGAAACGATAGGCAAGGTTTTATCTGCCTCATAAATCATCGCACTCTTCTCACCTTCTATGGCTATCTCTTCTACTGTTGCACTCAATAATACTCCTTGTATCGCTATCATGATAAATAAAATTTTTCTAAACATTCGCAGCCTCATATACTTCTAAGATGTCGTAATTGGTATTTCGCTTGGCTGGGATTTCTCCTATATCTTGGATGAGTTTTATCATCTCCTCTTGGTTCATACGATTCACCGCTCCTGCTGCTTTGACGACATTTTCTTCCATCATGGTCGAACCTAAATCATTCGCACCAAATAAAAGTGCCAACTGCCCGATATAACTACCTTGTGTCACCCATGAACTTTGGATATTTTCAAAATTATCCAAGTAGAGACGACTCACTGCCAAAAGGCGCAGATAACGATTGGATGACTGTTTACTTATCCCCTCTACCTCTTGGGCTAGCTTGGTAAAGGAGGGTTGAAAACTCCACATGATAAAGGCACGAAAACCTCCTGTCTCATCTTGAAGCTTTCTTATATGTTCCCAATGCTCGATAATCTCTTCATCTGTCTCTACCGTACCAAACATCATCGTCGCTGTCGTCTTGATACCCACCTTATGCGCTTGTCTGTGAATATCTATCCAATTGGCAACATCGAGTTTTTTAGGTGCGATGATATCTCTGACTCTATCTGAAAGTATCTCCGCTCCAGCACCTGGCATCGAGTACATCCCCTTGGCATGCAGACGCTCTAGGACTTCTTTATAACTTATCTTGGAAATGCGTGCGATGTAGTCTATCTCGATGGCAGAGAAGCCATGAATCGTGATAGTAGGATAGTGTGTATGTATCCACTCCACCAACTCTTCGTACCACTCGATCTTGAGTTTTGGATGCACACCCCCTTGAAAAAGAATCTGTGTGCCTCCGATATCCAAAAGTTCTTGGATTTTCTCCCCTATCTCTTCGTAGCTTAGTACATAAGCATCATCATCTTTAGCATGTCGATAAAATGCACAAAATTTGCAATCTACCCAACAGACATTGGTATAGTTAATATTTCTATCGACAATAAAAGAGGTGATATTATCAGGATGGAGTTCTTTTTTTCTTTTGGTTGCCATCTCACCGAGTGTGGCTAAATCAGCATTTCGTATCAGCTCAAGAGCCTCTGCGTTGGTCATTCTTGCCATAATATCCCTTTTGCAATGTTATTGGGATATTATAGCGTTTTTGGTTAAAAATCCGCGTTGATTGTGTTTGTTTTCCCTGCGCGGATATGGATATCGTCAAATGTTCGACTGTTTTGATGCTCCAAAACTTCTATATCATAGCTACCACTCGCCAAGGAAAATTGTGCTATACCTGAAGTGCGTGAAGAGAAATCATAAGTGACTCTACGGTGTGATCCACTCTTGTAAACAACGATTTTGACATAAAGTGGATTATCACCTCGGCGTGCTATCACACGAAGCTTTCCATCATGAAAAGCGATAGATTTATTGACATTATCCCCTGCTGCGAGATGAATATTTTTAATCGTCTTTTGCTGCTTTGCATCACGGGTTCTATAAGTAGCTCTTAGCATATAATTTCCAGCGGGAAGCTTTACTTTTTTGGTTTTTCTACTTCTAGAGGTATAAAATGTTTTGACCCGTTTTTTCGTACCATTTTTAAAGACCTCTATCCATGCTGAGATAGGACGAGAATTTTTAGTCACCCGTACCCCTAGTTTTCCAAGGTGGGCATCACCATTGTAGCCATTACCCAAGATACGATCATCCATGCGTCCCAAAACGCGCCCTGCAAAAGGATCTGCTGTAGGTTTATCTTTTTTGATGCGTTTTGTAATGATCAACTTATCACTTCCATCTTCCGCTTTGCTCACATTGTTTTGTGGTAAGCTTGTATCTTCAACGACTCTTTGACGCATAGGTTTTTCGTGTACGCTAGCAACATGTTGGTCTAAATCCTCATACCCTGCTTTATAACCAGTATCCGGATAGGCTTGTGTTTTCTCTTCAATCTTGGGTGCAACATACTCTTTTTGAGTAGGTATTGCTAGCTCTTGCTGCACAGGCTCTTTGCTTGCTGCGGGCTCTGAAAATGTAGGGATATTTTCAACAGGCTTACTGATAGGCTCTGGCGTGTGAAAGGTAGGTACTTCTTCACGCTCTTGGAAGTGTGTATCATCGTGTAAATTTGGTGTTACATTTGTAGTAGCGATTTTCTCTTCAGCTTGGGTAGGAAGTTGTGAATCTTGCACAATCTCTTGAGGCTTGGTAAATCTCTTTTTAGATATTTGCGCACTTTGTTGTAGTGCATCATCATCAAAATTTTCTCTGATCCCTCTATGTGGTGCAGCAAATGCTGGCGCTTCTAACTGCGCACGCTCTTTTAATTTTGTATCATCAAGCGCTTCAGTGATACCTCTTTTGGGTTTTGTAAAATAAGACGCTTCACTGCTCGCGGCTACTTGTAAGGCACGATCATCAAAGGTTGGCACGCGCTCTTTAGGCTGCGAGGATGGCACTTTTTTAGAGACTGTCTCTTTGATTTGTGTGGATGGTTTTGTTGTATTGCTCTTGTGAAAGGATAGAGAGTGCACTAATTCTTTAAAGATTTTTGTAAACTTTTGAAAAAATGTTTCACCAATAGGAGAACTATAAGAGATATCACCTTTTAAAGCTGGCACGGGTACACTGTGCTCTTCTCTTGTGCGTTGAATACGCTTTTGCACTTTAGCGTCTGTCTGTACTGGAGAAATCTTTTTTGTCACTTCTTTTTTGCTATGAGCTATTTTTGCTTTGACTCTTTTTTTGGACTTTTTAGGATGCTTTGCCTTCTCTATAACTTCTGGTTCTAAAACATTTTTTACGATAGTTGGAAGTTTCAACAATGGCGTCAATTTATAATCAAAATAACCACGATTGACCTCTATCTTCATACGATCACCAGGTAAGATATCATCATGAAAAACTAAATAGACATCATCCACAAGATTTTTATCATTATAGATAATATCCTTACCATTAACTAGTGTTAAATTGTAGCTGGCATGGGAACTTGCCATCCCTTTTGTTTTGGTAATGCTAAAGGCATAGTTATCCATAGGCTTAATCACAGCTTTATCACCGCTATGCAACCTTCCACTCATCTCATTTCTCGCATATACTAGCGTTGAAAAAATCGAAAAAATTATAAATAATTTAATTAATATGTAATTTACTTTCACTTATTGTCCTCTTGACTTTGTTTAATTGATATAGAAAAAGTATATCTAAAATGTCATAGTTTATGCTCAAACTCAGGTACAATTTCCTTAAGAGCCTCACTCTTATTGTCACTTAGCAAAAGCGTTTCTATATCATCATTTAATTTCTCTATATCATATCGTGTCGCTGATGCGACGAATATTGAATCATATATCGTCTTTTTGTCATTTTTGTTGAGTAGTAACTCTTCATAGAGCTTTTCTCCCGCACGAAGCCCTGTAAATTCGATGCCAAGATCCTCTTTACCATAGAGCCTTAACATCTTTTTTGCCAAATCCACAATCTTGATAGGCGCACCCATATCGAGCACAAACAGCTCATTTTCCCTTGCAATAGCCGCAGCTTGAAGAACCAACTGACAAGCTTCAGGTATGAGCATAAAATAACGGGTGATATGGGGATCAGTGACGGTTAAAGGCTGATTGTGTTCTATCTGATACTTAAA
>CAZCUH010000077.1:0-5720 GCA_964501795.1 uncultured Sulfurospirillum sp.
CAAACGAATTATTAAATTTTATATTCCTGCTATCATGATAGGTTCCCTATGGGATTTGAAACTCATGATAGACGGCAAGGAAAAAGTATTGCATCCAACTATCATGATAGGTTCCCTATGGGATTTGAAATTCAATTCCAATAGTTGATATAAAAGTCATTTTCTCTACTATCAAATGGAAAAATTTTGGTAAAACTGCAACCGTTGCATGGTTTTAAACCAAGATAAGTTGAAGTTAAGTATAATGACCCATGATTAGATTAAAAGAGCAACAACAACGCACTATCAAGCAACTTGCCTTGGAGCTTTTTGATAGCTCCAAAGTGATGATATTTGGTTCTCGTGCGGATATGCATCAAAAGGGTGGCGATATAGATATTTATATCCAAACTGATAAAAAAGAGGGTCTTTTAAAGTCTAAGATTGTTTTTTTAAGAGAATTTGAGAAGCTTTTTGGTGAGCAAAAAGTAGATTTGTTGGTAGATAATGGTACGAAGAGCAAAGAGATATTTGAGATTGCTAAAAAAGAGGGTGTAGCACTATGACATTAGGACAAGTTAAAAAAGAGCTTGATATTCATTTTGCTAGGGTGGATGCTGTTTTACCAGAACTTAGAAGTTATCTTCCTTTAAAAGAGAGTGATTTTCAAGATATTGAAAAGATTAAAACTATTGACTTTTTTATCTATCGTTTTACAAAGATTCAAGATAAAATGGGTGAGAAGTTTTTCCCCATAATCCTCAAAGAACTGTATGAGTATAAAGAAAGTATGTCTTTGATAGATATCTTGCACAGGCTAGAGAAATTGGAGTTATTGGAGAGTAGCGATAGATGGATAGAGTACAGAAAGCTTAGAAATACACTCACACATGAATACCTTGATAATGAAGATGAGATGATTGAAGCTATCACACTTTCTCTTGGAGTCTATGACAATTTAAAAGAGATATATGCCACGATGATGGATAGAGTGTAAAATATACGAAAATATCTCCATCAAAACTTTATTTAGCTAAAATCATTATAGGGTTTTTAGAGGCACCCTTTATACAAAATCTAGGAGTTATCATGATGAAAAAATCAATCACATTTTTATCGCTTGTAGCGATGTTGGCATTGGTAGGCTGTACCCAAGAGACACAAAATAAATTTGGGCGCGCTATCCAAAACTGGACGGGAACCAATGGTATCTTGGAAGTGTATGCGGGAGATAAACTCGTGAAGCGATTTATGAAGATAGATAAGCTTACGACGGCTGTGAGTACAGATGGGGATGCTAATCGTCCTTATCGTTATGGTTATGGTATCCTCGATGAAAATTTAGATGGTGTGGCTAACAAGGATGAAAAGCGCGTTTACTTTGAGTTTTCGGATTATTCGACTTCTTATATCTTTTATGAAGCGCCACATAAATAGATGCAGATTATTCCACTATTTGAAAAGATTTTACGTTTTCGCTCACTCACACCTGATGATGATGGGGCATTTGCTTTTATCGAGGCGTATTTGGCTGATTTTGATGTGATAGCCCTTGATAAGGAAGGAGTGAAAAATCGCTTTTTTTACAAGAAGTTTGGCGAGGGAGATCATCTCTGTTTTGCGGGGCATATCGATGTCGTGCCACCGGGTGATGTCTGGGATGGAGATCCTTTTGAGCCGCGTCTTGAAGATGGCTATATCTATGCACGAGGTGCGCAAGATATGAAGAGTGGCTTGTCTGCTTTTTTAAAGGCGGTGGGAGATACCAAGGATTTTAAAGGAACTTTGTCACTTTTGCTCACTTCTGATGAAGAAGGTGATGCGAAGTATGGCACGGTGATTATGCTAGAGCACTTAAAATCTATCGACTTTTTGCCCGATTATGCCATCGTAGCAGAGCCTACTTGTGAAGAGGTCTTTGGTGATGCGATCAAGATAGGGCGTCGTGGCTCTATCAATGGTGTCATCGAAAAGATGGGACGACAAGGACACGCTGCTTATCCAGAAAAGGCGAAAAATCCTATCCATATCGTGGCACAGGTGCTACCCAAGATGGCAGGTGCTTATCTAGATGAGGGGGATGAGGATTTTGCGCCGAGTCAATTTGTCATCACGGATATCCGTGCGGGGATGGAAGTGACCAATGTCACACCGGGAAAACTCAAGATGATGTTCAATGTCCGAAACTCTACCAAAACAGACAAAGAGAGTATCGCTGCTTTTGTGGACCGATATTTCCACGGGATGGATTATACGCTACTGCTCAATCAATCGGCAAAACCCTTTGTGACAAAGCGAGATTCCAAAGTGGTGCAAGTGATGCGTAAAGCGATAGAGGATATTGTCGATATTACTCCAAAGCTATCGACTGCTGGCGGAACGAGCGATGCGAGATTTTTTGGTGAGTTTGGGATAGATACGGTGGAGTTTGGTGTCATCAATGACACGATTCACGCCCCAAATGAACGCACTTCTGTGAAGGAAGTCGAAGATTTATCGCGCATCTTTGCTAGGGTGATAGAACAATTTTCAGTATAGAGGATGAAGCGTGGGACATTTTTTTAAAACAGAGATGATAGAGAGTGATATCCAAGAGGCGTATGAAGCCATCATAGAAGAGTCAGAGAGTGGGGAGGTTGGCTACTATACCCTGCCAGAAGATATGCAGACTTTGCGAGAGATCAAAGACTTTTGCGCCAATTATGACTTTGAGAAGATTAAAAATGTCGTGGTGATTGGGATTGGTGGCTCTTCTTTGGGAACCAAGGCGATTGATCATATGCTCTCTCATACTGCCAATAGAAATGAGAAAAATCTTATCTTTATGGAAAATGTCGATCCAAATGAGATAGAGAGAAATCTCAAAAATGTGCTTTTTGAAGAGAGTTTCTTTATCATGATAAGCAAATCTGGCGGGACGATTGAGACCACCTCGCATGTCAAATATCTCATGCATCGCTATGGGCTTAGCTTTGAGGATAGTGCTTTTGTAGGGCATTTTGCTGTTATCACCGATCCTCTCTCTCCACTCGATAAGTTTGCCAAAGATTTTTCCTTGACGACTTTTCATCTGCCACTCAATGTGGGTGGTCGTTTTTCAGTCTTTACACCTGTGGGCTTGTTGCCACTAGCGATACTAGGCTATGATGTGGACAAACTCTTGCAAGGGGCACGAGAGCTGAAAAAGTCATTTTTTGATAAAAATCAAGATACCATGGTAGAAAAAGCTTATCATTATGCGAGCAGACAAGAGGTGCTTCCTATCAATGTGCTCTTTTCGTACTCCTCGTCATTTAAGTACTTCAATGACTGGTTCGTGCAACTTTGGGGTGAGTCCCTTGGCAAAATCAATCGCGATGGCACCAAGGTCGGTTTGACGCCTATTGGGCTGGTTGGATCTATCGATCAGCACTCCTTTTTACAGCTCATCATCGAAGGCCCTCGCAATAAAACGGTCACGATGATCAAAGTAGAGGATTTTGAAAATGAGATGATGATTCCTGATGTGAGCATACCGCAGCTAGAAAAGACAAACTTCATCAACAATCATAGCTTCAATACCCTCATCAATGCCCAATGCGACGCTACGATGCAAAGTATCAAAGACCAAGGTGTGGATGTGGATATGATTACCTTGCCACGACTGGATGAAAATAGCGCTGGAATGATGATTATGTATTATGAGTTACTCACTTCACTCACAGGGTATTTTCTCAATGTCAATACCTATGATCAACCCGGTGTGGAGCTTGGAAAAGTCATCTTGAAAGAGAAGTTTGAAAAATAATACGATTATTTTCACCGATCTTGATGGTACACTTTTAAACCATGAAGATTATAGCTTTGATGAAGCAAGTGAGATGCTTGACTTTATCAAAATGCACAACATCCCCCTCATATTTACTACAAGTAAGACAAAAAAAGAGTGTGAAATGCTGCAAGAGAAGATAGGGCTTGATGCCCCTTTTATCGTAGAAAATGGCGCTTGTATCTTTGGAATGGAGGGTGGCGATGTGCAGCTAGGTTTGCACTATAGCGATATTCGTCTCTTTATGGATAGTGTCAAAGAAACCTTTGATATACAAGCTTTTTCGGATATGAGCGTGGAAGCAGTGATGGAATATACGGATTTTTCCTATGACTTGGCAAAGATGGCAAAAGAGCGGGATTTTTCAGAGCCTTTTTTGATAAAAGATGAGCGAAAATTGACGGCTTTGGAGAAGTTGGCAGAAGAGGCAGGGATGAAGATTCTCAAAGGAGGGCGCTTTTATCATCTCGTAGGAATAGAACAAGATAAAGGAAAAGCGGTTTCTAGGGTCTTGGAGGTCTATCATGATAGAGACTCTATCGGGCTAGGTGATAATTATAATGATGTCGATATGCTGCGCATTGTAGATACGCCTATCTTGATTCCACATCATGAGGGAAAGTATATCGATGTAGAAATTCCCAATCTTATCAGAGCACTCCATAAAGGGAGTCTTGGCTGGAATGAAAGTCTCAAAAAGATTTTAAAAGATGTGTGACAAACAAAAAGCAAAAGAGATATACTTACAAGCACTCGCAGCTGTCATGCCCAAAAATCTCATCCCTTCAGCCTTGGGCTATCATGATCATGTCTTGACGATTGAAAATCAAAGTTTTGATCTCTCAACATATCGCAATATTTTTGTCTATGGTTCAGGTAAAGCTTCTATTGAGATGGCTAGAGCTCTTGATGCATTGTTGGGTGATAGGATTGCTAAAAATGTGGTGGTTTCAAACTATCATGATAGGGTGGCTGGGGTAGAAATCATAGAGAGTACACATCCCTTGCCATCACAAAAAAGCCTCGATGCTGGGGAGCGCTTGATCAGGGAATTTGAAGCGATGGGAGAAGAGGATTTTTTTATATATCTACTTTCAGGTGGCTCTTCGGCGCTGATTGAAAAGCCTATTGAGGGTGTGAGCTTGGAGGATTTTGTCGAGACGACAAAAGTGCTCTTGCATCATGGACTCTCTATCGATGAAATCAACACTATCCGAAAAAACCTCTCAGAGATAAAAGGGGGAGGGCTCGCGTCACATACAAAAGCAAATGGGATAGTGCTAGTGGTGAGTGATGTCATAGGCGATGATTTGCAAGCCATCGGATCTGCACCACTTTTGGAGGATGACTCTTCGCTAAATGAGGTGAAAAATATCGTAGATAAATACAATATTTTACATTTATTGCCAGATAGTGTAAAATATATTTTGGAAAGTGACGATACTGTTTTTGGGAAAAAACCACAAGTTTTTCCACATTTTTTGATAGCGTCAAATCGTATCGCCTTAGAAAGTGCGATGAAAATGGCTCACAAAATGGATTTGCGAGCTAAAATAGTCACTGATACTTTGGAAGGTGATGTCACAGAAGTAGCGGACTTTATCGAAAAATGTGTCGAAGATGAGACAGCAGAAGTCCTGCTGTTTGGTGGTGAGCCGACAGTCAATGTCAAAGGCGCTGGCAATGGTGGCAGAAACCAAGAGCTCTGCTTGTGGATGCTAAAAAAGAGAAAAACATTTACTTTTCTCTCCGCGGGAAGCGATGGCATAGATGGCAACAGTGACGCGGCGGGGGCTGTGGTGTGTGAGGGTGATTATCATGATAGCATAGAGAGTTATCTAGAAAATAGTGACTCCTACCACTACCTCAAAAAACACAATGCCCTTATCATGACAGGGGCAAGTGGCACAAATGTGATGGATATCATGATAGT
>CAZCUH010000077.1:5820-7523 GCA_964501795.1 uncultured Sulfurospirillum sp.
TAAAAAGGATAAAGTATGTCAGATTTTTTTCAAAATGGTGTAATAACGACGATTCCTCGTCTAGGTTCAAGAAGTGTGGAGGAGATGGAAGCGGAGTTGCTAAAGCTCTCAAAAAGGCGCAATATGGTGCTTATCTTGCCAGCACTGTATAGCGAATTTGAGACAGAAGCGATGCACAACATCATCGAAGAACTCAAAAATATCAAATACCTTTACCGTATCGTCTTGGGACTTGATGCTGCAAATAAGGAGCAGTTTGAAGAGGTGAAAAAAATCATGTCCGTGATTCCTACCCCTGTGGATGTCATCTGGAATGATGGTCCACGGGTCATGGCTTTGAAAAAAGAGCTTGATGAAGCTGGTTTTCAAAGTACAGATATCAAAGGCAAGGGTCTCAATGTCTGGATGATGATGGGGTATATCCTCTCTGACTCCAATGCCTATGCCATCGCGCTTCATGATTGTGATATCGTCAATTATACGCGTGAGATTCCGGCTCGACTCTTTTATCCTATCGTGCATCCTGCTTTTGACTTTGAGTTTAACAAGGGCTATTATTCGCGTGTGACAGATAAACTTCATGGTCGTGCAACAAGACTTTTTTATACACCGCTGATTAAATCTCTGGAGCGAAATTTTGGTAAGAGTCGTTACCTTGATTATATGTCCTCATTTCGTTATGCTCTCTCTGGGGAGTTTGCTTTCATCCGCTCATTGGCACGCGGTATCCGTATCTCTCCGACTTGGGGATTGGAAGTTTCAACGCTTTCAGAAGTCTATAACAACACCTCTAAAAAACGAATTTGCCAATCAGAAATCATGGAGAGTTATGAGCACAAACACCAAGAGCTAGGAGCGGAAGCAGGTGGTGGTGTGGCAAAGATGACTAAGGAGATAGCAGAGACAATTTTTAGGATTATGAGTCAGAGTGGTGTGGCATTTTCAGGCTCAAAGTTTAATGCGCTTTTGACGACTTATTTTGAAGAGTCACGACGGGCTATTGATCAGTATTCGGCGATTTCAGAGGTCAATGGCTTGCAATATAATCGTAAAAAAGAGTTAGAAGCGATTCGCACTTTTACAGAGTCTTTGCATCTTGCCAATGAAGATTTTAACAAAGACCCGATGGGTGTGCCATCACTCTCTGCTTGGACCAATGTCCGTTCTGTGCTTCCTAATTTTACATACCGTTACAATAAAGCAGTAAGAGAAGACAATGACGCGTAAGATGAGTTATAAAAAGAAAGATATCAAAGAGAGACTTTTGGAGCTTTATACTTCCGAAGATGCCAATAAAGCAGCTATCATGATAGATACTTTGGTAGAAAATTATCGTAAAAAAATTGTCTCAAAACATTATAAAATGACGCAAGAAGATGTGATTTTGATTACCTATGGGGATCAAGTGATTGAACCTACCGTGGAGCCTTTACAGACATTGAAGAAATTTTTAGATGACTCTATAAAGGGTATCATTAACACCGTGCATATTTTACCTTTTTATCCATACTCTTCAGATGATGGTTTTTCGGTGATTGATTATAAAGATGTCTCACCGCGTATGGGTTCATGGGATGATATAGAGGCATTGAGTGCGGACTATAACTTGATGTTTGATGGGGTGATTAACCATATCTCTCAGTATTCGTATTGGTTTAAAAGTTTTTTGCAAAACAATCCAAAATATGCCAATTTTTTCATCG
>CAZCUH010000078.1:0-7469 GCA_964501795.1 uncultured Sulfurospirillum sp.
TGTACCTCTATCTAAAAGCTTTCTCCAAAAATGGCACGACTTGTTTTTTACGACTAAGCACACCATCAAGCCATACTTTATTATCTGTTGTTTTCACATCAAATGCAGCTTCTATCTTGCTGATGTCATCACTAGCGATTAAGAGTTCTGATCCTTCTTTCATGATATCAGTAAGAAGTAGTAAAACGCTATGGCGTTTGCCCTCTTCTTTTAATGTCTGTAAATCTTTGAGTAAGTCATCTTTCATCTCATCAAACATAGTAATATCTACGGTCTCCAATTGACCAATACCTACCTTTGTCCCTGACATATTGAAGTCTTTGAAGTCACGCATGACAAGATCACGGATAGGTGTGCCTTCTACAGCTGATTTGATTTTGAACATCTCCATACCGATTTCTTTAGGATTGTCAACACCTGCTATTTTGGCTAACTCTTTGACAGCTTTTGTATCGGCTTTGGTGCAAGTAGGGGATTTGAAGATCACGGTGTCACTGAGAATGGCACACATCATGATACCTGCGATGTCTGCTGGAATCTCTACCTTATAGTGGTCAAACATCTCTTTTACGATGGTGTTAGAGCAACCCACTGGACGAATCCACGCTTCAAGTGGTGTGGAAGTCGTCAAATCACCTAGTTTGTGATGATCCACGATACCGACAACATTGGCATCAAGGATATCATCAGGGCAGAGTGCGAGATCTGTTGTATCGGTGATAAAAGTATCTTCTCCTGCGAAAGAAGTCTTTGTGATAGGTTCTTTGCATCCAAATTTTTCTAAGATATAGGCTGTTTCTGGATTAATTTCGCCTTGTTTACAAGCAATCGTTTCGATGCCTAGCTGATTTTTGAGATAAGTCACTGCAAGTGAAGAGCAGATAGAGTCTGAGTCTGGGATTTTGTGACCTGTTATAAAAAGAGCCATAATTTTCCTTTTGAAGTATAATTTTTTTTGTATAGTACCATATCGACATAAATATTTCTTTATCTATCATGATAAGGAATAAAATAACTGCCTAAAAATTAATCAATTTTTTTTTGATTGACAAATAAGATAATGTTATCATTTCATCAAGTTGTCTCATCTCGTTTCTAAAGTTTCTTGCCAAGGGCAAAGCTTTAGCAGCGTGTGAATTGACAATTAAAATAAAAAAGGATGTAGATATGAAGTTTAGACTTTTAGCTTTATTGGCTTTGTTGCCATTATCAGCATTTGCAGATGATGCAGTGCTTAATTCAGGAGATACTGCTTGGATGATTGTTGCTACGGCTTTGGTCATGTTGATGACACCTGCTGGTTTGGCACTATTTTATGGTGGTATGACAAGAAGTAAAAATGTACTCAATACGATGGGTATGAGTTTAATTGCTTATCCTGTTGGTCCATCGGTATGGGTTGTAGCAGGATATAGTATCGCTTTTGGTGCGGGTGATTATTTTGGTACAGGTAAATTACTACTTTCTGGTATCACGGACAAGTCATTGACAGGTTCAATTCCTGAACTGTTATTTGTAGCATTCCAAGGGACTTTTGCAGCGATTACAGTAGCGATTGCAAGTGGTTCTATGATTGAGAGGGTGAAGTTTTCTACTTATACTATCTTTTCTGCATTGTGGATTTTGGTTGTTTATGCACCAATCACACACTGGGCATGGGGTGGCGGTGAGTCACTAAACTTTGGTGAGATGGATTTTGCTGGTGGTACGGTTGTACATATCAATGCAGGTATCGCTGGTTTTGTTGTCGCGATGTTACTAGGAAAAAGAAAAGATTATGGAAAAGCAGCGATTAAGCCTTTCTCTCCTGTCTTGACGGTACTGGGTGCGATGTTACTATGGTTTGGATGGTTTGGATTCAATGCTGGTAGTGAAGTGGCAGCTGATGGTGTTGCGGGTAATGCCTTTTTGATTACCAATGTTGCTGCGGCACTTGGTGTACTTGGTTGGTTAGCAGTTGAGTATCTATTTTATAAAAAAGCAACACTAGTAGGTGGTGCATCTGGTGCTGTAGCTGGTTTGGTAGCAATCACACCAGCTTCTGGTTCTGCTGGTGTTGTTGGTGCTATTATCATCGGTTTTGTTGGTGGTATCATCGGTTTTCTAGCAGTTGCTAAAATCAAAAAATGGTTCAAAGTGGATGACTCACTAGATGCATTTTGGGTACATGGTGCTGTTGGTATCTGGGGTTCAATTGCTACGGCAATTTTCATCGCACCATACTTGATGGCAGATGATTACAATATGGGTACACAGTTGATAGCCCAGTTAAAAGCAGTTGGTTTGACCATTGTATATAGTGGTATCATGACAGCCGTGGTATATTTCATCGCAAGTGTCTTAACTGGTGGTGGTAGAGTGAGCGAAGAGACTGAACAAATGGGTCTTGATGAAGCAACTCATGGTGAAAAATCAATCAATCTATAAGGCAAAGCTTTAGTAGAGCGTGAATTGATAAGGGGCTTTGCTCCTTGTCAAGATGACAATAAAAAAAGTTCTTGCCACAGGCAAAGCTTTAGTAGAGCGTGAATTGATAAGGGGCTTTGCTCCTTGTCAAGATGACAATTAAATACTAAGAGGAAATAACAGGATGAAAAAAGTAGAAGCAATCATCAAGCCATTTAAACTGGATGATGTAAAAGAAGCATTAGTAGAAGCAGAGATAGAAGGTATGACTGTATCTGAAGTGAAAGGATATGGTCGTCAACAAGGACACTCAGAACTCTATCGTGGGGCTGAGTATGTTGTAGATTTCTTACCAAAAGTACAAATCACGGTTGTGGTTTCAGAAAGCTTTTTGGACAAGGCTATAGATATCATCGCTACAACTGCCAAAACTGGTAAAATTGGTGATGGTAAAATATTTGTTTCTGACATCGAGCGTGTAGTTCGTATCAGAACAGGTGAAGAGAACGAAGAAGCTCTTTAATCTCCCTTGGGGTAGTATTGAGACTACCCCATACCCTATCATAATACTCTCCGATTGATTTAATTGATGAATCTCGATATAATCATATAAAACTTACATATATCGGATATAAATTGGATTTTCTCTCATTGGATTATCGTGACCCTCTTTATGGGGTGATTATACTTTTTGCATTGATTTTTATCATCTCTTCAGTCTCCTATTGGTGGGGAATATTTAAGAGTAAAGAAGATGAAACCAATATCAAAAAATTTGTCAAAAAATTTGATCAGTATGATAGTTTTGATGATTATAAACAACTTATACAGAAAAAAGATTTACCTACGGAATCTGCTATTTTGATGGCACTTACTTATGAGAAGAGTGGTGAGTATGAAAAAGCCATTGAGATTTATCTCTCAATTCTTAAAAATATGGTGGGACCAAAGAGACGAAAAGATGTCTTGACGCTACTTGGCAAAACCTACTATAAAGCAGGGTTTTTAAAGAAGTCAAGAGAGATTTTACTCACTTCACTAAGACTCTATCCTAAAAATGAAGAGGCATTGACCTATCTTTCTGTGATTTATGAGACACTTCGTGAGTATGATAAGGCACTTGAAGTGCTCGATACCTTAGAAGAGTTTGGGTGTGCTGTAGAGCAGAAAAAACTCTACTTTCAGACGCTCACTATCATCCACAACAAAAGTATGAGCCTAGAGAAAAAGGTAGATGGCTTAAAAAACTTAGGTTTAGAGCATAAAATCGTTCAACGAAAACTTTTTGAATTTTTAAAAAGTAATAATTTACCTTTTGAGAGTGCGCTATTAAAACAGTATGATTTTAACAATATCATAGACTTGTTGTGGGTGACGCGCTTGGAGAAGTTTGATGAAGCTTTTGTCAAAGAACAGCCTCTACTCGCTGAGATATTTACAGCACGCGGAGATGTGTTAGAAGCCAAAGAGAGTGATATATTTGCACTCAATGTCTTGATAAAATTGCATCTTCAAGAGGATGCAAGTGGGGATTTGAGTTTTTCTTATATCTGTAAAAATTGTAAAAATGTTTTTCCGCTCTATTTTTATCGTTGTCCCAAATGCCAGCAGATAGATACAGCAGAGATTGAAACCAATTTAATAAAGAGAGGCTATGAAACAGGTTCATTTATATAGTGATGGTTCTTCGCTAGGCAATCCTGGTTTTGGTGGGTACTGTGCAATACTCAAATATCAAGGTCATGAAAAAATTGTCTCAGGTGCCCAAGCCAAAGCTACAAACAATCAGATGGAACTCAAAGCGGTCATCGAAGGCTTGAAAATTCTTAAAGAGCCGTGTCAAGTAGATATCACAAGTGACTCTTCTTATGTGGTCAAAGGGATCAATGAATGGCTCGGTGGATGGGTGAAAAAAGAGTTTAAAAAGGTGAAAAATCCCGAGCTATGGCAGGAGTATTTGGATGTTTCAAAGGAGCATAGTATCAAAGCTTTTTGGGTGCGTGGACATGATGGACATGAAGAAAATGAAAAATGTGATAAAATAGCACGCAGTGAGGCTGAAAATCTCAAAAAAATCTCAGGAGAGTATCTATGAAAAAGCTGCAAAAGCTAGGGGAGAGACTGGGGTATACATTTCAACAAGAGGCGTTGATACTAGAAGCATTGACGCATAAAAGTTGTAAAAAATCCTTTAATAATGAACGCCTAGAGTTTTTAGGTGATGCGGTGCTTGATTTAATCGTAGGTGAATATCTTTTTAAAAAATTTCCAAATGTCAATGAAGGTGATTTGTCAAAATTGCGTGCTTCTTTGGTCAATGAGAAAGGTTTTCAAAAGCTAGCCAACTCGATAAGTCTTGGTGATTATATCCATATATCATCAGCAGAAGAGAATAATGACGGACGAAGTAAAGCGTCTATCTGTTCCAATGCTTTTGAAGCGTTGATAGGTGCTATATACCTTGAAAGTGGCTTAGAAAAGGCGCAAGAGGTGTCACTTCGTTTGTTGGAAGAGGCGTATCCAAAGATAGATCTTGAGAGTGTGTTTAGAGATTATAAAACCACTTTACAAGAGATTACGCAGGCAAGAATGGGTGTGACCCCAGAGTATATCGTGATATCTGCAACGGGGCCTGATCATAAAAAAGAGTTTGAAGTGATGATTAAAGTCGCAGGCAAAGAGCTAAGTACGGCAAAAGGAAACTCTAAAAAAGTAGCCCATCAAGAAGCGGCGAGATTGGCGCTTGAAGTTTTAAAAAAGGAAGAGCGTTAATGGGATCAAATACATTTGGTAAAAAATTCTCTTTTACAACCTTTGGTGAATCACACGGCAAGGCGTTGGGCTGTGTGGTGGATGGTGTACCAGCAGGGCTTTTAATCGATGAAGCGTTTATTCAAAGTGAGCTAGATAGAAGAAAACCAGGAAAATCAAAGTTTGAAACAGCGCGCAAAGAGGATGATAAAGTTGAGATTCTCTCAGGTGTCTTTGAAGGTGTGAGTACGGGTACGCCTATCGCGATGGTGATTTATAATACCAATCAAAAGAGTAAAGATTATACCAATGTCAAAGATCTTTTTCGTCCAGGGCATGCGGATTTTACCTATTTTCATAAGTATGGATTGCGTGATTATCGTGGAGGTGGGCGTAGTTCTGCTAGGGAGACGGCAGCGCGTGTGGCAGCGGGGGCTATCGCAAAATTGATGTTAAAAGAGTTGGGTATCGAAGTGATGAGTGGTACTTTTGCAGTCGATGGTATAGAAGCGGAAAATATAGACTTTACTGCGGCAAAAGATTCAGAGATTTATGCACTAGATAGTCAAAAAGAACTTGCCCAAAAAGAAGCTATCATGATAGCCAAAAATGCCCATGATTCCGTAGGTGGCGTGAGCTTGGTAAAGATATGCAATGCGCCTATTGGATTGGGTGAACCTATCTACAATAAACTCGATGCACGCTTGGCAGATGCAATGATGAGTATCAATGCGGTGAAGGGCGTAGAGATAGGAGAGGGGATGGCGAGTGCCTCGATGTTAGGCTCTGCAAACAATGATGAAATCTCTCAAAAAGGTTTTTTGACAAACCATAGTGGGGGTTTGTTGGGGGGCATTAGCAATGGTGATGCGATAGAGATCAAAGTCTATTTCAAACCCACACCTTCAATCTTTCAATCACAAAAAACGATTGATACACATAACAATGAAGTTAGCTGTGAACTCAAAGGTCGCCATGATCCTTGCGTGGCAGTGCGTGGCTCAATCGTGGCTGAATCGATGGCGGCATTGGTCATGGCAGATATGGTGCTTCTCAATCTAGGTGCAACGATGCAGACGCTTAAAAGTGCTTACAATTAAGCTATCATGATAGCCTGTTCGCTTTGTGGCTCTCGTGAGAATAGCCCTTTTTATGAGGGAGAAAATCGCCGCTATTATCACTGTAAGCTCTGTGATTTGGTCTTTGTTCCTTCAGACTATTTTCTCTCACAAACAGAAGAGAAAGCCAAATATGACAATCACCAAAATAGCCTAGACAATGCAGGGTATTGTCAATTTTTAGATAAATTACTCTTGCCTTTGCAAGCACATCTACAAGAGGGGGCCAAAGGGCTTGATTTTGGTTCAGGGCCAGGTCCTACACTCTCACTGCTGATGGAGCGTAGAGGCTATGAGATGGAGATATATGATATCTTCTATCATGATACGCCCGAAGTATTTGAAAAAAAGTATGATTTTATCACCTCCACAGAAGTTATCGAACACTTGCATCACCCACTGGGGGAGATCGAGAAGCTTTGGGGCTGTTTGAGAGCGGGTGGGGTGCTTGGCTTGATGAGTGCTTTTCGTGTGGAGGATTTTGAAAATTGGTATTATAAAAGAGATTTGACACATATTTGCTTTTTTTCGCCCCAGACTTTTTCTTGGATTGCATCGCAGCTTGGAGCGACTTTGGAGATACCTCAAAGTGGTGTAGCACTACTCAAAAAGGAGCTATCATGATAGAGAAACGAAGCAGTCGAGATAAGCTTTTGGATGTGACCTTTGAGGAAGTTTATCGCTATGGCTATTGTGGTGCAGCCACGGCAACGATACTCAAAAAGGCTGGCGTGCCACGAGGGTCAATGTATCATCATTTTGAGAGTAAAAAAGCGATGGTATTGGCGATGATTGAGGAGCGATTGGTGCCCAAAGTACGAGAGTTTTTTGACTTTGAGATGCGTGCTGATAGTAGTGCTTTGGAGATTGTTGAGCATACTATCAATAAAATAGCAGATAACCCGATGCTTATCAAATATGGCTGTCCTCTGCATCGCTTGATGTTTGAGATGGGCGCGTTGGATGTGGATATCGCTAGTGCTTGTGAAGGGGAGTTTGCGCATTTGGTGGAAAATTACGCTAAAGTGCTGGCATATGGTATCAAGCGAGGAGAGTTTGTGGAGGTGGATGCTACATCGTATGCGAGTTATTTCATCGCTTCCACTTGGGGCTTTTTGTCGCGTACGCCAGAGAAGTCTAGTAAAGAGAGATTCTTAGAAGATGTCACTTTTATCATGATGGGGTTGAAGCGAT
>CAZCUH010000079.1:0-7383 GCA_964501795.1 uncultured Sulfurospirillum sp.
TGTGTTGGTTTTGAGATGAGTTATTGTTGTGTTATTCCACCTTATAACTCTATCCAAGCGCAAGTTATTAAGAGTAGCAAGAGTGGTTCACTTCCAAAATTGCTAAGTCCTGATGATAGTGTCAAACTTTACTACTATACAAAGGACAACTCATATAGTGAAGGGAACAAGATGAAATATTGGTCTGTTCCTAAAGATGTAGATGGAGATGGACACTTTGATAGTGCAGGCGATAATGTCGCTAACTATGTTTGGTCTCACCTCTTTATCTACAAAGACTTGGAAGGTACTATTCCTGCTAATGCAACAGACAAAGATAGACTACGCGTTGGTAAACAAATCAAAGTCAAAATTGATTGTGGACCAACTGGTAAATCTATCGCTGGTGGTTACTTAGAGTATGCTGGTAAAGATGGTGGAAACATCGTCATGACAGATACTTTAGTACCACAAGTAAAAAATGTCAAACTCACATTGACATCTTCATACATTTGGGATGCCTTAGGTCTTCCACTCACAGCATTCAATGATACTAGAAGAAAAGGTACAATCAGATCAGTCACAGAAAAAGATTTTCAACCTTTCCAATACTCCACGGTACAACTTCACTCCAAAGAAGGTAAAACAATGCTTGGGGCGAATAATAAGCCAATTGAGTACTTTGGTACAAACCCAGTGGATATACCAAACTGTTATGCCTGCCACTCAAGAGAGGGTAAAGCAGCAAAAATGGCAAGAGATGAAGGCTTGAAATTTTCAGATAAAGAGTATGCATACTGGAAATCTTATCCTGATGAGAGTGAATATATGGCAAGACTTGCAGAGTCTTCAATCAACATCCTCTCTCTACATGATTCGCATCATGGAACAAAGTTTTTATCTGATTATCATCCTGATGCACCAGGAAATCGTCTAGGTAAGATTGGTGAAGTCAACTGTGCGGATTGTCATGGTGATAATGTCTCTGGTAACTTACAAGAACCGCGCCCAACAGCAACTGGATATAAAGCTGTCCATGCAAAACCACTTTCAGAAGCTATTCACGGTTTTCACCTCGGAATGGTACCTATGCCAGATGGTGCAGGACGAACACAAGCATGTCAATCATGCCACCCAACACATTTCCAAGATCCATCTATGAATGATGACTCCAATCCATACAGAGTAGCAGATAGATATGGTAAAGGAAGATTTTCAAACAAAGATATCCGAGAGAGTGGTGGAGGTTGTTATGTCAGAAGAGATGCACACTCCAATCCTGATGCAAAACCACCTTTCTTCCTCAATGCTTATGGTAAATACCAACTCAATGAGGTCAGTATGAAAGATATGCATGGTCAAGCAAGTACAAAAATGAGAGGACTCTACTGTACAAACTGCCATACTAAAGTTGCACAAAAGATGTATAAATTGGATGACCTAACAGTAACACAAACACTAGAAGGAAAATCTATCAGAAATAAAACACTCAAAGAGATTATTGATGCTGTTGCTGGTGGTGATGCAAGTAAATTTAATTCTTTTGCAGATCCAAAAACAACAGGGAATAATGAAGTATTGAGCTATTATGCAGATCATGAGTCAGCAGTTCTAGTGAAAAATGTTGCTAAAAAAGGTCTGGACTTGAAAGCTTGGAATCATCCTACAGGTGGAGCCGTACCATATAAGGCAGCTTCAGGTGGTAATGATTGGTGGTTAAGTGCTAGTGAACCTCATTGTGCGGATTGTCATATGGCACCGTTTGTTGAGAGTAAAGGTGGACAATACTTCCCAATCGATCAACCAAACAAACTATCACTCTATAGATATTCTAAAGGACATGGAAATATCGCATGTCAATCTTGTCATGAATCTACACACGGACTCTACTCTACAAGATATGATGGACCAAATAGAACGGTAGATAAGACAACTTATGAACAAGCACTACAATACAGCCCAGATGGAAAATATGCTGGTCCAGTCACTTGTGCTGCATGTCATACAGTTGATAAAAATGGTGTACCAAATATGCTAGCAGATACAGAATATGCTGGCGATTACTGGGCATCAGTTACGCTTGCTCACTTTATGAGAGATGGTGATCAAAAACTATCTGTCAAAGAGTTAGTCCAAAAATATCCTTACAGTAAATCTAGTAACATCGTTGCTAAAGGCTGGAAGTAAACTACAAGGTTGATGGGTAAAACCATCAGCCTTTCCTCCCCTCTCCTATAAACACAATTTTCCAATCGTTTTTATTGTATAATCTCCTCAACTGCAACATTTAGGTTGAAAGGAAGAAGATGCATTATCAAGCTATTTTAGAAGAGATTTATGAAGAGATCAAGCCCGAATTAGGACGCGGAAAAGTTGCTGATTATATCCCTGCCCTATCTAGTGTCAATCCACAACAATTTGCATTTTCAATCATCACCACGGCAGGTGAACAATACAGCGTAGGTGATACGCAAAAACCCTTTTCTATCCAAAGTATCTCCAAAGTCTTTACCTTTACACTCGCCCTTGATATCTACTCTAAAGCACTCTATGAAAAACTTGGTGTCGAACCATCTGGCAATCCTTTTAATTCACTTATCCAACTAGAGTATGAACAAGGCAGACCAAGAAATCCTTTCATCAATGCAGGTGCCATCGCTGTCACCGATAGTCTTATCAGCCACTATAAAGATGATTATAAAGCCTTTGAGGTTATCCTTGGTTTCATCCGAAATATCGCAGATGATACTGATATCAGCTTTGATCCAGAAGTCTCGAGTTCAGAGATGGCACATGGATATAGAAACTTAGCCCTTGCCAATCTCATGAAGAGCTTTAAAAACCTAGACAATGACCCTCATGTTGTCGTGCAGACTTATTTTAAGCACTGTGCAGTGAGTATGACTACACAAGAACTCTCTAGAGCGATACTCTATCTTGCCAATGGTGGCAAAGACCCTTTAACTAAAAAGCGCTACATCACTCCAAATCAGACAAGACGAATCAATGCGGTCATGCTCACTTGTGGACACTATGATGCTTCAGGTGAATTTGCCTTTCATGTAGGACTGCCTGCCAAAAGTGGTGTGGGTGGTGGTATCGTGGCTGTTGTACCGGGTAAGATGGGAATTTGTGTCTTTTCACCTGCACTCAATCGCTATGGCAATTCTCATGCAGGTACGCTGGCATTGCAAAAATTTGTAGAGAAAACGGGGTTATCTATCTTTTAAAATTTGTTCATCTCTACCAACAACTCTGTAAAGACCTCTGCACGACTTTCATCGCTAGCAATCATCTTATTGACAATCTCTTCCATCACAAAAGGTTTTGAGAGTTGCACAGATTTTCCTACTGGTGCAAAGTTTTTGACGATTCCATAAGGACTTTTTTCTTCTAAGATACGATAGATTTTTTCCCCAAAGTGATAAATCTCAAAGGCTTCATGTTTTAAAGTTTTTGGCTCTTTATCTAGCAAGAGTTTCTGCGCCTCATCTACCCTATAATTATAAGACATCATAAATGCCAATGCCCCATAAGAGTACTTTGAAAGCACGCGTTCATTGAACTTTTCAAAGCTTTCATTGGGCTTTTTGAGTCTTTTATACTCTAGCACCAACTCTTTGACATAATACTTGGCGATATCCAGAGGAATACCCTTTAAAACCGTATGCGCATCTTGACTCTCTGCGACGAGTTTTCCCCCTATCATGATATCCACAGCAGGCACTGCTTTGCCCTCAACCTTAGTCTTGCATCCAAGTAGCCCGATATCGCCTAGTTCGTGGATACCACATCCCTTGACACAAGCAGACCAATAGATCCGAATCTTGCCATCTTGAAGTTCTATCGTTTCGCTGAGATATTGACTCATCTCCAAAGCATCTACCTTGCCACGAATCACACCAAAAGAGCAGGTATCACTTCCCGCGCAAGAAATCATATTGTTATAAAAAGGCGTATTGACATTCTTATATCGCTTAAAGAGATCCCAGCCAAGTACCAAATCCAACTCTTCTTGGGCGATACCTACGATATAGAGATTTTGATCCACACTCAGACGAATCCCCTCGCCATGCATCTTGGCTATCTGCCCCGCTTCCATCATCGCATCACCATCAAATATCCCAGCAGGTACGACAACATGCAGGGCATATTTGCCATCTTTTTGTTTGACTTTTCCATACTTGGCATCAAAATGCTCTAACTCCACTTGATGTTGTCCTGCACTTTGAAACTCCAAGCCACTGCGCGCTTTGATAGCTTCTACTAGTGTATCCATCCCCACCGCTTCTATGAAAAAATGCAGTCTGTTTTTGTTACGATTATCGCGAAAGCCGTACTCTTTAAATATCTCGATAAGTGCCTCAAAAAATGGCACAACTTCATCATACTTCACAAAGACATCAGCATTTTTCGCCAACATCCCCACACGCCCACCAAGATAGACATTAAACCCTAGCTCTCCATCTCTCTCAGCCAAAGCAAAAGAGCAATCATGCGCAAAAACATTACAGCGATTGGCATAATTTCCAGAGATGGCGGTATTAAATTTACGCGGTAATGTCCCAACCCACTCTGATTTTTTTAGAAATATTGCTTGCATCTTTTCAAGCAGTGGCATCACTTCTAGGACATTGTCATGCGAGAGTCCATCAAGAGGATCTGTGACGATATTTCGCAAGTTATCAATCCCTGTTTGATAAGTCGTAATGCCCACACTATCTAGTCCATCAATCACCGTTGCCAAATCTTCTATCTTGAGATAACGCAGCTCAATCTGCATCCGTGTCGTGATATCGATGTAGTTATTGCCATACGCTTTGGCTAGTTCTCCCACTTTTTTGGCTTGTTGTGCAGACATCTGACCACCAGGTATGCGTACACGAAGCATAAAGTGATTTGCCCCATTGGATTTCTCTTTATCAAAGATTCCAAAATATTTAAAAAAGACCGCTTTATCATCCTTTTCTATCGAGTCATAGCCTGTTTTGGCATACTCACGCAGTTTTGCCATCGCTTCATCGACAGTACGATTGGGTTTTATTTTCTCTATCTTGTTGATTTTTTGATTGCGACTTTGACTAACTTCTATGATTTTTTGCATATACATTTTCCTCTACTTTACTATTATCTGTGGATACCTTATCATGATAGAGTTCTCCCACTATCTCTGTCTGTGGCAAGGCTATACCCTCTGGTACTTTTTCGCTATGGAGTTGCACAGCGGTTTGTTTGAAATTTGGTTCAAAAGATTTAGGATCAAAGAGCGATTGGGTCAGGGTATTGATAAGTTCTGTGTTGTAATGAAAAGGGATAAAGATATTGCCCTCTCTCACGCCCTCAGTCACCTTGACGATGATGTCATCCACACGACCTCGTGGTGAAGAGACAGACATCCTATCGCCACTTTGTACTTGTAGTTTTTTTGCATCTTTAGGATTGATCTCAATCCACGCTTCAGGGGCGAGATTGTCCAAGATTGCAATCTCACCTGTTTTGGTACGCGTATGAAACTGCTCCACGGTGCGTCCAGAGTTTAAGATGAGTGGAAAGCCTTCACAAATATTTTCCACCATTGGCTCCCAATCGGCACAGATAAACTTGGGCTTGCCATCTTCAGTCGAACAGTCCATACTATCATGATAGAGCCTTGGCGTGCCGTTTGGATTTTCTTCATTGCACGGCCACTGAATCCCACCAAGCGTTTCTATCTTTTCATAGCTCATTCCAGAATAGTCACACAAGCGCCCTTTGCTCACCTTTTGCCACTCCGCAAAGGCATCACGAGGATGCTCCCAATCTTTAAAAAGCAGTTCATTGACCCCATCAAAATATTTGGAAAATTCCACGACGATATGAAAATCACTCTTACTTTTTCCTAGTGGTTCTACTGCTTTTTTCGCTAAATTACAACGGCGTTCTGAGTTGGTATAAGTACCATCTTTTTCACTCCAAGTCGCGGCAGCAAAAACCACATCGGCAAGTTCTGCTGTATCAGACATAAAGGAGTCTTGCACGACCAAGATATCAAGCTTTTTGAGTGCTGCTCTTAGGCGTGCTTGATCAGGATAACTCACGAGTGGATTGGTTGCTACTACCCAAAGAGCCTTAATCTCACCTCTCTCGATCGCCTCAATCACTTGTGGATACGCATAGCCTCTCTTATCCGGTACAATCTCTGTCGGCACACCTACGATAGAAGCATACTCCTCCCTATCATGATGACTCGCAAAGTTACGATACGCTGGAAGCGAAGAGGTAAATCCACTCTCCCTAGTTCCCATAGCATTACACTGTCCCGTGATGCTCATCGGCGCTGCACCTTCTCGTCCTAGATTGCCCGTCATCAACGCCAAGTTACAGATAGCCGAAACCGTATCCGTCCCTAAAGCTGATTGATTGACCCCCATCGTCCACGCAGACATCGCTTTGTCCGCACCTGCATAGATACGAGCAAGCTCATAAAGCTCTTTGACTTCGATACCCGTGATGTTGGCAACCTCTTGTGGCGGATAAGCTTGGATATGTTTGACAAACGCTTTATAGCCTGAAGCTTTTTCACGCATAAAACTCTCATCAGCCCAACCCTGTTCCCAGATGATATGACACAGTCCATTGATGAGTGCCAAGTCTGTTCGTGGTTTAAGCGGTACAAAGATATCTGCCATATTGGCTGTCTTGGAGTGGCGAGGATCCACGACGATGATGGTTGGTTTTTTACCTGTTATCTTTTTGTTTTTGGCGATATGAAGCTTGAGGATGGGGTGATTGTCCGCGATATTTGCCCCGATAAGCATGATGACATCGGCGTGTGAAAAATCCTCATAACACCCTGGAGGGCCATCAGATCCAAAAGATTGTTTATACCCCATCACCGCTGATGACATACAAAGCGTGGTATTGCCATCGTAGTTATTGGTACCAAGACCTAGCTGGACAAATTTACCAAGCGTATAAAACTCTTCAGTCAGAAGCTGTCCCGTCGAGATACACGCTACTGCGCCCTTACCGTGCTCTTTGGCGATGGATTTAAAACTATCACTTACCTTTTGAAAGGCTTCATCCCACTCCACCGCTTGCAAGGTACCATCTTTGCGTATGAGAGGAGATGCCACACGATTGTCCGCGCGCACCATCTCATGCTCACTTAGACCCTTTGGGCAGAGTGTTCCTTTGCTCACTGGATGGGCTGGATCACCCTTGGTATAGACTGGTTCGCCATCCTTGACTCCGATGTAAAGCCCACAACCCACACCACAGTATCCACAGGTAGAACGCACCCACGAATCTGGTTTTTTGGATTTGGCGACTTTGCCAAATATCTCATCATCTACGAGTGCGTATTTATCGTTTTTGATATCCACACCCAAAAAATTCTTGATTTTCTCTATCATGATATGCCCC
>CAZCUH010000080.1:0-7348 GCA_964501795.1 uncultured Sulfurospirillum sp.
GTGCCCTTTAGCTTAGTTTGTAGCCTATGCCATGTATCGCGGTGATGTACTCTTTGCTGCCTGTTGGGTCGATCTTCTTTTTGAGGCGATTGAGTGTGACATTGACGGTTCTTTTTTGTTTGAGGGCATCTTCTCCCCAGACATGACGCAGGAGGTATTCACGGTCCAAGATACGATTTTGATGTGCGATAAAGAATTTGAGAAGATTAAATTCTAGCTTTGTCAGCGAAATCTCTTCCTCGTCGATATAGACTTTTCTCTGTGATAAATCCATCTTGATGTCACGGTAGTTTAGGTGTTCTGGTTCTGCCACATTGGTGCGACGCAAGATAGCCTTGATACGACATAAAAACTCTTGGATATGAAAAGGTTTTCTCAGATAGTCATCACAGCCACTCATATAGCCCTCCACGACATCGGTATCCTTGGATTTTCCACTCACAAACATGATAGGTATCTCAAAGCCTTTGTCACGAATGTATCGCACAAAGTCTGCTCCTTCAATACCTGGTAATTTCCTATCTATAAGCATCAAGTCGATAGATTCATTTTCTAAAAGTTGCTCGACATTTTTGGTAGAGTGAAAGGCGAGGACTTTGTAACCCTCTTTTTCAAGATGAAAGGTCTCTAGCTCTAGTATCTCCTCATCATCCTCTATGATTAATATCGTGGCAAAAGAGATGGGATGATGCACCGTGTTGCTCCTTTGGTATATTTCTTGTGTGGCTATCATGATAAGAGCCTCCAAATACTATTTTTTATATGATAACGCAAAGGGGTAACAGAGGGATTACAGAGTGGTTACAAAATGATTACAGATAAGAGATGATTTTCCACTCTCCATCAAGGGTCTCTACCAGCGCGGTGCAGGATTCTACCCAGTCACCTGAATTTTTGTACTCAATTTCATCTATCATCTTTATCTCTGCCTTGTGAATGTGTCCGCAGATGATGCCATCGTAGCCTTTGTGCCTTGCGTGATTGGCGAGGATGTTTTCATAGTCAGAGATAAATGAGACAGATTTTTTGACATTGTCTTTGACATATTTTGAGAGTGACCAGTAGCGTTTGATGCCTATTTTTTGGCGTATGAAGTTTATCGTTCCATTGAGGTTTAGGAGTAGGTCATAGCCTATATCTCCCAGTACAGCAAGCCATTTTTTAGTCATGGTGATAGAGTCAAAAAAATCTCCATGTGTGACATAGTAGCGTTTGCCATCTCTGGCGGTATAGTCTATCTCATTGACTACTGTGAGATTGTCTCCCATGACAATAGGTAAAAAACCACGCAAGAACTCATCGTGATTGCCAGTAATATAAAAAACAGCTGTTCCCTTTCGTGCTTTTCTAAGTACTTTTTGAATAACATCTGAATGTGCCTGCTCCCATCTATATTTTCTTTTTAGTGCCCACCCATCGATGATATCACCGACGAGGTAGAGTGCTTCTGATTCATTCTCTTTTAAAAAGTCCAAAAACTTCTCTGCTTGAGAAAATTTTGTGCCTAGGTGAATGTCTGATACAAAGATTGACTTATATTTCATAAGGGTAGTGTAGTACATCATGATAACAATTTGATAACAGCAAGATGCTCTGTTTGTAACCATTTTGAAGCGCTTTTGTTATCAAGTAGAAATAAAGATATTTTATACTTACAGAGTAATTTAAAATATAAAGGATTTTGTTATGAAAAGATATATGATGTTATCGATGGTAGCGGCTTCAGTGGTGCTTTCAGGATGTAATAATGCAACAGTCAAGAGTGCTTCTGAAAAAGTAAAAACAGACAGTAAAGTATTATCCCAAGCAGTTGAGAAAAGCACTTCTGCTACAAACCAAAAAAATTGGCAATTTTCCCCAGTCCCAGTCCCTACCACAGATGCACAAAAGAGAGAAATCCTCGCTTCTGACTCTATCATGATAGATGGTAAGGCACATGATATAGGATTTAACACAATCCTAAGAAGTGGTGATCAACTCTGTGGCAACACTTATGGATTGATGTATGACAAAAACAATCAGCCCATCTCAAACAAAGATGGTTCACTGCTTATCAGTAATAGCAATGACTTTGCTTCACTTATCAAGATAGGATCAAAGCTTTTTATGATTTCTCACTTTGAGACGCGACCAGGTGGTATGTATCTCACAGAGCTTAAGCAAAACAAAGAGACAGGTAAACTTACCGCTACTAACACAAAACCGATAGATTTTTCAGCTTTCAATGGACTTTGGGTGCCATGTGCTGGTTCTGTGACACCGTGGAATACGCACTTAGGAAGCGAGGAGTATCCACCTGATGCTAGTAAAGTGGATGCAAATGGACACATTGATTCGTATTATGACCCGATGGCACGCTATGTGTGCAATGATTTAAAAGCGCTCAATCCTTATGACTATGGTTGGGTTCCTGAAGTGAAAATCCTCAATGAAAAAGGGGATGTGAAGGTCGCCAAGCATTATGCGATGGGTAGATTTGCGCACGAGTTGGCGTATGTGATGCCTGATAAAAAGACGGTTTATCTCTCTGATGATGGGACAAATGGAGTATTTTATAAGTTTGTAGCTGACAAGCCAGAGGATTTATCCGCAGGTACACTCTTTGCGGCAAAATGGCATCAAACTAGTAGTGAGCATGGTGGTAAAGCGACGATATCTTGGGTAGATTTGGGTCACGCTAGTGATAAAGAGATTTCTAAAGTCTTGTGTGAGAAAAAAGTATTTGGCGATATCTTTGAGGTGGCAAAACGAAAATCTGATAATACTTGCCCATCAGGTTTCTTGGCAAGTAACTGGGCTGGGAAAAATGAGTGTTTGAAGATTAAAGATGGTATGAAAGTCGCTGCTTCGCGCTTGGAGAGTGGCAGATACGCGGGTATGATGGGTGCGACAACAGAGTTTGCCAAGATGGAAGGTATCACTTATAATGCCAAAGACAAAGAGATGTATATGTCCCTTAGCCGTGTTGAAAAAGGGATGGAAGATAACAAAAAGAGAGGCAAAGCCAATGACAAGTATGACAAGGGTGGTAGCAACGACATCAGACTCCCTTGGAATCACTGTGGTACGGTTTTCAAGATGAAACTTGATGGGTACAATATCGTCTCTATGGAAGGGCTGCTTTCTGGTACACCGATGGAGAAAGATGAAGCGGGTAACACTTGCAGACTTGATAATATCTCTATGCCTGATAATGTCACTTTTATGCCAGCAGCACATACGCTCATCGTCGGTGAAGATACAAGCTACCACCAAAATGATATGATTTGGGCGTATAACCTTGATGATAAAAAGCTGACACGAATCCAGACAACACCGTATGGTTCAGAGACGACTTCACCGTACTTTTATCCTGATGTCAATGGCTTTGGATACTTGATGAGTGTGGTACAGCATCCTTATGGTGAGAGTGATCAAGATAAGCTTCAAAACCCTGATGAAAAACACGCTTACACAGGATATATCGGCGCATTTCCTGCAAGTAAGTAGGTCATATCATGAAAAGAGCGATACTCCTCCTCTCTTCGTCTATCATGATATCCGCTGCCCCTGTGGCGGTGGATCTAAAAAGCAAACACTTACACAACGAGTCTCCCAACATCCCTAGTCAATGTTACACAAAAACCAAAGATACAAATGGGCATATACACAACCCTTGTTTTGCTTGCCATATCGATTCACAAGAGCCAAACTATATCGATGATTGGGATTTGCAACTAGCATATAGTTTTCGTGAGTATCTACTGAAAAATCACTGGTCAAATCTCTTTATAGATAGAAGCAAAGCGGTCGCGGCTATCAGTGATGATGCGATTGCTTCGTATGTGAAAAAGAGCAACTATCATGATAAGGGGCGTTTGATTTTGGCTGAAAAATTACGACACTTGCCAGAAGCGTGGGATGTAGATGGTGATAAAAAGTGGGATGGGTATATCCCTGATTGTTATTATGATTTTGATGAAGAGGGATTTGATAGAGATACTAAGGGGCAGATGACGGGCTGGAGAGCCTTTGGGTATGCGCCTGTACTTGGGACTTTTTGGCCGACCAATGGATCAACAGATGATGTATTGATTCGTTTGCCAAAGGCATTTCGTAGTCTTGGTGGCAAGTATGACAAAGAGACTTACAAGGTCAATCTCCTCATCGTAGAAGCACTCATCAAACAAAAAGATATAGAGAGCTTTCCTATCGATGAGAAGCGTTATGGTGTGGATTTGGACAAGGATAAGAAACTAGGGATGGCGAAGAAAATCGCTTTTTCCTATGACCCTAGAAATGGGCAGCATATGTCTTATGTCGGTGATGCCAAAGACAAAGCGAAGATTGCAGCGGGACTTTTTCCTAAGGGGACAGAGTTTTTGCATTCGGTGCGTTATATCGATAGTGATGTCAATGGCACTATCATGATAGCCCCTCGTATGAAAGAGCTTCGTTATGCCAAAAAGGTTGCTTGGGCAGATTATAATACCCATCAAGAGCTGATTGAAGAAGAGCTAAAAGAAAATCATGATTTCCCCGATAGATTGGAGCAATTTATCGGAGATAATGAACGAGGCATTAGCAATAAAAGAGGCTGGCGTTATCAAGGTTTTATCGAAGATGCCAAAGGGGATTTACGCCCGCAAAGTTATGAAGAGACGCTCTTTTGTATCGGTTGTCATGCCTCGCTTGGGGCGGTGGTGGATTCGACTTTTTCCTTTGCTAGAAAACTGGAAAAGGGTGCCTATCATGATGGTTGGTTTCATTGGTCTCAAAAAGGACTACAAAACATCAAAGAACCTCACACGCCAGATGGTAGATATGAATATACACTCTATTTAGAACAAAATCACGCAGGAGATGAATTTCGTGGTAATGCTGAGGTCAAAGGTAAGTTTTTTGACAAAGATGGAAATCTCAATCAAAGCTTGGTAAAAACACTCCATCATGATATCTCTACGCTACTACTCCCCTCAACAAAGCGAGCAACAACGCTCAACAAGGCTTATAAAGTCATCGTCAATGAACAGAGCTTTATCTATGGCAGAGATGCCCATGTCAAGCCAGTAAAGAGCGTCTATGAAGAGCTAAAAGAAGACAAATCGACAGGTGTGAAAGAGGCTGTGAGATACTATCATGATAAGTCAAAACTGTAACTATCTTGTAATAATGATTTGTTAAAATAATATTTTAAAATTAAAATAGGAAATTAAGCTATGAAAAAGAATATGAAGAAAATCAAGAAGAAATTAAAAAATGAGATAGAGTTTGCACATGAGGCGGGATTTGAGGGGATGATTATCATGGTCGAAGATCCTGAGAATTATATCTACCTTGAAAACATATATGAAGATGCGATGCTTGAAGATATCGTCTATGAAAATGGCTGGGAAGAGGAGTGTATGCTGATAAACTTCTCTCAAAACTCTTCCAAAATTATGGCAGCAGCAAAAGAATTTGCATAAGAATTAAGAAGGAAAAAAATGAAATCAAAAATATCTATTGCACTTTGTGCAGCAATATTGACATTTAGTGGCTGTAATGAAACACATGTAAAAAAGTCTGAGTTAGATACTGCGCTTGTCGTAGCAGTACAAAATGAGAAAAAAAATAGTGGTACAAGTGCCACAAATAGACCACTTCAAACTACAAAACAAACCGTATGTAAACCTACAAAAAAAGAGTCAAAAGCTATAACAGTTACAATCATTCACATCAATGATCACCATTCACACCTTGCAAGTGAGAACAAAAGCCTTAAGTTTAATGGTAAAAAAACTTATGTTCAAATGGGTGGTTTTCCACGCGTGATATCAAAGATAAAGGCACTTAAATGCAAGTCAAAAAATCCTATCACACTACATGCAGGAGATATGATACAAGGGACACTTTTTTATACACTTTTTAAATCCGCACCAGATATAGAGATGATGAACCAACTCACATGGGATGCTGTGACATTAGGAAACCATGAGTTTGATGATGGAGATGAAGGTTTAAAAAAAATCTTAGATGGGTTAAATAGATGCTCTACTGTTATCTCTGCAAATGTTGTAGCCAAAGAGGGAAGCTTGCTCGCAAAAATGTGGAAACCATACAAAATCATCCAAAGAGATGGGCAAAAGATAGGAATCATCGGACTTGAACAGGCACAAAAAACCAAAGTCTCATCTCGTCCTAGTGATGATATTACATTTTTAGATGCGACATTGACAGCACAAAGATATATCGATGAGTTAGAAAAAAAGGGAATCAATAAAATAATCCTTTTAAGCCACAATGGCATGAAAAAAGATTTAGAGATAGCTTCAAAAGTTTCTGGTGCGGATGTTGTCATCGATGGTGATTCTCACTCACTACTTGGGGATTTTTCGCAAGTTGGTTTAAAAAGTGCATTTGATAGATACCCACAAGAGACTACTTCTAAAAGTGGTGAGAGAGTTTGTGTAGCATCTGCATGGCAATACTCTTATGCTGTGGGAAATATGGTTGTAAATTTTGACAAAGATGGGAAAGTGACATCTTGTAAAGGTGAAACCACTCTCTTGCTAGGAGATAGCTTCAAACAAAAAAATGCCAAAGGTAAAAAAGTCGATGTAAATGAGAGTCAAAGAGCTTCAATCATGAATATCATCAATAGTACAAAATCACTCGAAATAGTAAAAGAAGATATTGATACACTAGAAAAACTTAAAAAATACACTGATGAGGTAGATGTTAAAAAAGCAGAAGTTGTAGGATCTGCAGCAGAATTTCTAGGTCACAATAGAATCCCAGGTGATAAAAAAGATGGTGTCAGTGATCTTGCTCTTGGAAGTGATATCGCACCGCTTGTTGCAAAATCATTTTATGAAAAAAGTCTAAGAGCTGATGTTTGTATCCAAAATGCAGGTGGAGTAAGAGTTGCGATAGATCAAGGTCCAATTGATATAGAAAAAGCTTATACCCTTCTTCCATTTTCAAATACACTTTTTGAATTGGATATGACTGGAGCTGAAATCAAACAAGTTTTAGAAGATGCACTTACAAACTTCTTAGACAATGGTGGTTCAACTGGATCATTTCCTTATGCTTATGCCATGAAATATGATGTAGACTTGTCACAAGCTGCCAATAATAGAATTTCCAACATAGAAGTGATGGATAGAAAAGATAAAACTTGGTCAGCAATCGATAATGCTAAAACTTATGTTGTTGTAGCAAATGACTATATCGCAGCTGGTCGTGATGGATATGCGACATTTAAAACGGTACAAGATGAAAGAGGAGAAGGTGTCAATACATACTATGACTATGCTATGAGTTTTGTAGATATGGTAAAAGCCCTCAACAAAGATGGAAAAGAGCTGACAAAATTACCAGCAGA
>CAZCUH010000081.1:0-1558 GCA_964501795.1 uncultured Sulfurospirillum sp.
TATGAATGATTTATATACTTATGCAACCGTCCTCACAGGAGGCATTGCCACAGGCAAAAGTACCGTCGCCAAGATGTTAGAAAAAGAGGGATTTAGCATCATTGATGCCGATAAAGTCGCCCATAGTATGCTTGATTTGCACGCAGAAGATATCGCTATGCTTTTTGGAGAGGGTATCCTCAAAGAGGGGGCAATCGATAGAAAAGCTTTGGGAAATATCGTCTTTTCTGATGCACAGGCACGCCAAAAACTAGAGAACTTTTTGCATCCGCTTATCCGTGAGGAGATTGAGAGTCAAGCGAGCGTATTTGATGCACACAAGCTACCTTATATCATCGATATTCCACTCTTTTTTGAGACCAAAAGCTATGATATCAAAGAGGTCGCACTCGTCTATGCCCCATTGAAAATCCAACGAGAGAGGCTGATGACAAGAGATGGATTTAGCAAAGAGCAGGCAGACAATCGCCTCAACGCACAAATCTCCATAGAACTCAAAAAAGCCCAAAGCAGCTATATCATCGACAATAGCCAAGATATGCTATTTTTAGAGGATGAGGTAGCCCAATTTATCACACATATCAGGAGTAAATATGCAGATAGCCAAGTATAACGCCAGCGGAAACGATTTTGTCATCTTTCACACCTTTAACAACGAACCTAGAAATGAACTCGCCAAAAGGCTCTGCCATCGCCAAAAAGGTATCGGAGCCGATGGGCTGATCGTCATCTTGCCTCACGATGCCTATGACTTTGAGTGGCAGTTTTATAACAACGACGGATCCGATGCCGAGATGTGCGGAAACGGCTCTCGTGCAGCAGCACACTACGCCTACACCAATGGCTTGGCAGATAAAGAGATGAAGTTTCTCACCCTCGCAGGAGTCATCGAAGCAAGCGTCGAAGGGAACGAAGCAGAAGTAAAACTCACCGAACCAAAAGTCCTAGACAAGCTCATCGTCGCTGAGGGGCTAAAGTGGGCACTATACGATACGGGTGTGCCACATCTCGTCACTTTTGTCGATGATTTGGACATCTACGACAAAGAGATGGCGCGTTCTATGCGAAACGCCTACAACGCCAATGTCAATTTTGCCCGCATAGACCCTGAAAGCAAAGAGATGTATGTCCGTACTTATGAACGCGGTGTCGAAGATGAGACACTAGCTTGTGGCACGGGTATGGCTGCCTGTTTTTTCGCTGCCAATCAAAACGGCGATGTACCAGATAGCACCAAAGTCTATCCCACTAGCAAAGAGGAGCTTACGCTCTCTATCGTGGATGGCGTGATACTCTTTAAGGGTGGGGTGGATAAGGTGTTTGAGGCGAGTATTTAGGCTATCATGATAACATTCAGTTAAAAATAATAAAAATAAGCTAATATTTAAATATTACTAGTTGGGGGACTAAATTTAAGCAGGAGCATCTATGTTTAAGAAAATTTTTAACAAGAAAAAGTCAGATTTGATTCCCATTCAAACCCCAATTACATTTAAAAACTTGGAATATGATAGCAAAAAAGCAGCATCTCAAGAATACATCACTAGAAAAAGTGGAA
>CAZCUH010000081.1:1568-7236 GCA_964501795.1 uncultured Sulfurospirillum sp.
AGTATATGAGATACATCTTTGTTATCCTTATCATGATAGCCCTCACAGCGTGTAGCCAAAAAGCACCCAAAAAGCAAGTTGTCATAAAACCTGCTCAAGAGCAAGTCACAAAAACATCACTCCTTAAAGCACCACCGTCCATGCATACAACACCCAAAAACCCTACCCAAGAAGCGTATAAAGAGCGTGTCAAACAAGAATGGATGCAAAAGCGTGCAGCTACTGATGTCGAAAGGGAATTACAAAATCGGAGACTCAAAGCCGCAACGGGTATCGATATGGAAGAACATAGCCCTCTCGATGAGATACTCGACGCCGTGCTCAATACTCCATGAATCGTCAAATCCTCCGCCTCGCCATCCCCAATATCATTTCCAATATCTCCGTGCCGCTCATCTCCGCTGTTGATACCGCGCTGATGGGGCATCTAAGCAGTGGGCATTTGGCTGCGCTTGGGATTGGGGCGATGATATTTGTCTTTTTGTATGGGAGTTTTAACTTTTTGCGGATGGGGACGACGGGATTGACCGCACAGGCTTTTGGTGAAAACGATTCTAAAGAGATGGCAAATACGCTTTTTCGGGCTATCATGATAGGCTTGTTTATCGCTGTTGTTTTGATGCTTTTTCGTGCGCCTCTTTTGGAGATATCTAGCTACTTGATGAATGTCGATGCAAGCTATCATGATAAGGTCGCGCGCTACTTTGATATCCGTATCTATGCCGCCCCTGCTGTCTTGTTGCAATTTGCCTTGATGGGGTGGTTTTTTGGGATGCAAAATGCCATCATTCCGCTACTGATGACCCTTGTAATCAATCTCGTCAATATCTTTTTATCCTACTATCTTGTCAATCATCTACACATGGGCATAGAAGGTGCCGCCTATGGTACGCTCGTGGCACAATATATCGGAGTGGTTTTTGGCTTTATCATGATAGCTCGATATAGTGATATTTTGAAGTTGGCAAGCTATCATGATAGCCTACAAAAAGAGAAACTTTTACGCTTTTTTTCGGTCAATAAAGATATCTTTATCCGCACACTAGCCTTGACATTTTCCTTGGCTTTTTTCTACTCCCAAGCGGCAAAACATAGCCAAGAGACCCTCTCTACCATGGTACTACTCTTGCAATTTATGATATGGATGGCATTTGCACTTGATGGCTTTGCCAATGCAGCAGAGAGCTTGGTGGGGAAATATTATGGTGCCAAAGATTGGAAAAATTTTAACAAAGCCATTGCCTACAATTTCTACTGGGCTGGAGGATTTGCCTTGATGTTTTCTCTCGTATACTATTTTTTTGGAAAAACATTGCTAGAACTCTACACCAACCAAACCCATCTCATCACTCTATCCTTGCCATATATGTGGCTTGTGGCACTCTTGCCATTGCTTAGTTTTGTGGCATTTATCTTCGATGGCGTCTTTGTCGGTATGACGGCATCCAAGTCTATGCGCGATGCGGTGCTTCTCTCTACGCTGCTATTTGTCGGGATATTTTATCTCACAAGAGGGATTGATTATGCTTGGGCGTTGTGGGGGAGCTTTGTCTTGTTCTTTGTTTTTCGTGGTCTGCTTCAATCGTGGATGTTTTACAAGAAGGGCAGAGGGCTAAGATAAAAGTTCTCTTTTGCTATCATCTTCTAAAATTTTGCGAAAGGAGGAAGAGATGATAAAAGGCTGCAAACACTACTTTACGATGTTTGGCATCATGCGTTCTACTATCAATATAAAATTAACACAATTTTATAGCCAAATAATAGAACTATCAAAATATGCTATACCTATCAAAGTTAAAATCGTAGAGACATACAATCAAAAATTAGAAAAAAATCAAACATATCAAGGATAAATTTATGAAAAAAATAGACATTTCGTTACTACTCTCGTTGGCACTTGCTAGCACAACATTCGCTTCAAGCGTAAACTTAGACAAAATCACCGTCACCACACCTACCAAATCAAGCCAATCACTACAAAATATCACATCCAATGTCGATATCATCACTAGCCAAGAGATACAAAACAGAGGATACAACACCATTTCAGAGGCACTCAAAAGCCACGCAGGTATCTCGATGACCAACAATGGTGGACTTGGAAAAGCGACTTCTATCTTTGTCAGAGGATTTGATAGCAAGCGTGTTTTGGTACTTGTCGATGGCGTGCGTTACAATGACCTTACCTCCACATCAGGCGCACAGTTTGAGCATATCTTGATGGACAATATCGACCACATCGAAATCGTAAAAGGCGCACAATCAGGTATCTGGGGCGCGGATGCGAGTGCGGGTGTCATCAACATCATCACCAAAAAAGCGACAAAATCAGGGCTAGCAGCGACATTTTATGCAGAGTATGGGAGTTATAACACGCTCAAATATGGACTCAACACAAGCTACAAACAAGATAAATTTGACACGAACCTTAATGTAGAGCGACTCACGAGTGACAATTTCACCACCAAAGTTCCAGCGGGCAAAGATATGGATGACTTTGAAGATGACCCTTATGAAAATACCACTGCCAATCTCAAACTAGGTTACAACATCAGCGATAAAGACAGAGTTGAGGGATTTTTTAACTACATCGATGCCAATAGTGACTTTGATGGCTATGATAAAAATGCCACAAAAGCAGCCAATGATAACAAATCCAAAACGACTTCTAAAGAGCAGTTTTATGGTCTCAGCTACACACGCACAGAGGGGAAAAACAGCACCAAGATTTATGCCAATCGTTCTGACTTTTCACGCGATAGTATCTCGGCATTTGGCACAAGCCCTTTTGATGGTAGCGTAGATGAAGTGGGATTAAATACTGCGATTGACTATACTAAAACTGGGCATTTTACCGCAGGATTGGATTATAAAAACTTCACCCATACGCTTGATTTATCTCAAACTTTTGGTACACATGACTATCATGATAAGTCTTATGCCAACACAGGGGTATTTTTGAGTAACTCCAATACTTTTTCAGCGCTTAGTGCAGGAGAGACAATCTTTTCTCAAGCGCTTCGTTATGATGATTTTGACAACTTTGACAATAAATTCACCTACAAAATCGGACTCAAACACTTTCACAAAAATATCGAAGGGTTTTGGACTTCTGCCAACTACGCCACGGCATATAATGTTCCGACACTCTATCAACTCTTTCACCCAAAATATGGCAATAAAGATTTAAATCCTGAAAAGACAGCAAGCTATGACATCACAGCAAACTATAAAGGCTTTGGCGTGACATACTTTCATAGTGATATCGATGATATGATTGAGTATAAGACGACTGATTTCACCACTTTTGCAGGTAGCTACTTTAACATCGCAGGTAAAAGTAAACTCTCTGGCGTTGAGGTCGCGTATGCCAATACTTTGCGTGATATTCCACTCTCTTATAGCTTCAACTACACCTATCTTAAAGCAGAGGATAGAGATGGCAAGAAACTAGCGCGTCGTCCACAAAATGCTGCCAACCTCGCGCTTGATTATTATATACAAAATGCCCATATTGGTACGCAAATCTCCTACACAGGCAAACGGATAAAATCCCCGTACGATGCTAACGCAAAAGTTGATTATAAAGCCTATACTTTGGTGGACTTGACCACTGATTATGATGTGCTCCCTAACCTGAATATCTATGCAAGAGTCAATAATCTACTCGATAAAGATTATGAAAGCGTCAGTGGTTATGCCACAGCACAGAGAGCTTACTATCTAGGCTTTCGATATAGTTTAGGCAGATAATATGCGTGTGGGATTGTTGCTGCTTATCGTGGCTATCATGATAGAAGCAAGTGAGCGCATCATCCCCTTGGCTCCTGCGCTAAATGAGATCGTCTATGCGCTAGGAGAGGGCGATGAAATCGTCGCCAATACCACTTACGCCACCTACCCAAAAGAGGCACAAACCAAGCCCAAGGTGGGTGGGTATTTTTCTGTTTCATTGGAGAAGATTTTGGCACTTCATCCCTCACTGGTACTGATGCAACAAAACAATCTCGCACTCAAACCAAAACTAGAACACTTTGGCATCAAAACCAAGCTCATCAAGAGTCAATCCCTTGAAGATATCAAACAGGGTATCCAAGAGATTGGCAAGCTAACAGGTACTAGCACCAAAGCAACAGAGATTGTCAAGAAGATCAATCAAAGCGTAAAGAGCACCCAAGGTATCCTCAAAGATAAAAAAATCCTCATCGTATTTGGCAGGCAATTTGACCTCAAAAAATCTATCTATATCAGTGGCAATCATCTCTATTTTGCCGATATCATCCGTGCCTCTGGCAATCAAAACGCCTTTACTGAGCAGACACTCAAACAACCCACACTCTCCTATGAGGGCATCATCGCAACCAATCCTGACATCATCTATATCCTCGCCCATCTCGTCAAGGGAGAAAAAGAGATGCAAGACTTACTCAAAGCTTGGCAAAACATACCCGTCACCGCCGCCAAAGCCAAGACGATTTATGTCACAACCAAAAAATACGCAGGGATGCCAAGTCAAAGAGTCATAAACTATATAGAAGATTTTAAAGCTATTTTAAAAGATGCTAAAGAAAAACTTCACTATCATGATAAGCAAAAGGAGCCTTATCATGATAGATGAAAATCAAGCCATAGAAGCCTATATCGACACGCCAAAAACAGTCGATTTTTATAAAAAAGCATTTAGTCAATATACTATTTCAGGTATCGAGAAATTCTCTTGGCAGTGGTCTTGGTGGGCGATGTTTGGTGGGATGTTTTACCTGCTTTATCGTAAACTCTACCTCGAAGCATTTGCCTATTTTCTCATCTTTGCTATTATCGGGATGATACCTGTTGCAGGCTTGATCTTGTGGATACTTAGTGGTGCGGTGTTGCCCTTTTTAGTCTATAAACGCTACAAAAAAATCAAAGCCCAAGTGGAAGAAAATATACCAAACGAGAGCGAACAACTCAATGTACTCAGAGAACTAGGTGGTGTGAACAAGTGGGCGATTTGGGAGGCAGTCGCCGTGCATGCTTTTTTGTGGATGGGTGTTTTATATACCGTTATCATGATTGCTGGTATGCCACCCATGCATTAGGAGTCCAACATCATGAAAATATCAAAGTCATTCCTTACCAATCTCATCGCTTTTTTGCTTATCATGATAGCTTTCGTGCTTCCTGATAGTTGGCACAAGCCCATACTTTACACTGGTCTTTTTGCACTTTCTGGTGCTTTGACCAATCATTTGGCTATTCATATGCTTTTTGAAAAGGTGCCATTTCTGTATGGTTCGGGGGTCATCGAGTCGCGTTTTGAAGAGTTTAAACGAGCCATTGCCGAGATGATGATGACACAGTTTTTTACCCATGAACAACTCAACAACTTCTTTGCCAAAGAGGAGCAGAAGATAGACTTGGTACCTTTGGTAGAGAGTGCAGACTTTTCCCCAGCCTTTGATGCGCTCTCCAAGACCGTGATGGAGTCACAATTTGGCAATATGTTAGGCATGTTTGGAGGAGAGAGCGCCCTAGAAGCACTGCGTGAGCCATTTTCCAAAAAACTCAAATCCGCCGTCTCTGGCATCGTCGCGTCAGATACCTTCAAAGCGCAGATGAATCATCACTTGCAAAACTCCACACTTAGCGATGATTTGATAGGCTCCATCGAGCGCATCGTCAAAAA
>CAZCUH010000082.1:0-7007 GCA_964501795.1 uncultured Sulfurospirillum sp.
TCACTTTTTTCATCGCTCTTCTAAAAGCAACACGACGCTCAAGTTGTGTCGCGACATTTTCAGCTGCATGTTGCGCAGAAGTTTGAGGTTTTCTCTCTTCTTGAATGTTTACATTGACTTCCTTACCAACCAATTTGAAAAGTTTTTTTCTAAGCTTTTCAATGTCAGCACCTTTTTTACCGATGATGATTCCAGGTCTTGCTGAAACTACTGTAACACGGAGTTTTTTTGCTGTTCTCTCAATAATAATTTGAGCGACACCCGCATAATAAAGCTCTTTTTTTATAAAAGTTCTGATCTTATGATCTTCACCAATGTTTTGTACTGCATTTTCAGAAGATGGATACCATCTAGAATCCCAGTTTCTATTTAGCCCTAATCTAAGACCTATAGGATTTACTTTTTGACCCATGGTTATGCATCCTTCTTAGTAGTTTTTTTTGTTGTTGTTTCATCTTTTTTTACTGGTCCAACTTCTACCATGATATGTGATGTTGGTTTTAATATTCTTGATGCACTACCTCTTGCTCTTGGTCTAAATCTCTTTAGAACAGGACCTTTATCTACTCTACAAGAGAGTATCTCAACCTCTTCTGGCTCATAATCACCATTGGCTACTGCTGAAGCAATAACTTTAGAGATGATACCAGCTGCTTTATTTGGAGCAAACTCCAATGAAGCAAGTGCATACTCAGCATTCATACCTTGTACTTCTCTAGCAATCAATCTAGCTTTGTTTGGTGATAGTCTGATAAATTTTAGTGTTGCTTTACTCATCTTAACCTACCTTCTTTTGAACAGAGCCCTTATGACCCTTAAATGTTCTCGTCGGTGCAAATTCACCAAACTTATAACCAACATGATTTTCTGTTACATAGACTGGGATAAAGTTTCTACCATTATGTACATTGAAAGTCAATCCTATCATATCAGGAAGAATCATGCTTCTTCTTGACCATGTTTTGATTGGCTTCTTATCTCCGCTCTCTTTTGCTTTTAACACTTTTTTAATCAAGTGATCATCAACAAATGGACCTTTTTTTAGACTTCTAGCCATCTATCTTCTCCCTTTCTTTCTTGAGATTATAAGTTTATCACTAGCTTTTTTTCTTCTAGTTTTATAACCCTTAGTCGGCATACCCCATGGACTAACTGGATGTCTAGATCCATTTGTCTTACCTTCACCACCACCATGTGGGTGATCAATTGGGTTCATCGCAGAACCACGCGTTTGAGGTCTTTTACCCTTGTGTCTCATACGACCCGCTTTTCCAAATACAACATTTGCCCAATCTTCAGAACCAACGGTACCGATTGTTGCCATACACTCTGAAAGCACTTGTCTCATCTCACCAGAAGGTAATCTAAGTACAACATACTTCTCTTCTTTACCCATAAGTTGTGCATATCCACCAGCTGAACGAGCGATTTGTGCACCTTTACCTGGTTTCATCTCAACATTGTGGATGATTGTACCAACAGGGATATTTTTCATTTTCATTGCATTACCTGGTTTGATATCGAGACCTGATGCTGCTGCCATAACTTTATCACCTACTGTGACACCTGAGGGTTGAATGATATATCTTTTCTCTCCATCCACATAAGTCACCAATGCAATTCTACAGTTTCTATATGGATCGTATTCAATCGCTGAAACTGTTCCCTCGATATTGAACTTGTTTCTTTTAAAATCGATGATTCTATATGATTTTTTTGCACCTGCTTGTCTATGACGAGAAGTGATTCTACCATTACTATTTCTACCTGCACTTCTTGGAAGTTTTTTAAGTAGACTAGGAACACTTGGCTTAGCAGTGATGTCGCTAGAGTCAAGCCCTGTCATATATCTTCGTGAAGGCGTATAAGGTTTATATGATTTTATTGCCATGTTATACCTCTAAACTTTCTATATTTGCACCTTCAGGAAGTGTGACATAAAACTTTTTATAGCTGTCTCTTTTTCCTGCGATACCTTTAAATCTCTTTGCTTTTCCCTCTTGTCTTAAAGAATTCACTTTAAGTGGAACAAAACCAAAATACTCTCTTAATACTTCTTTTAGACCATTTTTTGTCATTCTGTTACTTGTTTGAATCACAACAACACCGTCTTCTTGAAGACCCAAACTCTTCTCAGTATAAAGAATCGCTTTAATATCTGTAATATCTGCCATCTTAGTCCTCTTTTGTTAGTGCTTCAAAAACACTTTTTTCTATCACAATAGCATCAAACGCTGCTGCTGTATAACCGTTTAATTCATTAGACTCGATCAAATAAGAATTTGATACATTTCTAAAAGCATAAAATGTCTTTTCGTCAATCAACTCTTTTACTACCAATGCATCTCTAGCAGCGATATTTTTCACATACGCTGCAGCATCTTTACTCTTACCAGAGGCAATAGCAACAGAATCAACGACAAACAACTTACCATTGTCCGCTTTTTCTTGAATAGCAAATTGTAAAGCCAATTTCTTTTGCTTTTTGTTTACTTTTTGATTATAGTTTCTATTTGACTTTGGTCCATGGGATACACCACCACCTACCCATACAGGGTTTCTAGTAGAACCAGCTCTTGCACGACCGCCACCTTTTTGAGCAAATGGTTTTTTACCACCACCACTGACTTCAGCTCTTGTTTTTGTATGTGCTGTGTTTGCTCTCAATGCTGCTTGATAAGACTTTACATACAAGTATAAGTTGTGAGAATCAATCTCAGCAAAACTTGCTGGTAAGGCAATCTCACCGTTAGCTTTTAATTTGTCATCTAATACAATTGCTTTACTCATTTTACAATCCTTATCGTTCCAAATGAACCGTTTGAACCAGCAACACCACCTTTAAGTGCAACGATACCAGTTTCTGCATCATAAGATACGATTTCATTTTTAGCTGTTTTTTGATCAACACCATAGTGTCCTGGCATTTTCTTACCACGCTGTACACGACCTGGCCATTCAGCATTACCGATAGAACCAACTCTTCTGTGAAATCTAGAACCATGCGCTCCTGGACCACCGTGGAAGTTATGTCGCTTCATAACACCAGCAAAACCACGACCTTTTGTCACAAATGTCGTCTTGACGATTTTCGCTTCTGCTAAAGGTGCTACATCCAAATCACCTGCTTCGCTATTGGCTACATCCATAGTTTTAAATCTATTAAACTCTGCTGTTAAGCCATATTTCTTTTGTTGACCTTCAATCGCTTTGTTTGTTTTCTTACCATATGGATAAGCAACAATCGCTCTTTTATTTTCGTCAACTTCACAAACTTTCGCTTCGACGATTCTTACAAGTGTTACTGCAACAGCAGGCACTGTAGTCGTTCTTGTCATTCCAATTTTTTCTACAATATATTCCATCATAAACTCCCTATTTACCCATCGCTCTAACTTCGACATTTACTTCTGGAGCAAGGTCAAGTTTCATCAATGAATCAACAGTGTCAGTTGTCGCTGAAACGATGTCGATTAAACGACCATGCATTCTCATCTCAAACTGTTCACGAGCATCTTTATTGACATGCGGTGATTTTAGTACAGTATATTTTTTGATTTTTGTAGGCATTGGGATTGGCCCTCTAATCTCAGCTCCAGTTCGCTTTACTGCATCAACGATAGCAGCAACAGAACGGTCTAAAACCCTGTGATCATAAGCTTTAAGCTTAAGTCTAATTTTTTCCATTTTTTTCCTTAAAAGAACTCGTCAGTGTTACTTGACAAAAAATTTGAACGCTGATTATAGGAAAAAACGGATATAAAGTCAAGAGTTTTAGGGCTTTTAAGTGAAAATAAGCTTTTATTTGTTCCTTTTAATAAGGAACAAATAATTTATAAGAGTGAATATATTATATATTTCTAACTATTGTATTTAAGATAATTTTTATGTCACTGTGAAAACTTGATGCCCATATTGTAAGTTGAAAAAGGAATCACACGATGAGGCTCTATCATGAAGTTGCACTCTCGCTTGATATTGCTGGCATCAAAATTGTAACTATCTGTAAACTCCATGATGACGATGCGATAGACATTCTCATAGCCCATATCCGATGGTGCCAAAAAGTCAGGCCAACAACAAAAGAGCTTTTGTTTGATTTTGTCTTTCAAGATGCTCTCTCCCATCGCTGTATCCAAGCTCACTGTCTCTACCACAGTTTTGACAAAGTCTCTATCTTGCTCAAATGCTACCGTACCCTTGTGTTTGATGATAGCTTCTTTGGGTAACTTGCCCGTGACTGGCTTCAAGTCGGCAACACCATCTACCATCTTCTTTGCTGCATACCCTACACCTATCTTGTGAGGATCACAAGGCAGGGGAATCATATCTTCTGCTTCAAAAGGATTGTGTTCATCCTTTATCACTAGCTCTCTTATCTCTGAAAGCGTGATACGATAGTCATCCTCAGCGACCACCCTACCCGCATCTTGCACAGGCTGAAAAACGATGCCACGGATACACTTGTATTTGCGTGAAAAAGCGATGATGTCAGGTATCTCACTATCATTTAAACCTTTTTTGATGACACACACTAGTGTGGTAGAGATATTTGCTTTCTCTAAGCGCTCTAGCGCTTGCAGGCGAATCTCTCGCATATCTCGTGCACGGATATCTTCTAAAGTATCTTTTTGTAAAGAGTCAAATTGTAAATAGACTTCAAAGCCTCCACCAAGACTCTTTAACTCTTTTACAAAGCCCTCATCTTCGGCTATCATGATACCGTTGGTATTGAGCATCAAATGGCGAACGGGTGATTTTTTGATAAAGCGTAAAATATCCATGATCTGAGGATGTGTCGTTGGCTCCCCACCTGTGACCTGTACGATATCAGGTTCACTCTCTGTCTTGAGTAGTGTAGCCATCATCTTTTCTATATCTTCCATAGAGCGATGATTTCCAGCCCCAGGATAAGAGGAAAAGTAACAGATGTTGCACTTCATATTGCACTCATCCGTGACATTGAAGAGCGCTAAACAGGGGTGATTTTGATGTTGCGGACAGACACCACAATCAAAAGGACAACCACGCAAGACCTTGGTCGTAGGATGTTCTGGCAAATCTGGAGCTTTGAGATAGGCTTCACAAGTCTTGAAATAATCATAGTCTGTCGAAACCTTTGCCATAGATTCGCCACACTTTGTACAAAACTTTCGCAAAAAAACTTCATTGTCTTTCGTGACAAAATGGGCATCGACTAGGGTATCTACATCATTGCAAATGTGACAAAAACTTTGGGTGCTACCTAGATAGAGGTCATACTCTGTTGCATAGTGTGCCATCAGTACGCCTGCTTTAGGAGTCTTGCATCTAAGATATAATTTTGATCACTATTTGGACGACGCTGCTGGGGCAAACTTGCAGGCGGTGTCATGCCAAAGTCGCTTGCTTTGATAGTCCAACTCTCGCCAAGCTTTATAGCACGCTCAAGGATTTCCTGATCTGCTGTATAAACTAGACCACTTAACCATAGATTGCCATTGTATCTATTTTGTCTATCGAGATGAAATATCGGCTCTGTTTTCATCGCTCCATCATACTTTACCTCGCGTGTACGGCTCTTAACCCACGATAAAAGAGCAGGCTCAATCTCTTCAGGATTGATAGTGATATCTAAAGAAAAGTCTACATATTTTCTATGGATGCTACCTCCAACTATATCTTTATATACCTTGACATAGACACCTTGCTTTCCGATGATATGGCTGATGGTTTCACTATTTTCTTTTGCTTGTTTTGGATCGTTAGTATCGTGTTCACCATTGATGAGATAAAAGTACAAATCACCTAACATCAAAAGCGATTTTTCATCCGCATAGGGATATAACGCGACGATTTTATTGGAGATTACCTTTGGTGGCTTTGGATTTTTATTGATACATCCTAGTGAAACGAAGTAAACAAGCCCAAATCCCAAAATCAGCCCTAAAAATTTTTTCATCTCTTGCTCCTTAAAAAATAGACACTATACCCTATCATGATAAGCGCCAAAACTTGAAAGACATTGATACCACCCACTATATCTGCATAAGGCTTGAAATACTCTAAAACAAAGCGCACACAAGCATAATAGAGGATAAAAAGATAAAAAACACGCTGTGCAAAAAAGGTGCGATTTTTACGATATATCATGATAGCCCCTACGAGAAAAATCCCCATCGCCACACTCTCATACAACTGCACAGGATGACGCAGCACCCCATCCCCAAAATCATACCCAAAGATACTATCCGTAGGTGTCCCATAAGTAAAATCATCCAATCCACCCATAAAGCACCCAATCCGCCCTATCATGATACCTACCGCCAAAGATGGCACAAAGTACGCACCCGTCGATCCATGCATATCATGATAGTGCTTGTAACCCTCCACCGCAACGATACCACCAAAAAGCGCCCCGATGATAGATTTGCTAAGGACAAAAGAGCCCAAAGAGAGATAACTATTTAGCGAGCCAAAGAGTATCGCACCCCCGATAAAGCCCACAATCACGATAGCATAATAGGAAAACGACTGCCTCTTAGGAGCGGGGAAAAGTTTGAGAGAGAACCACGCACTGACGATATAAGCGATGATGTCCAAGGCGAGGTGGTATTGCATAGGGGTCATAGGGTCTCTATCATGATAGGGAATTTGCGCTATTTAATTTTTGCAACAATAACACTTCAACATTTTGTCTTGCATCTAGTATAACCATGACATAAACTGTATCGCTTCCAACTTTATATATCATTCTCCACGGGGCTATGAAAACATCTCTATATAGCATAATCCCCTCTTTTTAAGTTCAGACACCACACGACCTTTTCACCAATCTATGACCTATATCAATTAATGATAAATCTCGCTAGGGTCATATATTGGTGTGTAAGTACTTGTTATCTCTTTAAGCAGCTTCTCTTTCAGAAAGATGTAACATACTTTCTATGCTCAAATGATAGTCTAAAGTTTCCCACTCAATACCTGTATTTTTACAGATTAATTTATAGTTTTTTAGCTCAGTCAAA
>CAZCUH010000083.1:0-6981 GCA_964501795.1 uncultured Sulfurospirillum sp.
AAGAAGAAAAACAAGAAGAAAAACAAGAAGAAAAACAAGAAGAAAAACAAGAAGAAAAACAAGAAGACTTTGTCTTAAACTTCCCAAGCAGTGAAACGCTACAAGAGTCACCAGAGCGTATCAACTTAGATTTATCTCAAAACGAAGAGGAAAATGATTTTGTTGCAGGGCAAGAAGAACCTCATGATACAAGCGGTGAAGAGACATTTAAACTCAATATTTCTGAGAGCATCTTTGCCCAAGAAGAGCCTCAAGGAAATCAAGATTTTACGCTCAATTTATTAAAAGATGAAGAGGCAATGCCAGCGGAAGAAAAGCCTCTCTCCCAAGATGCTGCACAAGAGGAGACAATCAACCTGCTCAAGCCAACAAAGCCACAGGATGATGTTTCTGATTTTATACTAAAAGAGGTGCCAGCACAAGAAGAAACCGTGCTATCAGAGCAAAATAGTCAAAGTGATAGCAACTTTCTTAAAACCATGCCTGAGCAAGAAGAGATAAGCGAAGCGGGTTTCACACTCAAACATGTGACCATGCAAGAGCAAACACAAGAGAGTCAAGCACCCATAGCCATACCAGAAGAAGAGGAAAAAATCACACTGAATTTTTTAAAACAAGAGCGAGAAGAGCCTGTACAAAGCATCCAAACAGAAGAGCTTGAGGCACCCACAGTAGAGACACAAGTCAATTTTTTACAGCCACAAGAGGATATAGAAGAAAAAACAACCCAAACACCTGCAAATAAAGAGCAAATCATCGCACAGATACAAAATGATATCAAAGAGATTGATGGGACAGACGAGAAAACACTCATGAGCGACGCGCCAAGAGAAGAACCTCTCTGTAATGAAGATGTAGAGGGATATCTCTTTAATAAAAATGAAGTCAAAAAAGAGAAAAAGTCTTTTACAAAAACATTACAATCACTCTTTAGTGAGAGTAGTCAACTAGTAGAAAATCATGAGGATACAGATAGTGATATGGAAGTTTTTACGCAAGCAAGTGCTATCTTAAAAAAAGAGCAAAGCAGTCAAGAAGAGAAAAAACGCTTTCCTAGTCTCGCATCTTTAGGTCTCTCAAAAGCAGAGGAAGATGACTTAATCTCTGAATTTGTGCATGATACAAAAGCAAATATCAGACTTTTTAAAGATTTTTTTCACAGTCAAAACATAGATCAAGCAGAATACACACTCATCAAGATGCAAAGTTCGGCAAAGATTTTAAACTTAAATGATATAATCCACACCTTAACAGAGATCAAACAATCTTGTGCTAGCAATGATTCCCAAAATATTGAGACATTGACAGCAACACTTGAAGCACAAATTAAAACCTTAGAATCTTATATAGAGCGCGAAACCGTTTAAACTGGAGTAATAACTAGATGAAAATAAAGAAAAATTTAAAATTAATAACCATTGTACCCATCATTCTTGTGACGGTGTTCTCTGTTTATTTTTTATTTAAAGCCTATCATCAATACCAAGATAGTAGCCAGATGGAAAGTGCCTCGTATGAGAGTAAACTCTTAAAGTCACTCTCCATCAACTTGGCGCGAGAAAGAGGCTTGAGCACTCTATATAGCCTAAGCCGTCAAGCTAAAACAAAAGAGTTACTCCAAAAACAGAGAAAAAATAGCTCTCAAGCTATCACTTTTGTCAAAGAGTACTACCAGCGACATCCTCACTCTAAACAGGTAGAAAAAAGTATATTAAATCCCTTGTCCAAGATTGACCAAAAGCGGGCAAAAATCGATAATTTTTCTTTAAACAATGAATCTTTATTCTCCTATTTTGACATCATCTATGGGGCTATTATCAGTCAAATTGAGCGTAGATTAAATAGTCAAAACACTGCAACAATAAATAGACTTGCTTTGGGACTCACCAATACCATGCAACTCATGCGTGCCATCTCCAATGAACGCGACTATGTGACCAATATTTTGAGTGATGCTAGCAAAAAAGACCCCTTGCTGCTTTTAAATATCTTCAAAGATAGTAGTATCAAACCTGCTATCAATACGCTACCACAAGAGACCAAAGAGGATTTGCAAGACCTGCTTAATGAAGGTGATTTTATTGCGATAATCAAAGAGACGCAAGCCATCAAAAAAAGCCTCTTATCTTCTAAAACGGCTCGTGTAAATCCTGTCAATTGGTTCACCAAAGAGACCAAAAAAATCATGTCTGTCAATAAAGTGGCAAACCGTCTCTTCTCACAACTCAATGAGACAATAAAGAGAGAAAAAAACCACGCTATTTGGATGGCAATTCTCGCAGGATTACTGCTTTTGCTCTCTTTATATATGCTCTATACCTATAGTAAATTTTATGCCCATCTCTACTCTACCAAAGGGATTGAAGGGATTTTAAATAAAATTATTGATTATGCACTTATAGAAGATACGATTGACTTAGGCACCACAGAGGGGATAGATAAAACCTATGCCGTCATCGAAGAGACGGTTGATAAGATTGCCATTGAGAAGCGAAAAGCAGAACGGGCCAATGCGGCTAAAAGTATCTTTTTGGCAAATATGTCGCATGAGATTCGTACCCCTATCAATGGTATCATCGGATTTACAGAATTGCTACAAAAAAGTAAACTGGGTACAGAAGAGAGAGAGTATGTCAATATCATCGACAAAAGTACAGAAAATTTACTAGAGATTATCAATAACATCCTTGATCTCTCTAAGATAGAGAGTAAAAAGATAGAACTAGATGAAATCCTCTTCTCCCCTGTTGAAGAGTTTGAAAATGTAGTCGATGTTTATATGCCTAAAGTCGCTACCAAAAATATCAACCTCTCCCTTCTGATGGATAGTGGTTTTGATAACTATCTCTTAGGGGATGTGATTAAAATAAAAGAGGTACTCTTAAATCTTATCTCCAATGCTGTCAAATTTACACCAGAGGGTGGACAGATCTCTATCTTGATTAAAAATCTCTCCAAGCAAGAAGATAAGAGCCAAAAAATCTATTTTGAAGTGAGCGATTCAGGGATTGGTATCTCAGAAGAAGAGATGGCAGATATCTTTGATGCCTTTTCACAAGCAGATTCGACTATCACAAGAAAATATGGTGGTACAGGATTGGGTCTGACTATCTCCTCTAACTATATCTCACTGATGGGTGGTAAACTAGAAGTAAGTAGTAAAAAAGATGTAGGTTCTAACTTTTACTTTACCCTAGAACTTCAAAAAGAGAAGCCACTACGATCTTCACAACGCGGTCGATTTGCTACGATGCAAGCTCTCATTGTCAAAGGTAAAAACACCTTACTGACGGAGAGTGAAAAATCATATATGGAATATTTTGGTGCAACTGCAAAGGTCGTCACTATCCAAGAGCTTAAGGCGATGCAAGCCCCAGATGCCAAAGTGATACTCTCACAATATGCGTCGTTGAAAAAAGAAGATTTTGACTTTTTAAAAAGCCTTGATATCCCTTCTATCATGATATTCCCAACCAAGTTTCATACCCGTTTAAATGAGTTTAAAACGAAAAATATTTTCCCTACTTATGAGCCATTTAGTCTCACAAAGTTAGCCAAGATACTCACAGAGATCGCAAAGATACATCATATCAATATCACACCAGAAGTCAATGAAAAACAGAGCATCCCAAAAAGACGAAGCAATAAGATAAAAAGAGAGATACTCATCGCAGAAGACAATGAAATCAATCAAAAACTCTTAACGAAAATCATAGAGAATTATGACCTCAATGTCACCACAGCGATCAATGGTGCCCAAGCGGTAGAAGCTGTCAAACATAACCATTTTGATCTCATCTTTATGGATATCGCGATGCCTATCATGGATGGTGTCACTGCCACCAAAGAGATTTTGGCGTATGAAAAAGAGCAAGGCAAGGAGCATACCCCTATCATCGCAGTCACGGCAAATGCCCTCAAGGGTGATAAAGAGCGATTCTTAAATGATGGCTTAGATGACTACATCGCCAAGCCTGCCAAACAAAAAGAGATTCAAGCAATTTTGGAGAAGTATGATATCACTTTGGGTGAGAAAGAGAGCCTAGAAAGTGAAGAAGTTGTAGTTGAAGCAGTGAGCAAAGATCCGCTAGCTCTCTCACAAGAGACCAAAAATATCTTGATATTCAAAAAATCTAAAGTAGAGACCAAGATATTTGAAAAAGTCCTCTCTAAAGATTATGATGATATCCAAACGGTCACAGATGTGGAGAGCTTTTATGAAGCACTACGAAACAATATCTACCGTGTTGTCATGGTGGACAAAGAGATTGTAGGTCTCGATCTCAGGGTGATGCTTGATAGTATCGAACACCGAGATAGATCTGCATTGCTTCTCTTTAGAAGTTTTGATACCATCATCGATGATCAAACCAGACGCGAATTTGATGAGGTGCTCATCAACTCCGCAGATCAAACCTATCTCAAACTCATCTTGGATAATTATATTTAGAGATGCCCTTACTCTATCATGATAGCTTTGCCTATCATGATAAGCATCTTGTAGTGGAAATATGCTACACTAGCACTATGATTTATATACAGTGCGCCCTACTTGCTGAAGCTGCTTTTTTGATTGATACTTACCAGCTTGGCAAAATAGATGATGAGTATTTTACAATTTTTGCAAATGAGAAGATGAGCGTCATCATTTCAGGCATTGGCAAAGTCCAAGCCGCTATCGCCACAACTTATCTCCTGCAAAAGTATCGCCCAAATCAAGAGGATAAAATCTACAACCTCGGTATCGCCACGAGTACACAAGAGGCTATCATGATAGGCTCCTTACACCGCGTCAACAAACTCATAGACCAAGCAAGCGCTAAAGTCTATCACTTAGCAGGCACAGGAGAAGCACTCAGTTGTGTAGAGAAGGCACTCACATCACCCAAAGGTATCAAAACCCCACTAGCGGATATGGAGAGTGTAGGATTTTATCTCTCTGCCAAACATTTCATCAGCAAAGAGCAGATTTTCATCATCAAAATCATCTCTGATAAAACCGATACGACTATCTTGCCAACAGCTGCTATCAAAGCCCTCTTTTATAAACATAGCAAAACACTAGGAGCCCTACTTTCATGAAAACAGCCCTCATCACTGGTGCCTCTAGTGGCATCGGAAAAGCCTGCGTAAATGCACTTTTAGAGTTAGACTATAAAGTCTATGGCATGGCGAGAGATTTTACAAAGTGTGACATCACACATCCACAGTTTATCCCTATCATGATAGACCTCACTGTAGAGAAAAGCTATCCTAAAATCGACAATCTCCATATCTTGATACATGCCGCTGGTGTCGGACACTTTGCGCCACATGAAGAACTCTCACCTAAAGCAATAGAATCCATGATAGCCTTAAATCTCACCGCTCCCCTACTGCTAAGTAGACACTATCTAAGAGCACTCAAAAAAGAGCGTGGTTATATCTTTAACATCGGCTCCATCTCAGGTATAGAGCCTGCGCTCTTTGGCGCTGCCTATGGGGCGAGTAAAGCCGGACTCAAGCACTTTGGCACTTCTCTTTTTAAAGAAGCGAGAAAATCAGGACTCAAAGTCATCAACATCAATCCAGATATCACCAAAACACCTTTTTTTGACGATTTACACTTTTGCCAAGGAGAAGATCCCCTAAGCTACATCGAAGCAGCAGATATCGCCCAAGCCATCACCGATGTGCTAAAGATGCGAGAGGGCAGTGTCATCACAGACATCACCATCCAGCCACAAAAATTTCAGATAAAGAAGAAGAAGTGAAAAAAGTACGCGTATTTATCAACGGTTTTGGGCGCATTGGGCGCATAGCACTTCGTATCATGTTGGCAGATAAATCTATCGAGGTGGTGGGTATCAACGATATCTATGATTTTAAACAGATGGCGATGCTTTTTCAATATGACTCTGTTTATGGTGCGTATCATGATAGGGTTCTGCTCAAGGATAAGACCTTGCACATCGATACAAAGCGTATCCCACTTTTTAGCGTCCAAGACCCACAAGATCTCATCTTGCAAGATGTAGATGTCTTACTCCAATGTACGGGAATATTTTTAGACAAGAAGAGCAATAGCCACTATCTTCACCATGGTGTCAAAAAAGTGCTCATCTCTGCCCCTGCTAAAGCAGAAATCCCCACCTATGTCATGGACATCAACCATCACAACTATCAAGGAGAGCCTATCCTCTCCAACTCTTCATGCTCTGCCAATGCCATCTTGCCTATCATGACAATCATGCAAGAGCTCGCAGGGATACAAAATGCCTCCATGTCCATGTTTCACGCTTATACCGCCTATCAAAAGCTTCTCGATGTCAAACACTACTCCAAAGATATCCGTCGTGCCCGCTCCGCTACACAAAATATAGAGCCACTCATGAGCTCCGCAGCACGCGAATGTGAGAAGTTTTTCCCCCATCTCAAAGATAAACTCTATGCCAAAAGCATCCGCGTCCCACTCCCTGCCTGTACCCTCTATGATATCAGCTTAAAACTTGAGAAAAAAATAGACAAAGCAGCAGTAAACAAACACTTTACAGAGCGCAGTCATCATCAATTTAGCGAGATAGTATCCATCGCGCATGATGATGCTGTTTCAACAGATTTTATAGGCAATAGATATGGCGCAGTGATGGATTTGGCGCTGACACAAGTCATAGATGGTGATTTGCTCAAACTCTTTGCTTGGCAAGACAATGAATACGGCTATGCCTATCAACTCGTAAGGATGGTAAAGTATATAGCAGATTTTGAATAAGCTATAGTAGCTAACTCTTTTAAAAGGAGTGGGCAGAGTGCAACTATTAACTTAGGAAGAGCGTTTAGCATCGAAAAATTGAGCAGAATAATTATGAGGAGAGCTTAAAATGATTATATTCATACATGGATTTGGAAGTAGTGGTTTTAGTTTTAAGGCTGATAGAGCAAGAGAGTATTTTGAGCCAAAAGAGGCTGTTTTAGCTCCCTCTTTGTCTTATGTACCAAAGT
>CAZCUH010000084.1:0-6903 GCA_964501795.1 uncultured Sulfurospirillum sp.
ATTATAGTCTATTTGGACTAAAAAGTGTGTTAAATACCCTCTAATATCTGAAAATAAAATAGTTTAAATAACCCACTATTAATCGTCCATTAACCTTTTATTTAATCTAGTTAACTCTCATAGTTTATAATTTCACGATAAATTAACTTTAGTCACAAGGAATAAACTATGCAAACCATCATCCAAGAGATCAAACAAGAGGTACAAAAGGTCATCGTCGGGCATGAAAAACTCATCGACGCACTGCTTATCGGCTTGTTAAGTGATGGTCATATCCTCGTTGAGGGTGTACCAGGACTTGCCAAGACCACCGCGATTAATGCCCTTTCTAACGCTTTGGGGCTTGATTTTAAGCGTATCCAATTTACCCCCGATTTGCTTCCTAGCGATATCACAGGAACAGAGATATATGATCAGAAAAATGGCGAATTTCGTGTGCGTAAAGGACCTGCTTTTACTAACTTGCTTTTAGCCGATGAGATCAACCGTGCCCCTGCCAAAGTCCAAGCTGCCCTCTTGGAGGTGATGCAAGAGCGTCAAATCACCATCGGTGAAGAGACTTTCAAACTTGAAGAGCCTTTTTTAGTCCTTGCGACCCAAAACCCTGTCGAACAAGAGGGTGCGTACAAGCTTCCTGAAGCGCAGCTTGATCGTTTTATGCTCAATGTCATCGTGGATTATAATAGTTTTGATGAAGAGTTTGAGATCGTCAAGCGCGTCGCCGAAGAGAGTTTTGGTATCATCAACAAAGTCGCTGACAAAGCCCAACTCGCCACCCTAAAAGCGCAGACAAAATCGGTACATATCGATGACGCGCTTTTAAAATATATGCTCACCATCGTCTTTGCCACCCGTGATGCGAAAAAATATGGCATCGAAGGCGTCGAAGAGTTCATCGAGTATGGCGCAAGTCCAAGAGCCTCTATCAACCTCTACAAAGCCGCCAAAGCGATGGCAATCCTCAAAGGCAAAGATTTTGTCTCGCCACTTGATGTCATAGAGATAGCACCCGATATCCTCAGACACAGAATCATCCTCAACTATAAAGCAGAAGCACAAGGCATAAAGAGTGATGACATCATCAACAAAATCGTCCAACATCTACCATTGCCGTAGGGTGTTATCATGATAGCCCATACAGCAAGAGAGATTTTAGTCAAAACCAGACGCAAGATATTTAGCCAAAATCTAGGTAACAATGCCACAGCGTTTGTCGGAAATGGGCTGGATTTCTCCGAGCTTCGAGAGTATCACTTTGGCGATGATGTCCGCAAAATCAACTGGAAAGCCACTGCCAAAGCGACCACACCCTATATCAACCTCTTTACCGAAGAGCGCGAACTCAATGTCGTTTTGGCATTTATGAGTGGCGGGAGTATCTACTTTGGTAGCAAGCGACTCAAACAAGAGGTGATGGCAGAGGTCTTAGCCCTGCTTGGCTACTCCGTGATGAAAAATAGCGACAATATGACAACGCTTTTTTTCTCCAACAAAGAGGAGTATTTTAGAAAAGCGACCAAAAATATCGCCGCGCTCAATGAAATCATCCCCGATGCACTCTCGCTTGATGTACTGGATAAAGAGGTCGATTATGAGGCATTTTCTGATTATCTGCTCAGTCGCGTGAAGCAAAAATCTATCCTCTTTCTCATCGGAGATTTTTATGAGAAGATAGACCTTTCACTCTTGGCTGCCAAACACGAAATCTACGCCGTCATCGTACGAGACCATTTTGAGGAAGCACCACAGCTTGGTGGGGATTTGACCCTCTTAGATCCTAGCTCGATGCGGGAGAATAGTTTGGATATAGATAGGGGTATGCTTGTGCGATTTACAGAGGAGATAGAGAAGCGAGATAACGAACTCTATGCCCATTTCAAGGCGCATAATATTCGCTATACCAAGATCTATACCGATGAAGATCCATTTTATAAATTAAACAATTTAGTGAGATAACGATGCAAGGATTAAAAGATATCAAACCACTCGTAGAGGTGCCTGACCACTCGCTACTCGTACTATTGCTTATCATGATAGCGCTAGTAGCTTTGGGCATAGGACTCTATCTGTGGTACAAAAAACCACGACGCAGAAGACGCAAAAAGCCAACGGCAAGAGAGCTTGCACAAGAGCAGTTAAAAACATTAGATTTTACGGACACCAAAAAAGCAGTCTATGACTTTAGTGAAGCGATGCACCTACTCATCCCTGATGAGAAAAAAGAGACACTGCAAGCGCTCTTAAAAAAGCTAGAAATCTATAAATACAAAAAATCTATCCCAACATTAAGTGATGAGGATAAAAACGCGATGCAAGCGATGATAAAGGAGCTTGGCAATGTTTAATCATTTTTCATTTGAATACCCTTATCTCTTGCTCATGTTGATACCGTTTTTTCTCTGTCTGCGCTACTGCAAGCAGAAAAATGAGCGATTGATTTTTCCCAATGCCACACTCTTGCAACAGGTGAGTAAAAACCGAAGTTCTTTGCAAAACATACTCAAAGTCCTCGCCGTAGTCCTGCTCACCCTCTCCCTCGCTTCACCCTTTCGTCAAGATGATGTCATCATCCAAAAAGACAAGGGTTATGAAATCTCACTCATCCTCGATGCTAGTGGTTCGATGGAGCAGATGAATAAGTTTGGCATCGTCAAAAATATCGTCTCCGACTTCATCAAAAAGCGCCCTCATGATAAGCTAGGATTGACGATATTTGCCGATTTTGCCTATGTAGCGATACCGCTAACTTATGACAAAGAGAGTATCCAGCGACTCCTCTCCAAGATCGATGTCGGCATCGCAGGTAGGCAGAGAACCGCACTCTATGAAGCGCTCTTTATGAGTTCTAAGCTCTTTAAAGATTCCAAAGCCAAAGAGAAGATCGCCATACTCCTCACCGATGGTGTGGACAATGCTGGCACCATTCCACTCGATGTCGCTATCAAAACCGCCAAAAAATATGGCATCAAAGTCTATGTCATCGGTGTGGGTGGCAGAGGAGATTTTAACCCTACCGTGCTACACAAAATCGCCAAAGATACAGGAGGGGAATTTTTTGCAGCGGACAGCGTAGAGAAACTAAAAAAGATTTATTCTGTGATAAATAGACTTGAAAAGAGTGAAATCAAAGCCGATAAATATATCAAAAAAAGTTACTTTTTTCAGTATCCACTAGGCTTGGGTATCCTCATCATGATAGTTTATTTTCTTATGAGAAGGAGGGGCTAAGATGCAATTTGAAAACGCGCAATTTTTATGGCTTTTACTACTTATCGTGCCACTGTTGTTGCTACTAAAACGCCATCATGATAGCTTGGGAAAGTACTTTGACAAGGCACTACTAAAAAAGATGACCTATACCAAAGGCGTCTTGCCAAAATGGGTGAGACATACACTTTTTATGCTCTCATTGGTCTTTGCTATCGTGGCATTGGCACGACCACTCATCGATCATGGAGAGATCAAAGTCCACTCTAGCGATATCGATTTGATTGTGGGATTTGACATCTCTCATTCGATGTTTGCTGATGATATCTATCCTGATAGATTTAGCTTTGCTAAGGGCAAGTTTGATGATTTTTTAGGCGATATGAAACAGGCACGCATCGGGGTGATAGGCTTTAGTTCACGAGCCTTTTTGGTTTCACCACTGACGAAAGATTTTAGCTCTTTGCAGTTTCTTGTCAAAAATATGAAATTTGACTATATGAGCCTCAAAGGCACCGACATCCAAAGTGCGCTTGAAGTGACTGATCATCTACTCGATAAATCCAAACGAAAAGCGCTCCTACTCTTCACCGATGGTGGCGACAAGAGGGATTATAGCGCGGAGATAGCCTATGCCAAAGCACATCATATCACCCTCTTTATCTATGCTATCGGTACCGATAAAGGTGGTGTCATCAAGACGGATCATGGCGTGCTGAAAGATAAAAAGGGTGATATCGTCGTCGTGAAGCGAAATGATGCTATCAAAGCACTCGCGCTGCAAACGGGTGGGGCTTTTATGGTAGGAAGATTGCAGAAAAACGATATCAAGACCTTAGCGGAAAATATCCAAACAAAATTTAAAAATAGTGAGAAAAAAGAGCATACTATTCGAGATACCAAAGAGCTATTTATCTATCCATTAGGACTCGCGATACTGCTTTTTATCCTCTCATTTTCCTCACTACCACAAAGGAGAAAAGTATGAAAAAACTAGGATGGTTACTCCTTTTTTCTGCTATCATGATGCAGGCATCACTGCTGGATTTTATGACACTCAAAAAGGCAAAAGACGCTTATCATGATGGCAACTATACCAGCGCAATCAAAGAGTACAGCGCCCTCAAAGAGAAAAGTGACGCAGCCAAATATGACCTCGCAAATAGCTACTACAAAGCCAAAAAATACAAAAAAGCAAAAGCGCTATATGAGACAATAAAAGATAAAAAACTAAGCTTTTCCAAATGGCACAATATCGGCAACTGCGAAGCAAATCTAGGGCATCTTGATGCCGGTATCAAAGCCTACGAAAAGGCACTAAAAATCAAAAAAGACAAAGATACAGCCTACAATCTTGAGCTCTTAAAAAAGAAGAAAAAAGAGAAAGAACAGAAGAAAAAGAAACAACAACAAAAGAAGAAGCAGCAGAATAAAAAGGACAAACAAAACAAAAAAGATAAGAAACAAAGTTCTAAGAAAAACAACAAGAGTAAACAAGACAAAAAGAAAGAGGGCAAACAAAAGAAAAACAACAACGACAAAAAACAAAATAAAAAAGGTGACTCTAAAAAACAAGACAAAGAGCAAAATGCCAAACAAAAACCAAACAAGCAACAGGCAAAAAAGCCACAAGTAAAAAAAGAGACACCTAAAAAAGCAGACAAACCAAAAAAAGAGAAAAAACAGACACAAGCCGCACAAAAAGTTGGGGCCAAAAAAGCACCAATCAGTGACAAAGAGGTCGCAAAATACCTCAAAATGTTGGACAAAAGAGGCGTCAATACCCTCCTAGTACCACTCAACACAAAAGGAGAAAAACATGAAGAAACTACACCTTGGTAAGATACTACTACTATGCCTCACACCCTACCTTATGTGGGCAGGAAGCGTCAAAGCCACACTCGATAAACCACTCATCTACAAAGGCGATACGGCGACCTTGACCATACAAGCGCAGGGTGATGATATACGCTTTCCAAAGCTTGATGCCATCACAGGTTTTCCAGTCCTTGGCACCGCGCAGAGCCAAAGCATCACCTCGATCAATGGGCACACCACAAAAAATCTACAACAATCCTATACCTTTGCACCTAGCAAGAGTATCGGTATCCCAGCATTTGATGTGCAAGTCGATGGCAAGACGCTCACGACCAAACCGCTCACATTGCAGGTGACTACACCCAAAGCTACGGGCAAAAATGACCCTGTACAACTTCAGATGAAACTCGCAAAAAGTGAAGTCTATGTAGGAGAGCCAGTACGCCTCGATCTCATCTTTAAAAAGTCACCTCAAAGCAACTTTGCCAAGATAGAGTTAGCCGAGCCAGCACTCAAGAAATTTTGGGCAAAAAAGCTACCAGATACCCCACCCACTACTGAAAATGGCTATATCGTGCAAACATACAGCTATCTACTCTTTCCACAACAAGAAGGCAATTTCACCATTCCAGCGACTTATGCCAAGCTAGGAAAAGTGAGTCAAAGCAGGCGTCGTGGTATGCTCAATGATCCTTTCTTTGATGATCCATTTTTCTCCGCATTTGGCAGACAAATCAGATGGCAAAAACGCTTTAGCAATGATGCACAACTCACTGTCAAGCCACTACCTGATGATGTCGATAATTTTGGTGATTTTACGATCAAAGCAAGTGCTGACAAGAAAGATGTGCAAGCCAATAAACCCGTCAATCTCACGCTCACCATCAAAGGCGAAGGAAACTTAGACGATATCAAAAAATTTGACCTAGATATCCCACAAGCTGTCGTCTATGCAGATGAACCAAAGGTCGATGCAAGCGTAGAACAGGGCAGCTATCAAGGTACATTTACCCAGAAAATTGCCATCGTCGCAGATCAAAACTACACCATCCCTGCCATATCCTTTAGCTACTTTGACAAACAAACAAAGCGCAAAAAAACGATCTCCACCAAGCCCATAGACATCGTCGTCAAAGGAGGCGCTAGCACCACACAAGCCCCTGCACTCATCGAGAGCCATCCAGCTACAAGCAACGCCCAAAACACTGCCAAAACGACCACACCCCCTACGGTAAAAACCATCATCAAAGAGAAGCAACCTTATGAAAAATATCTCTGGTTGATTGCCGGTATCATGATAGGCGCACTGCTTTCTTACTTGGCTCTCAAAAAACCTTGGGAAAATCGTACCTCACAGGAGAAAAAAGCCCCTTCCATCATCAAACAGATAGAAAAAGCAAAAGACAACAAAGCCCTTTTTGAGCTACTCTTACCTTATGCAAATAGCCACCCAGCACTCAAAGGCATCTTGAAAAAACTAGAAAACAATCTCTATAAAAATGCCAATGAAGTGATAGATAAAGAGGAGATACTCGATATCTTTGAAGAGGAGTGATGGGGATACTTCAAGCGAGATGGAGGGCTTGCTTGGAGGTGTTGTGCGTGCTATTGTAAGAAAAATAGGGATCGGGATTAAACTTTAAACTTCCAGATCAAATATAATCTCACCCCTTAAATCTTCTCTTTTTATGCTAAATTGAATTCAAATGGAACAAGTTGTTTTCAACATGGGCGTTATATCAATATTGAAAAATCCAGAAGAAAAAAGAAAATATTGATTTTGTATTCAAAATGGGATATAATATAAAAAAATTAGATATTAGCAGTTATCATGATGTCTAAAAGGAGTCCCTATGGGTAAAACGCAAACAACCATAC
>CAZCUH010000085.1:0-3927 GCA_964501795.1 uncultured Sulfurospirillum sp.
CTAAAAAAGACAAGAATTTTATAATTTAAATAATTTAATTTTTTATTAAGTATTAAAAGTATATTATATTTTTTAAAACTTAAGGATTTCTATGAAAAAGATATTATTACCACTTACCCTATCCACCTTCCTCATGGCTGATGTTGCTGTGACAGATGTGGCAGGAAAATATACCTCAAAAAGTACAGCAATAAAGGCAGTTGCAAAGCCTGTACAAAGTGTGGATATAGGATTTGCCAATACTTCAGGAAATACAAAAACATTGAATCTCAATGCCAAATATTCACTTGCACATCAGATAGAGAGTCAAAACTATGAACCATTTAAATATAACTTTCAAGCAACAGGCTATCTAAGCAAAGATCAGGGTACAAAAACGGCTGAAGAATATACTGCACTTTTAAACGGTGAACAAGAACTTGTAAACCAATGGCTAGGATATAGCACAGTAGGTTGGTTGAGAAATCAATTTAAAAATTTTGACAATAAATTTTCTCTTGCTGCGGGTATTGGAAAAATTTTGATTGACAATGCAAAGCACCATCTTGTTGTTAAACTAGGACCAGCCTATAATATTGAACAATATTCAAACAGTCAAGCTACTGCGCGTTTTGGCTCTTTAAATGAGTATCTAGAATATACCAATAAACTCAATGCCTTTTCCAATCTCTTTGTAAAATTGGGTGCGATGGAGAATTTTGAAGATATGGGCAGAGATTATGAAACGACAGGTGTTTTAGGATTGGATTTTGCACTCAATGAAAATGTCCATGTGAGTATCCAAGAAGAGTTAAATTATGATAATCTCCCTGCCGTGGGATTTGGCAAAACAGATACCAAATCTATCGTGAGTGTGGGTTATAAATTTTAGGGGCTATCATGATAGCCCATTTATCCCTCTTGATAATGTAATTTCAACCCCTCATCAGTCATCACAAAGCCAGATATAATCAACTTCCCTGCATGTACCATATCATGATGTTTTTTGCACAGTGGGATGAGATTGTGTTTGTGGTTTTTGTGAAAGTGGGCGATTTTCCCATCGCTGTCTGCTAACTTTTGTGGGAGGATGTGATGGACATCATCGACATTTTCATCACACAAAGCACACTTGGTAACATAGAGATTTTTGTTATATTTACTGCGTTTTTGTCTCTTTAGTGTTTTGAGCTCCGAATGGTCGTTGTTGAGACTGTCACGAATTTTATAGGCATTTTTGATGAAGGTCTCATCCATATGTAAGGACTTGGCAAACTCTAGTCCATAGAGTGAATCTCCCATACCCAGTTGGAGTTGGCGGTTGTAAATGAGCCTATCATGATGCTCGTCATACTTGACGCCTAGATGCAAGAGGATGAGGTTTTTTAAGTGTTGTATCTCTTTTATGGAGCCAAGTTGGTGTAAGTGGGTGGCAAAGATAAAGGTGGATTTTAACTCCATGAGTTTGAGTATGGCACTTGAGACGATGGCGAGGGCTGATTCTGTCTCTGTGCCTTGGGATATCTCATCACCTAGTACTAAGCTTTTTTCATCAGCACGGTTAAAGATGTTTTTGAGCTCAAGCATCTCCACAGAGAAGGTGGAGAGTCCTTTGTAGAGGTTGTCCTTGGAGAGGATGCGGGTAAAGAGTTTCTCATACATCGAAAATCGCATCTCAACAGCAGGGACAAAAAAGCCAGATTGCGCCAACACCACAGAGATACCGATACTTTTCATCAGTGAGGATTTTCCGCTCGAGTTGATACCATAGAGAAGCACACCTTTGACAGATTCGCTGTTACTTGCATTGAGGGTGATGTGGTTGTGTTTGGTATCGGTGGTCTCTCCCAAAAAGACATCGTTGGGGACATAGATGCCTGATTTTTCATTGGATTCGATGATGGGATGACGCAAGGCGATGGCTTCATAGAAGTTGCCCTCTTCGATGATGGGTCGCGAAAGTTGCATCTGAGAGGCACATTTGGCATTGGAGACGGCGACATCGATGTTGGCGATAAATTCGATGAGCTTGTCGATGAGAGAAGAGAAACGATTTTCTATCTCAAAGAGTGATTGGCGGTATCTGCTTTTGACAAGTGCGATGAGTTTGACTTGGCTTGACTCGTAACTCTCCGTGATAGTATCAAAAAGTTTGGATTGGAGTTTGACCGAGTTTTTGAGGTATTTGTACTCAAAATCTTTAAAAAAGTGATGGGTATCATCAATGGTTACAAAAGAGTCCCTAAGTTCTTTTTCGATGATCACAAAGCGATTTTTTGTCAAGTTGATATGATAGCCTTCACTTTCAAGGTAGTTGATAGTGCTGTAAGTTGTATTGTTGGTGAGGGGTAGTTTCTCTTTTGAAAAGAGACTATCGATATGTTTGGCGACAGACTCTATCTTGGAAATCTCTTTTTTCTGCTTCCCTAGGATACTATCGATGGCAGGATAGACACCCTCTTTAAAGATGTTTTCATTGATTTGTTCTATGCGAAATTTGGCACAGGTATCAAGGCAAAAGGTTTTTTCAAGGAAGTTTTTGAGCTCTTTTGTATCATCATAGACTTTATCTTCTATCATGATATCTTTGGCTTTGATATCTCCAAATAAGTTCAAGATAGCGTGTAAGGACATGGTGATATAGGTGAGTTCTACGGGGTGGAGTTTACCTAGCTTGATGCGCCTTTGAATCCTCTCTAAATCATATATTTGTTTGAGGTGGGTATCGAACTTGTCCGTGGTATCAAGTAGCTTTTCACTCAAATCATAACGGGAGTTTAAGAGTTCTTTATCGCAAATTGGGTTTAAAAGTCGCTCTTTTAGGAGTCGCTTTCCAAATGCCGTAGAGGTTTTGTCGATGAGATCAAGCAAGGTGACATCCGCATTATCTCGTGAGATGATACCGAGTTGTTCAAGGGCGTTGTTACCGATATAGACATAACGACTCCCGCCCAAAAACTTGGGTCTATTCATCTTTTCGATGATACTCTCATCATGTTCGATAATAAAGTCTATCAGTGTGGTAAGTGCTTCTGTCGTATAGGCATGGCGTTCAAGGTCAAGATACTCGATAGCAGATAGAAAAGAGTTGATTTCAAAGACACGCGCAAAAAGTTCATTTTGATAGTTGATTTTATGGCGTTTTTCATTGAGCGAGGTGTGAAAGGTTTGCAATTCTAGGTAAGAGAAGAGCCACTCTTTATCTATCTCTTTGGAGTCTATGGTAACGATGACTTCGCTGGTTGAATAGGTTTGTAAAAGGTTAAAGACTTCATCGAGTGCATAAGTTTTGTCATCACGCGTGCTATGAATCTCATTGACGATTGTTTTACCCGTGCTCACATCGATAGCGGCATATCCGACAGAATAAATCCCTAAGTTTTCATCGACAAGGAGTGAGACGATGTTGTTTTCATTGCTCTCATTGAGGTATTCAAAGTTCGTCCCTGGGGAGATGATGTTGGAGACATAGCGTTTGATATTTGGCATTTCACCTTTTTGTTTGATGACGATGATGGTGTATTTCTTGCTCTGTATGAGACGGTTTAAGTAGCGCTCTAGCGAGACTGCTGGTACACCAGCTAACAGGGGATTTCTTTCTGAATTTTCGAGTATGGATTTATTTTTTCGGGTGAGTTGGATGTTTAAGAGTTCGGCAATCTCTTTGGCTTTTCCGATTTTTCTCTCATCGTTATTGACTTCATAGACTTCAAAAAATGTGCCTATCTCCATCAACACCAAGGCATCTTTGCCATAGCGCGCTTCATAATAGCTTTGCAAGTCAAAATAGATTTCGGTTAAGAGTTTATCTTTTGCTGATAAAATTTTATTTGCTTTGTCCACAGTAGTCCTAAAAAAGTGATAAAAGATAAATTATTTTAACATAAAAGTGGTTAGAGAAAGGAGAGAAAAGTTTTGTAAAAGAGGTCAAATCCTCTTTTACAAAGT
>CAZCUH010000085.1:4027-6857 GCA_964501795.1 uncultured Sulfurospirillum sp.
TTTTCAACTGGCTTTTTGATTTCATTTTTTTGGCACGAAGCTTTTGGTGCACAACCAACGAATGCAAGTACTGCTATAGTAGCGACTGAAGAGATGATAATATTTTTCATAAATATTCCTTTATATTTAAATTAAGCCACATTCTAACATAGGTAAGCATAAAACTTCATAGCTCTTTTTTAAATTGTTGCAGCCAATCATGATTATCAGCGATGACATCAGACTGTTTTTGCAGGATTCGTAATTCCATCTCTTCTAAATCTGAGATAGAGAGATACTTGAGGACATACGGGTCGATTTCAAGTCCATCACTGCCATAAGTCTCTAAGAGTTTTTCGATGGACTTGAGGAGTTTTTCTTTTTCAGTGCTCATTTTTTACGCCTCAAAAGAAAAAACCACAGTAAAAATATCCCTATCATGATAGGGACAAGTATCTGTATCCAAGCCCCGATATTGAGGAGTTTGTGCAAGATGCTTTCATGTTCTTGTTTGTCTATTTTGACACCTGCCATTTTTGCCATATGTACCATAGTCGAGACGGCGAGATTACCCTCTGGGATACTTTGATGACAACTTAGACAGACATTTCTACGATCCATCTTGGCACGGGTTTCATTATCTAAAGCAGCGGAGAGTTTCCAGTGGTCTCCTACGGTTTGCACTTGGGTGCCATTTTCATCTATCATGACAGAGTAGTCATGGTGGAGATTTGGCGTGGCGGGGATTTGTTCATCAACTTGTTTTGGCAGTACATTTTGTGATGCGTCCATCAAATCAACAATGGTTGTTTTGGACGGATCAGCAAAATATTTGCCACCATGGATACCATATCCTAGTGCTTTGTCACTGCCATGACAACTCTCACAAGAACGAGATGCCTTGCTGATAGTATGCGGTTGCACGGGTGACATGACGATAGAGTTGACACCTTTTTTGCCGACACCTTCGACATCTGGAATCTTCCAGATATGATTTTGTAGCAGGGCATTGCCATCTTTACCAATGACAGTAAGCGTGACTTGACAACCTGGAATCGTAGGTGAGATACGCCCCTCGCCATTGCGTGAGAGTGCAGGGTCTTCCCAGCGAAGATAACTTCTAGTTTCTGTCACTTTGCCATCAACAAGAAAGTTTTTCAAGTTATCAATCTCACCTGTTTTGCCATGGACATGATGGGCTGAAGCAGCGAGATAGTCGGGATTTTGTTTGCCTTTGGAGTAGTCCACTTTGACATGACAGCCATAGCACTGTGGTGCCCAAGTGGCGTGGCAAGTGTAGCACTCTAGTTTGTCGGTATGGGCTTTGATTTGATCCATAGCGATGATACCCACTTTGGAGATTTTTCCCTCTTTTTTGAGATCTTTGAGTGGGGTGAGGGTGATATCTTTGCCAGAGGCTAGGTGCATGGTGATTTTGTTGCCATGACGGACGGCTTTGGTGAGTGGATTGCCCCGAGCGGAGAGTAGAAATCCATCGCCTTTATCTTTAGCAATGGCACCTTTTTTGAGATATTCTGCAAGGGTCTTTGTGGTACCTCGTGCTTTGCCTGTTTTGACTTTGGTAGCAAACTCATCACTATATCCAAGTGGGAGTTCCCAAGGATATTTATCGGTCGTACCGTGGCAATCTTGACACTCTATCTCAACGGCACCCAAGTTTGCCCCACGAAAGAAGCCATCACCATGCATATCGTTGGAAGTGTGGCAATCTTGACAGAGCATCCCTTTTTTGTAGTGGATATCTTCGGTGAGGTGTAAGTAGCGTTTGGTATGGAGTTTGGGTTGTCCATTACCTTGTGCGTCAAAGGTCGCCATATAATTGGTCTCCATCAAGCCTTGGTAACTCACCCCGATGCGTTTACCACGGTTGTGGCAAGTGGTACAAGTCTCGACAGGGATGCCAGAGTATTTGTGTCCATGAATGGTGACTTTACATTTGCGTGAAGATTGGATCTGGTGGGTGAGCATATGACCGCGTGCTTTTTTGTCTATACTTTTATCATCGCCTTCATACAAGCCTTCATTGGAGTAAGGCACATGACAAGAGGCACAACCAATCCCTCTATAATCGCCCCGTCTTGCACGCCCTTTTCCTCCTGTATGACAACGAAGGCACTCTTGGCGTAGATAGGTATAGACCGATAGGCTTGGGTCTTTTTCCACTTCCTCAGCTGTTGGAGCAGGCGGTAAGGCTTTGGTTTTTGTTAGGAATCCTTGTGGCTCTTTTTTGGCGAGTGCGTCCATGTAGGATTGATAGACTTTGGTACCTAGGCGTTTGTGTGCATCTCTCGAGATGCCTCCAAAATTGGTATAGGTATGTTTATACCCTTCTTTAGCACCAAATCCCCACATCGCACCGTGGATTTTTCCTTGTTCGGTTGCCATGAGATTGTTCCACTGTGCTTTGACTTGCTCAGCATGACACATACCACAGGTATTTTCATTGATCCAAGGACTAGCAGGGTAGGGGTAATAGGCTTTTGGACCTTTGTGAGTTTTAAAGTAAGAGAGTGTGCCTTTGTGGGCTTCTTCTTTCTCTGTGGCTTCTGGATTTCCCCCATGACAGACGATACAGTCATTGCCTTTCGCACCCGCTTTGTCAGCGACTTTTAAAATCTCTTTCATCATGCTTGAGTTTCTATCGCGAATATCAGAGATACCATCGTGACAAGAGATACAGCCATTTTTTGCCTCTAGGGAGGCTATCATGATAAGTAGTAATAATAGTGTTTTCATAAAGCGATTGTAACACTTAGTTTATTTATTTATACTGTGGGTATCTTAAACTTCTGTGTCTGTAGTTCCCCTTCACTGTCAAAATAGAGATAAT
>CAZCUH010000086.1:0-1541 GCA_964501795.1 uncultured Sulfurospirillum sp.
GGTACCCCAAAATTTCGATGAAATTTTGACCCTTCCGTTGCAGAGGTTGTTCGATGACATATATGATACAGAGGGTTTTATTTAAAACAACTTGACTTTAAAATTATTTTTAAATATACTATATAAAACTTATAAATAATTAAGGATATTTAATGTTTCGTATTCTCTTTACACTTATCATGATAGCACTCTCTTTTGTTGGCTGCGGTGAAAATAGCACAAACACTACACAAGACCCTCTCTATCAAGAACTCTCTTTACAGGTTACAAGTAAACAAAACAGACACACAAGGAGCCATACTCTAGCACCCTCGATCGAGTATCGTTTTGATGATTGTGCGCTCTCTAGTGGCGTTGTAAACACAGCGCGCAAACTAGATGGTAATGATTTTGTCACCCTTCCTACCATGCATGAAGATTATCAAGATGGTTTTACTTTTTCTGGCTGGGTGCAATTTGACAAAGAGGCACATGAAGGGAAACTTTGGGAGACTATCTTTTCACTAGGCAATGATGACAGCGCCAAAGCCTATCATGATAAGCATGCCACAGAGATATGGCTCAATCGCTACTACAATGACAACAAGCTCTATTTTGCTTTCACCAATGGGGATAGAGACAATCCTTGTGCAGATGTCAAAACGCGTGATGATGTCCTCACGCCTGGCAGGATGCAACACATCGCAGTCACCATCGACCATGCCAACTATCCACATATCTATATAGACGGCACAGAAGTCGAGACAGAAGTCGCGTGGCACAACGCAGGAGGCGCTTGCAAGTTACCTTCTACCACACGAAATCTCTGCTACATTGGCAAGCCAAATGATGCATGGATGGGACTTGATGCAGATGGTGGGCATCATGACCATAAAGACAATAACTTACTTGTCGGTACTGTCGATGAAGTGAAATTTTTTAACCATTCGCTGAGTGCATCTGCTATCGATACGATCTATACCAATGAGAAAAGTGCTAGAAATTATGATGGCACTACACGACAAGCACTAGAGTGCAATGTTTCTCCTTTGACACCAGCACCACAGCCACAACCAACACCAACGCAACCACAAGCTATCATGATAGACGCAGATGCTTCAGATTGGGCAAATATCTCAGGTGTCACCCAAGATGGCAACACGCTAAAAGCGTATATGGATGAGACTTATGCCTATTTTCTCATCACTTCAAAAAATATTCAACATCCTACGGCTATCTTTTTTATCGATGCAGACAATGATGCCTACACGGGACATCAAGCAACAGAATGGACCAGTAGTGGTGCAGACTACGCTATCGGTACAGTAGGGAAACTCTACATCGCACAGACCAATGACAATAAATGGCTCTGGGATAAAGAGACACTCGATACGGCAGAAGCATTTGCTACAAAAAAAGGGGTGATAGAGTTGAAAGTGAAAAAAAGTGATTTTCATTTGACTGATAGCTTTAGAGTAGGTGCACGGGTATTTAATGATAAGCAAGAGATTATCGCACTACCTGATCCTTTTTATAGCTACAAAAAACCAAGTACAACACCT
>CAZCUH010000086.1:1641-6616 GCA_964501795.1 uncultured Sulfurospirillum sp.
ACCTGCAACAAACAGAAGTATCAAAGAGATATTGCGCGCACCCAATGCCACCTATATCTCTGTGGGTGATAGTACCAGAGCCGATGATGCACACTTTGGCAATGGCGATATCTTTACCACTATCAAAGCGTCACTAGGCAGCAATGTCCACGCTATCCTCCAAGCCACAGCAGGTCACTCAGCCAAAGCGTGGGCTGGCAATCAAGTCGCACTCACTTGGCAATATACACTCGATGCCATACCTGATGATGGTCGTAACACCGTTGTCAATATCTCGCTAGGTATCAATGATATTCGTATGGGCGAAGATCAAGCGACACTTTTGGGATATTTTGCAGATGCTATCAGTAAGATAAAAGCGCAAAAACCTTACACGCACTTCATCTTTACGATGCCAGAGCCGATGATAGGCATAGATAGTCACGCCTACATCCAAGCGTATAAAAGCCTAGCGTCACACTATCTTGTGATTAGTACCGAAAGTATATTTGCTAGTGGAGATTTATCGCTTTATCGTGCGGCAGATGCACAGGAGTATGGGGAAGATGTCAGAATACACCTCTCCAAAAAAGGAGAGGCACTTGTAGCCCAAAAAATACTAAGCTACCTCAGATAGCTACTTCTTTTTAGGGATGGTGACTTCTAAGACACCATTTTTGTATTGGCTCTTTAGCTTAGTGGCATCCGCATCTTTGGGGAGGGATACCATACGCAGATAAGAGCCGACAAAGCGTTCTTTTTTGAGAAAATCTTTATCTTTTTCCTCTTTGGCTTTTTCACTTTTTGCCTCTATTTTTAACATACCATCTTTGGTTGTGATTTTGATAGCATCTTTATCACTACCTGGTATATCTGCCTTGAGTTGATACGCATCCCCCACATCTTTCAAATCCACCGCGGGCATCGCAGGAAGTGCGCTATCAAATTGACTAAAGAACTTTTCATGAAGCATTCTCTTTTGAAACTTATCTAAGACAGCATCCATCTCCTGCTGCATCTGTTGCATCTCTTTGAATGGATTGTACTCCACGCTCTTTGCCTTCTCATCTGCCATGAGAGAGGCATGAGCCAATACCAAAACACTCAATAGTCCAATAATATATCCTCTCATCATATCCTCCTATTTTACAGCAATTGCTTTTGGTTTGAGACGCTCTTCTTTCTCTAAATCAATCACTAATCGCCCATCATGATAAGCAGCGCTGATTTTATCGGTATCGATGCCATCAGGCACAGAAAAACTTCTCTCAAAACGCCCAAAAGCACTCTCTAAGAGATAATAATCATCCCGCTTTACCTCTTTTTTCATCTCTCTGACACCTGTCACGGTGAGGATGTTGTCATCAATCTTTACAGAGATATCTTCCTTTTTCACACCAGGTAAATCTACCTCGATATGAAAATCCCCACTCTTTTTCTTTGCTAAGTTGGCAAAAGGCAGATGACTGGCAACATTGCTCAAGACCTCTTTGCCCTTCTCATAACCCTTTTCCAAACTCTCCTCAATCTCATGTCCCATCTCTTTTGCTTTTTCAATGACTTCCATCATATCCTCCTATTTAATCTCTATTTTTCTAGGTTTATTCTCTTTTTTCTCTAGCTTTGGTATCACCACTTCTAGGACACCATCTTTGGACTCTGCATGGATATTTTCCACATCCACATTTTCAGGGAGTGAAAAACTTCTTGAAAACTTACCATAGCGACTCTCTATCCTATAATAGTCCTCTTCCTTGACCTCATCTTGGGTCTTTCTCTCACCCGAAATCGTGACCATATTGTCCTTGACATCGATGTTGATATCTTCTTTTTTCATACCTGGCAAATCCAGCTCTACATGGTAGGCGAACTCACCTTCTCTCGTATTGACAGCTGGTTCAAAATCTGTCAAATTTACCGCTTCTCTTTTTGAAATAAAGTTGTCCAAAAAAGAGTTAAAATCATGAAAACTTCTTCTAAAGTCTTGTAAATCCCTTGCTGGGTTATATCGTGTTGCGTACATTGTGAACTCCTTTTTTATTTTAATTGTCATCTTTGCAAGGGGCAAAGCCCCTTACAAATTCACGCGCTACTAAAGCTTTGCCTTTGGCAAGAACTTTTTTTATTGTCATCTTTACAAGGAGCAAAGCCCCTTGTAAATTCACGCGCTACTGAAGCACAACGCTATTGCGTCGTATGGTGTAATTGTAATCTATATCAATGTCTTTTTCTGCCCCTTTAGTAGCACTTGGCTTATTTAGCAAGATGTTTCATCTTCTCTTTGAGCTTTGTAAACCATCCCTTTCCGCCTTTATTGTCAGAGGATTTTTCTTTGATTTTGGCTATTTCATCATAGATAGGTTGGTACTCTTTTTGTGTACCATAACCTAAAAGTTCAGCCATCTCTAACTGATACTTTGCCTCTTTTAAGAGTAGTGTCAACTCTTGGCTCTCCTCTTTATGTCGTTTTTTATTTTCTGCTAGCTTTTCTGCCTGCTTTAACATCAAAGAGGCTCTCAAGATCGGCAATGCGATGACTTGTTGGCTCACTACCAATGAGTTGAGTGTTGCTTCTAGTGTCGCTTTTGCCTCATCAATCTTGCCTGCATCAATCAATGGTGCAATGGACTTGATTGCCTCGGGGTAAGTGGCAAGTGGTATGGAAGTCGTTGAGATGACAATCTCACTTGCCAAATCTTTCAAGAGGTATCGTGCCTCTTGGACTCTTCCAGCCTTGAGCGCTTTGTTGGCGTCAAACAAGATACTTTTTATCGTCTCTTTATCTACAATCACATCCAATTTTTTCTCTGATACTGCCACAGGAAGTAGTGTCATAGCAGGATCTTTTGCCATCAACAAATCGAGCTTTCCTGTCACCTTTGCTAGTAAATCTTCTGCTTTTTTAGTTTTGTTCTCATCGAGTGCTTTGAGTGCAAGATGGGTATCTTTTAAACTCTCCAATGCCTCTTTTAGCATCTCTTTTTGCTTGGATTTGAGAGAGTCTTTGGCTTTTAACTCCACCTTGTTTTGTACTGATTTAACCTCTTTGGATGCTTCTTTTTTGACAACATCTGCGCTAAGGTTTCCTAGCGCTAAAGTGCTTACTAGTAGTAGTGATAATCCCAATCTATTTTTCATAATTTCCTCCAAAAATCTAAATTTTCAGATGGAAGTTTAGTCTATATCACTCATCTTGTCTGCTACTTTAGTAGCACAGATGAAATATTTTACAGTGGCAGACTATCGAGGAGTTTTTGTGTGTCTTTTATCTCGATATTTTTACGCGTCACATCGATGATACCATCTTTTTTGAGTTGTTGTATGTGGCGATTGAGCACCTTGCGTACGGTACCGATGAGGGCTGCGAGTTCTTCGTGGGGGAGATTGTGAATGAGGTTTAATTTTGAGGGATTTTTGGGGTTGATGTTTTTGCTGATGAGTTTTAGCAGTCTGTTAGGCGTATCGTAAAAGGAGAGATCAAGGGCAAGCTCTTCCATCTCTCTGAGTTGTTGTGAGATATAAGGAAAGAGGAGTTTATTAAAATTTGGATCTTCTTGCATCCATTTTTTGACAATCTCTATAGGAAAAACTATCACTCTGACATCATCAAGCGCGTGCAAGATATTTTCATGAATCTTTCCATCTAGGAGTGTCACGACATCGTACATATCGCCCGTTGTGAGTATCTTGAGTGTTTGTTCTTTGGCGTCACTTAGATTGATCTGCGAGACTTTGATACGCCCCTCTAGTACAAAGAAAAACTTCTCTTGTAAGACTTCGGGAGAAAAGAGCATCTCACCTTTTGAAAAAAACTTCGCTTTGCCATATCTTTCAACATCTTGGTGAAAAGCACTTTGTACGATCTGCATCGGAACTATATCAGCCACATCAACTCCTCTTAGGTAATGTGGCATTTTAGCACTTTTGGGTTTAACGCATCATCTCATGAAGTAATATATCAAGATTAAATATCTGCACGCCACTCGCACCATTGGCGACAAACAAAATACCATCTTTTTTCAGCAGTGAAAGCCCAGAAGTATCATCGCCTAGACTTTTGCTAGCTATCATGATAGGCTCACCACTAGAGAGATCCATCAGTTGCAAACCATCCTTGCCATGGGCAACAAGTAGTTTTGTGTCATTATCCACGAGGAGAACATCTTGGATGGCTTTATCTTTTAAGAGAAATTTTCGTTCACTTTGGGCAGGATTGCTCACCTCTTCGCCTATCAATCCACATCCAACTACGCGATAACGCATCGTGGCATCGGCACTAGTCACCGCAGTCACTTTGTCTATATGATCGATGACACCCCTCTGCTCAGGATGACTCAAATCAGAGATATCCACAATATGAAATTTGCCCGTACTATCCTCGACATACAGGGTCTTTTCATCATCAGAAAGCGTGACATTTTTGGCATCACTCATATCTATAGAAGCGAGTAAATCTGAAGAGACTTTATCCTTATATCCTATGGATATGATCTCTACCCCAGCACTCTTCTCCGCGACAAAGATGATACCATCTTGTGAAACAGTCAAAGCATTGGCAACACCTTTGGTATCGACGCTACCCAAGGATGCAGCATCTGCTTGTTTGATGACCTCTATCATGATAGTCTCACTCTCCACACCATGGGTAGTTGCATGTACTTTATAAAGGTAAGAACCTGCATCTTTGATAGACAATGTCACTTCAAGTGAACCACTCTCTGGAAATACCCCTACCTCTTGGTCGTTGATAAAGACTTTGGAACCCGACTCACCTAGCAAGGTCACCGTTGTCTGATCCTTATCCGTGATGATGGTATTGGTATCAGCGTTGATGGATGCTGCTTTGACGGATAGAGGTTGTATGGCTTCTACCTCAGCTGAGCTTCTATCGCCACAGCCTATCATGATAAGTGAAATAGCTAGTGATGAAGCTAGTATCGTATGTCTCATATAATCTCCTTTGTTGTAAAATCGGTTTTTATAAAAATAACTTTAT
>CAZCUH010000087.1:0-5115 GCA_964501795.1 uncultured Sulfurospirillum sp.
AACCACGCCTTAAATTTTCTATTTTTGATTTTTCCATTTTGTAGTAAATCCAGCGCCTTTTTGGCGACACCTTTTTCCACGGCGACATAAGTATAAAAAGGAAAACTATCAATCTTGCCGATAGCAGCGCCGTCGATACGCTTTTGGGCAGTGAGTGCGCCGAGGATATCCCCTGCGCGGAGTTTGTTCTTTTTGCCTCCGTGGATGCAGATGGTTTTCATCTTGGCGCTTATCATGATAGTGGGGTCGACCTCTAGGGAATCTATGGGTATCATGATAGCATTGTCCACGGGGTAGGTAGCAAGAGAGAGGGCTTTGCCACTTTTGCCTGCTCTGCCTGTTCGTCCTATGCGGTGCGTGTAGGTCTCATCGTTTCGTGGTAAATCATAGTTGATGACCACTTCTACATCGGGGATATCAAGCCCTCTAGCTGCCACATCTGTTGCCACTAAAATGGCACAAGAGTGATTGGCAAACTGCAACAAGGTCTCATCACGATCGACTTGCTCCAAATCCCCATGAAGCCCCAGCGCCGAAAATCCTGCTACTTGTAAATCAGCGGCGACATCATCGACATCAAGTTTCATATTGCAAAAGATGATGGCGGAAGAGGGCTGGTGGTATTGGAGGATTTTTACAAGGCTTTCAAACTTATCACCCTTAGGCACTTCATAGTAAATCTCTTCGATAGAACTGCTATCATGATGACTCTCGACCTTCACCTCCACAGCGTCCGTAGTCACGCTGTGACAGAGTGTCATGATAGCGTCACCAAAGGTGGCTGAAAAGAGCAAAGTTTGGCGTTTTTTAGGTGTGTCGTGCAAAATCTTGTCTATCTCTTCGCTAAATCCCATATCGAGCATTCTATCAGCTTCATCGAGTACCACGGTGTGGATATGGCGAAGCTCTAGGGTGCTTTTGGAGAGATGATCACGAATCCGCCCAGGCGTACCCACCACGATGTGTGCGCCATGCTCTAGGGAGTTGATTTGGTGGCGCATCGGTGTACCTCCATAGAGCGTGAGGATTTTGATATTGTGCTTAAAACGGGCGAGTTTGCGAAGCTCTTTGGCGACTTGTTCAGCAAGCTCACGGGTCGGCGCGATGATGAGCGCTTGGGGATGAAACTTGGAGACATCTATCTTTAAGAGTAGCCCTATCCCAAACGCAGCCGTTTTACCAGAACCTGTCTTGGCTTGGGCGATGAGGTCTTTTCCATCAAGGATAAAGGGGAGAGATTTTTCTTGGATAGGGGTCATATCATGATAGCCCAGTTGATCAAGGTTGGACAGCATCTCAGGAGGGAGTGGTAGGGTGGTAAATGGTGGCATGGTTTCTCGCTTTATTGCATCATTAGGGATGATAGGCTTTTTGAGGAGTATAGCGAAAAATTCGTAAGAGAAGAAGAGAGCATAACCCTCTCCCTCTAACAATCACAAAAGCTTAGTAGATTTTATAATTGAGTTGAAATGAGATACTTGACTCTGTATGCTCAACCGTTGATGGACCTGTAAACATCGTACCATTTTGAGGATTTAATCCTGTGATAGTCTTCATGGTAGTCGTTGTTTTAGGTGCATAGACATAAGCTAAATCCGCAGAAAATTGTTTAGAAAATTCATAGGTTGTACCCAAGGTATAGTGATCTTCCGCTGTTGCTGGGAATCCTAAGAGATTAAACAAATTGAGTGCATTTCCACCTGCTTGTTGATAGCTTCCTGGTGCGATTTGTTGTGGACCACTTTGCTTTTCAGCGATAGGTTGTGAGGCGTGATTGTACCCTGCTCTAAGTGCCCAAGGACCAGTGGTAAACTGATAACCAAGTGCGATGACATCTTGATCATCCCAAGCAAAATCTTTGTATCCTTTTGCATCTGACCATTTAATGCGTTTATAATCAAGTGCAAATGCGTGATCACAATAGGTATATCCTACACCTACACCGATTTCACTTGGTTGCTCTAAGTGATCACTCATCGCACCTGGGAAGATACCAAAATCAACAAATGGCTTGGTTGCACGAGAAAGTTGATTTTTGTACTCCATATCGATACTTGATTTGTAGATAGCACCTAGTGTCAAGTCGTCAATCTTATAACTTAGACCGAGGTTGTAACCAAAACCAAAATCTTGTGCTACACCATCACCGACATTTGAACCATCCAAGCTTTGATAGTTGATATCTAACGCACCATATTGTAAAAGTGGTGTTACCGCGATAGTGAAGCCATCTGTAGCATAAGCGACTGAGGTACCAAACTGCATAAGTTGTAAGTTACTCACCATGTGCATATTGCCAGAATCTGTTGCTGTTTGCGCTGCATCACGATAATCTGTACCCATTCCTGCTGTACCCCACATACCGATACCTAGATACCAGTTGTCGTCGATTTTCTGTGAGATAGCCACACCTGGGATGACATTCATATCGGCATCACTATCTTTAAATGGTGCTTGTCCCATCTTGGCTGAGATTTTAGGCATAAATACTGTGCCACCAAAAGAGATAGAAGTACCTTTTGTGCAGCTGATGAGTGCAGGATTTTGTAGTGTAGATTCAGCACAACGACTGAGTCCTATCCCAGCACCACCCATACCACGAGACTTGGCACCGACACCGATCAGTGTATCTCCATTGGTTGCATATAGTGAAGAGGATGCAAGTAGTGAAAGCACTACCGATAGACGAATTAGATTTTGTTTTTTCATAAAAAAACTCCTTTTTAAAATTGTGTTATAATTATAACTTATAGTTTATTAAAAAGTTATTATTTTTTCTGATAGGAAAGAATATTTTTCCAATGCTTAAACTCTCCACTCACACATTTTTTCTCCACTTCCTTCATTAACTCTGGAAAAAATTCTAAAAACATCTCCTCTAGGGCTTCTCTATTTTCGGCGATGCGCGGTATGTAACATTCCATATTGTCCTTGCCTCGTGCGCGCACGGAGAGTCTCGCATCGATACGGCGAAAGGCGGCGATTACGCCTTCCATATGGGCGTAGCTACGCAGTTGCCTAGTGTTTACCACACGGCGAATGACATCTTGGGCTTCTTTTGGATAGCTGGGGATGATTTGTATAGCATTGCTGCGAAAGGCTTTTAAAAATGCTTTGCGTTCAACGCAGGCGTAGCGATCCCAGTGCAAACTCAAAAAGTGATCATAAAGGACATCAAGCACCACACCTTTGAGATGACCACGAGGGGTGAGGAGGGCTTTGCTTTTCTTTACGAGTGGGTGTGAATCGGTGAAACTATCGATGGTATGGTGTATCATGATACCGCGATGTATCTGCTGGCTTGCACCCTCCCACGCTCTACCTTTGAGCGGATCAGTGAGGAGATTTCCGAGTTGGTGTTCGATATGATTTTGGGAGAGAAATACATGTGCTAACCAGTTCAAAATACCTCTTTTTTAGTAGATTAGGAGTATAATAACTAAGAATACCTCAAACGACCATAAGGAAATGTGTGCTTTTTGGCAAGATAGATTATATCAACCTTCTCCCTTTTTATGTATTTGCCAAGCGCTATATCCGCTCCTCGCAACTCAAACAATCCATCGCCTACAAAAAGGATTTTCCCGCAGCTATCAACAAAAAGTTCAAAAATCGTAAAATCGATGCGGCTTTTATCTCTAGTATCGAGAGCAGGCGGGGAAATTTCTCTTGCCTTGATGTGGGTATCATTGCCAAAAAAGAGATACAATCTGTCTTGGTCAAAGAGGGCGATTTTATGCCTGATTCACACTCTGCCACTTCCAATGCACTGGCAAAACAGCTCGGTATAAAAGGCGAGGTGATTATAGGAGATAAAGCGCTTCGTGCCTATTTAAAAAATCCAGATGCCTATGTGGACTTGGCAAAAGCGTGGCATAGCAAGCATCAGCTTCCTTTTGTCTTTGCCCTTTTGTGTGTCAATAAAAATCGCTGTTATTACCATAAACTGGCACAACACTTTAGCAATACCAATGTAAAAATACCCCAGTATATACTACGCAAATACGCCCGTTCTCGTGATATCTCTATCCCTGATATCAAAGCATATCTTGCACTTGTGAGTTATAAAGTGGATAATAAAGCGAAAACGGGACTAAAGCGATTTTTGCTATCATGATAGCAAAGGAATACGATGCAAACCAATGAAATAATCCAGTTTGAAAATGTCCGTGCCAAAGTACGCGCCTATATGTGCCTCCTGCTGAACCGTTCTATTCCAAATTATTTGCCAAATCCTAGTCTTGATGTCATCATGTTGGGGCTTAAAAATCTCAAAAAAGAGAGTGTTAATATCGAAGCCCTCTATGTGCTCGATGGCAAAGGTATCCAAGTGATGGATACGCTTGCAAACAACCCAAATCACAGAAAAGGCAAAGGCAACAACCAAAGCTCTCGCGCTTACTATTATAAAGCAGCACGAAGCAAGAAGTGTATCATGACAAATCCTTACCCTTCACTACTGACCAATGATTTGACTGTGACGGCTTCGTATCCTGTCTATGACGACAAAAAGCGCCTTCAATACATAGTCTGTATCGATATATCCCTACATGAGATTTTGAAGTTTGCGCATCCTACTACGATGGATACTCTGTTTTCTTGGGCGACAAAGGGGACTTATGTCATCTTTTCTGCTGCATTGGCGCTGGTTTCATTTTTGCTCTTTTTTCATGGGCTTAAGACGATTGCTTCTTTTGGACTCTCTATTGATAAGCTTGAAATCAAGCAGATGTTTGAATCGACGATATTGCTTACGCTCTCTTTGGCGATATTTGACCTTGTAAAGACTATTTTTGAAGAAGAGGTTTTACACCATCATGATAGTAAAAACCGAGACATACATCGCACCATGATAAAATTTCTAGGTTCTATCATCATCGCCCTTGCGATAGAAGCATTGATGCTTGTCTTTAAGTTTGCATTGATGGGACCTGAAAAGATACTCTTTGCGGTTTATCTACTTGCTGGGATTGCGATATTGCTATTTGGATTGGCGTTTTACCTCAAATCAACCGAAAACAGAAAAGAGGATGAAAGTTAATTATGATAGAACACTTCTTTACCTACGCTAACGCTAAGTTTTGCTCAGCGCAAGGCTCACGCGCAGATGAACCG
>CAZCUH010000087.1:5215-6424 GCA_964501795.1 uncultured Sulfurospirillum sp.
TACCTACGCTAACGCTAAGTTTTGCTCAGCGCAAGGCTCACGCGCAGATGAACCGCGCTGGGAGCTATCATGATAGAGCACTTCTTTACTTGTCCTTACTGTTGGGAGCAAATCTCTATGTTGTTGGATCCTGATATGAGTGGGGAGACTTATGTGGAGGATTGCCAAGTGTGTTGTAACCCTATCGAGATTACCTTTATCATGATAGAGGGAAATCTCCGTTCATTTCAAGCGATAAAATTACAGTAGCTACTTTTTCTTTTTGTCTTGTTGTTTTCTTACTGAGTTGATCCAACACCAATTGATGATACCATATACAAGTGCCGAAACGGCGATTGAGTAAGGTATCGTGCCTACATAGAGCGGTACGATGATATCATCCCAATGATTGCTAAACCAATCAAGTGTGAGTTCTATATCAGCAAGAGGTGGTTTTGCTAGTAGAAAATTGCCTGTCTGATACTCCATATAGTACATAAATGGCATCGTGATAGGATTGCTTAGCCATACCATCGAGATAGCGATAGGAACATTGAACTTGATAAAAGGGGTAAGCGCAAGCACGGCAAGCATCTGAAAAGGCATCGGGATAAAGCCTATCAATAATCCCCAAAAAACACCTCGTGAAATTGATTTTCTGTTAATGGAGAGATATTCACGAGGGAGATTGTACTTGGCGATGACTTTGTCAAGTTTGCTATCAGAAGAGGGCTTTTTTTTGAATGCTTTTCTTATCATGATAGCATTGTAATATATTTGTGATTATTTATCAATAGATTTTAGACAAATCGTCTTACCCATGCCTCAAGTTGTGCTGCAGGCAATGCCCCAGAGATTCTATCGACCTCTTTGCCTCCTTTAAAAGCGATGAGTGTTGGGATGCTTTGTATGCGGTACTGCGCTCCTAGGTCACTGGCATTGTCTGTATCTACTTTTAAAAACCTTGCTTTGAGAGGAAATTTTGCCGCAACAGCTTCAAAAGTGGGTGCTATCTGTATGCATGGTCCACACCATTGCGCCCAAAAATCAACGATAACAGGAATATCATTGCTCTGCACATGACGAGAAAATGCGATATTGGTGACATTTTGTGGCTTGGTTTCTAAGAGAGATTTTTTACAGTTACCGCAGTTGGCTTTTTTGTAAGAATCTTTTAGGGGGATGCGATTGACTTGTAAGCAGTGAGGACAGACGATGTTTATCATGATA
>CAZCUH010000088.1:0-6408 GCA_964501795.1 uncultured Sulfurospirillum sp.
TAACGACGCATAGGCGAAAGCTAGTGATGCCCGAAGGGTGGGCTTTTCAAAAGTTCTCTTTTACAAAATCATAAAAAGCACTAAAAAGCGTCGTTTTGTACTTCTGCTCATGATAGATGATGTAGAATTTGCGTTTTAAATCTCTATTTATCACAGGAATTTCAAACAATTCTCCCCCTTGAAGCTCTCTTTGCACGGCAAATTCTGAGATGCAGGTGATGCTTTGGGGATATTTAAAAAGTAGCGTCTTCATCTCTTCAAACTCGCTACACTCTATAAAGTCAATTTGCCCTTTCATATCTCCTAAGCTCGCCAAAAAGAGTTCTCTTGTGCCTGATCCCTGCTCTCGTAAGAGCCATTTTCTATCAAAAAGCTCATCGATATAGAGCGGTTTTTGAGCCAAGTTTTTATCACTTGACACGACGATAAGCCGATCTTCGCCCAACACTTCCTTGATGATATGGGGCGCATGACAATCTATCTCGATGATGCCTATGTCGATATTTCCCTCTTCTACCATATCGATGATTTGTGCGGAGTTATTGATATCTTTGACGATGGCGATATCTGCATTTTCTTGTACAAAATCAAAAACCAAAGAGGGGATGATAAAGTTACCTATAGTCTTACTTGAAGCGATTTTAATCACCCCTGAGAGCTTGTCTTGCTTAAAAAAACTCCCAGCATCTTTGAGTGCTAAAAAATGGGGATAAGTCTTCTTTTTAAAGGCTTTTCCTCTCTCATTGAGTACCAATTTTTTACCGATTCTGTCAAAAAGGTGTTCGGAAAGTTTTCCCTCTAGGGACTTGATAGCTAGAGAGATGGCTGATTGGCTGAGTCCAATCTCTTTTGAGAGATTCAAGAGATGCGGATTTTCACATAGTCCATAAAAAAGTTCTAGTTCGCGAAGTGTCATGATAACTCTTATTGATTTTTTTAATCATTATATCAAGTTTTATTAATTTTACAAAACAAAAATATTGTAGTAAAATAAGTAAAAAATTTAAAAGGAATTTTATGGCATTTTCTCCACAAAATCGTAAAGGTACCCTGAGTGGTATCCTCTTTGTCGCCATCTTTGCAGCCGCTGCAACGATGATATCTAAACTAGCATTTTTCAAGTCACTGGGTATTTCCCCACTTGTTATCGGTATCGTTATGGGTATTTTTTATGCCAATACTTTGCACAATAAAATCCCAAGAGCATGGGATAGCGGTATCACCTTTTCAGGTAAAAAGATACTTCGTTTTGCGATTGTTTTTTATGGATTTCGTATCACCTTTCAACAAATCATGGATGTCGGTATGGAAGGCTTCTTGGTTTCACTACTTATGTTAAGTAGTACATTCTTACTTGGTAGTTATCTAGGACATAAGGTATTTGGCATGGAGAAAGACACCGCGATGCTCACCGCTTCTGGTGCTTCTGTCTGTGGTGCGGCCGCGGTACTTGCAACAGAGCCAGTGCTTAAAGCCGAAGGACACAAAACAGCCGTTGCCGTTTCGATGGTCGTGCTCTTTGGTACAATTTCTATGTTTTTATATCCTGTTCTTTATGCTTCTATCATCCAGCCAGCCACAGGATTTTTACACCTCACACCTCAGCAATTTGGTATCTATGTAGGTGGTACGATTCATGAAGTTGCCCAAGTGGTTGCTGTCCCTGCCTCTATCCTTGGTGCACCACAAGATATGGCAAACTCCGCGGTGATTGTCAAGATGACACGGGTTATCATGATAGCGCCAATGCTCATCATCCTAGGACTTTATCTCTCTATGCAAGCCAAAAAGAGCGGTGGAGCAGGTAGTGCAGTCAAGCTAGTGATTCCTTGGTTTGCTGTCTATTTTATCGGTATGGCGGGATTTAACTCTTTACATCTTGTCCCTCAAAATATCGTTGATATCATCAACCAAATAGATACTTTCTTGCTTACTATGGCGATGACTGCGCTTGGTATGGGTACGATATTTTCCAAGTTTAAAGGTCTGGGACTTGCTCCACTTTACACCGCTGGCGCGATGTTTGTCTGGCTTGTGATTGGTGGTTTCTTAGTTACGAAGTTTGTTACCTCTATGGTTTAATCCTCTTAGCACCCCTTATGGGTGCTAACTTATCTACGCGTTTTTCTCTCTCGATTGCCTACTGCTTTACCATTGCCATCACTGCGTCTGCCACGAGAGCGTGAATTGTTTTGCTGTTTTTTAGGTTCCGGCTTGATACTAGGATCGGGTGCAAAGCCTTGGATTTGTACCTTATGAATCTCTTTTTTGATAAGTTTTTCAATCCCTCTTAAAAGCTCTTTCTCATCGATACAGACCAGCGATGCTGCTTCCCCTTCTCTACCAGCTCGCCCCGTGCGTCCGATACGATGCACATAATCCTCTGGCACATTGGGTAGTTCAAAGTTCACCACATGCGGGAGTTGATCGATGTCGATTCCTCTAGCTGCTATATCTGTCGCCACTAGCACACGCACCGCACCTGCTTTGAAGTCCGCCAAGGCTCTTGTTCTTGCCCCTTGGGATTTATTACCATGGATGGCAGCAGAAGTGATACCCTTTTTTTCTAATTGTTGGCTTAGCTTGTTCGCCCCGTGTTTGGTTCTAGTAAAGACCAGCACTTGCTTCCACTTGTTCTCTTTGATGAGATGAATAAGTAGTTCTCGTTTTCGTGCCTTATCCACAGGATAAACCACTTGCTCTACTTGCGTGGTCGTTTGGTTTCTTCTTGCTACTTCTATCAAGACGGGTGAATCTAGTAAATTGTCAGCGAGTTTTTTGATTTCATTGGAGAATGTCGCAGAAAAGAGTAGATTTTGACGCTTGTTTGGCAAGAGTGCCAAGACTTTTTTGATGTCATGCACAAAACCCATATCAAGCATCCTATCCGCTTCATCCAAAATCAAACTCTCCACATGAGTAAGATCGATAGCCCCCTGCCCTGCCAGATCTAACAATCTCCCAGGTGTAGCGATGACGATATCCACCCCCTTTCTCAAGCGAGAGATTTGAGGATTGATGCCAACCCCGCCAAAGATAACCGTATGCGAAAAAGGCAGATACTTACTATATGTCCCCACACTCTCCGCCACTTGCGCTGCCAATTCTCTTGTAGGTGTGAGTATCAATGCGCGTACTTTCCGCGCTTTTCCCTTTTGAATAGGTGTATCCATGAGGTTTTGAAGTAGTGGCAAGGTAAATCCCGCCGTTTTCCCCGTGCCTGTCTGTGCCCCTGCCAAGACATCTTTGCCCTCTAAAATGAGTGGAATCGCTTGTGCTTGAATCGGTGTTGGTTCTGTATAGCCTGTCTCTTTGACAGCCCGTAAAATCGGCTCACAAAGCCCTAGTGTTGTAAATGACATTTCATCCCTTTGTTATAGTGGGCGTATTGTAGCGAAAAAGTCTAACATCCCAATATTATCAAGCTTTTTTATTGTTGTCCAACTTTACATAGCTCTTCATATGAGCTTAATCATACTATTGTCAGTTTCGTTAAGTATATCATTGCAAAGAATTTCTATATCGTTACTTGTAATTTTTATATCTTTTATCTTTTTAATCCTCTCAAGCCACTCTAATGGAAATGATTTTAGCCTATATATAAGTATGTCTTTTTCAACTGTTGATTTTTTATTTGCAACTTCTAAAGCCTTATCCCAGCAAAACTTTTCATTGTAAACTAGGCAAAACAGATCAAAAATATCTTTTTCTTCATCTCTGCTTATGATTGTATTTATTTTGTTTGTTAGGATATTAAACTTATTGTCAATGCGTATGTTATTTATAACATTACTTTTTTTATATCTATAAACTCTATCATTTACAAAATCCAACTGTAACAAACTATTTACAGTAACTCTATAAAAATCTCTTGATTTTACATCTTCTGTTATGCTGTATTTTTCTTTTTTTAACTCTTGGACTATCTCTATGACATCTTCATTGAAATTTATACCATTTGTCACAAAAAAATCTAAATCATCAGAATACCTTGCATCAAAATAAAACCTATGAAGTGCAGTACCACCTGTGAGATAAAAATCGTTGTCAAGTTTTGATACGATGCAAAGCACTTTATCTTGCAGTTCATATAACGCTTTATAGTCTATCTCTTTTGCCATTGCAAACCTTCAATATGATGTTTCTCACCTAAAAGTAATGACTTTAATACAAGCAAGTGCTTCGTGATATACTTTTTATTGTATGTCACTTCAAAATCTAAAAAGAACTTAACGAGCTGCTCATGACTAAAGAGCTGCAAACTTTGTAATTTGTCAGTAGAGTTATATATAATCTTTGAAAATAGCTTTTGCATCTCTCTTGTATCATTTTTTTTCACTATATCTTTTAAATCATCAACAGTTAGATTTGAATCCCAAAAGCACTCTTTGATAATTTTTTCATACTTTACCATAGCTACCTCTTTTTATTTATTTTAAAATTATATCATAAAATCGGAATCGACACTTGAGTGAAATTCTTATTTTTTGTAACAAATATTCTTTTCAACATAGAAAAAAGTCTAACATCCTCTCCTCTATCCAATAATGAGGTCTCAAAACACTCCCAGCCACAAATCCTACATGCCCACCACTAGCATAAAGCTCAAATGTGATTTCCTCGGATAGCTCATCATCAGAAGGTATTACCTCCTTACCCATAAAGGGGTCATCTTGGGCATGGATGATAAGTGTGGGTATCATGATAGCTTTGAGGTAGGGTTTTGAAGAAGATTTTTCATAATACTCTTTGGCATCTCTAAAGCCATGCATAGGCGCAGTATAGGCATCATCAAACTCCCAAAAAGTGCGTAGGTGCTTGATATCATCTTTTTTGAGTCCAATCTCTTTTTCTATATCATGATAGCGATATTTCTCTCGCAAGGAATGCCGCAAGGAGCGCATCATATTGTATTGGTAGAGTTTGGAAAATCCGCTATTAATCCTATTGGCTGAAGATTCCAATGCCATAGGTGCAGAGACTGCCATCGCGCCATCAAGTAGCGCATTGTCTCCCATCTCGCCTAGCAACTTCAAAAGCATATTGCCACCTAGCGAATATCCCGTAGCAAAAAGTGGGCTATCATGATAGCGTGCTTTGAGTTGTTCTATAAGATATTTTGCATCTGCCGTGTCACCACTATGATAGGCACGAGCTAGCCTATTTGGTCGCGATCCACATCCTCGAAAATGCATCAATATTACCCCAAAACCCGCTTTTGACATCACATGCATCGCGCGTTGTATATAAGGCGATCGAAAGGATCCCTCCAAGCCATGAAAGAGTATCATGATAGGTTTCTTCTCCCCTACTTTAGGCTGATGATGCCAAACACACTCTACAAAATCCCCATCAGGAAGCTCTAAAATCTCCTCTGTTACGAGGGGGCTTTTGGGTCTAAAAAAGAGAGAGGGATAGATGGTCTGAAGATGTCCATTGCCAAGAAATTTTGCAGGTTTAAAACTTATCATGATAGGATTATAGCAGAGGAAAACTATGAAATTATACATCGACGGTGATGCCCTGCCAAATCTCCTAAAACCTATCATTACCAAACAGATAAATAGGCTCGCCATCGAGACCATCGTCGTCTCAAATAAAAAGATTTTTGTAGGAGATTCCACACATATCACTTATCTCATCGTCCAAGCAGGCGCTGATGAAGCTGATAAAAAAATCGTAGAAATGGTTGAAAAAGATGACTTAGTGATCACAGCCGATATCCCCCTAGCAGACCACATCATCACAAAAGATGCCCACGCCATTGATCACAGAGGTGAACGATACAGCAAAGAAAATATCAAACAATACCTCGCCATGCGAAACCTCATGGATGAGATACGCTCCACAGGAGAGATGACCAAAGGGCCAGCCCCATTTGGCAAAAAAGATGCCGAACATTTTGCAAATCAACTCAATGCATTTTTAACAAAATACAAAGGAGAGCGATGAAACTCAACACTCACTTAAAAATCGATCAAACACTCAATGGCACAGTCATAGAACTCAAAAAAGGATATGCCAAAATAGCCCTACAAACCACCCCTATCATGATAGCCGATGCGCAAGGCTTGGTGCATGGAGGATTTATCTTTGGCGCGGCAGATTTTTGTGCCATGGCTACAATCAATGACCCTTTGGTCGTCCTCGCCAAAAGTGAAGTGAAGTTTTTAGCCCCAGTCAAAATGGGTGAAGCGGTAGAATTTGAAGGCACTATCAGCGAAGAAAAAGGCAATAGAGCAACAGTAGAAGTGACAGGCAGCGTCGATGACAAGAAGGTTTTTGTAGGGAGTTTTTATACTGCTGTTTTAGATAAACATGTCTTATCATGATAGAGGTAAAGTGGTGGGTCCGGGGAGACTCGAACTCCCGACCACTCGGTTATGAGCCGAGTGCTCTAACCAACTG
>CAZCUH010000089.1:0-6277 GCA_964501795.1 uncultured Sulfurospirillum sp.
TAGAAGTATTTGAATTGAACGGTCGTTATGCATATCATAAATACAAAGTTTTGGAACTGATAGAAAAGAGGCGAAATTATCCTGATAGCAGAATAAAAGAATTAGCAAAGATTGCACAAAAAACGGAAGCAGAGGTAAAACAAGATATCTTTGGAGAATATTTGCCTAATGCATTACACAAACGCCCACTCTCCAAACTCATCAAAGACATCACAAAGGAGTTAGATATCCGATGAGACCCTATCATGATAGGGATGAATAATACATAATATTGACAATGTAAATACAAAGTGATATAATGCACACATATCAGATAAAGGTGTAGATGTGCGATTTGAGTGGAGTGATGAGAAAGATGCCATCAATAGAGCAAAACATCACATCAGTTTTGAAGAGGCAAAAGAAGTTTTTTTAGATCCGATGCATATCTCAAAACTTGATTATCGATTTGATTATTTTGAAGAGAGATGGATAACCTTGGGTAAAACATCTAAAGAGAAGATATTGGTGGTTGCAAATATCTTTTTTGACGAAGAAGGCGGAGAAATCATCAGGATTATCTCTGCAAGAAAGGCAAACCAAAAAGAGAGGATTTTTTATGAGCAACACTAAAGATAGAGAAAAATATGATGATTATGACATGCTAGAGGAGTATGACTTTAGTGGCGGTATGCGTGGACGGTTTTATGAGCCTAAAAAAATACCTGTTTCTTTACGATTGGATAATGATATCGTGATTTATTTTAAGAAGATGGCAAGTGAGCAAAAGGTTCCTTATCAAACACTTATCAACAATTTACTTAGGAAAAAACTACAAGAAATATAGCAAAAGAGCATAGCAATGACACCCTATCATGATAGCACCAAACACTCCTACAACTCCATCCGCGAAAACGCCTCACATATGGACTGGAGCAATCAACCCTCACAGTACAAAGTCTATCATGATAGCTATAAGCGCATCAAGCTCGATGATAGGCTCATTGAGCATCGCTTTCTCTATCGTATCGCTGGGATTACTGCCAAGAAATCTTATGCTTCGGGAGAGTATTTTCTGCGTACCAATCCCTCGGCTGGGGCGCTTTATCCCAATGAGCTCTATTTTCAGGCACGGGGTGTTGAGGGCTTGGATGATGGGATTTATCACTTTGAGGTCAAGAGCTCTTCGGTGACGCTTTTGCACGCTTTAGAGGGGGATGGTGTGGAGGCGTATTTGGGTCTTTCTAAGGCGATTTCGGGTTTTGTCTTTTTGCTCTCAATGGTCTATTTTCGCTCTTCTTGGAAGTATCATGATAGGGGATTTCGCTACTGTTTGCTGGATGGTGGGCATCTTTTGGGGCAGATAGAGGCGAGTGCGTATCTCAAAGATTTTGCCGTGAGACATCTGTATGATTTTGATAAAATGGCGCTAAATGCTAGGTTTGGATTTGAAGATAGAGAGTTTTTTATCGCAGCGTCTGTGGTGGGTGTGCCTCGTGGGGAAGTCTTGCCTCGTGCTTTGGATATCGCTTTGCCTTATGTCGATGCGACGGGGACATTTTCACGCAATACTATGATAGAAGATGCCTATCATGATAGCCTTGTCTGTCAAGATAAAAAGCCTTGTACGCGTGCGTCACAATTTACTTTTAGAAAAGATGTTTTTGAAGAGACGATTTTTAAAAGGCGTTCTATCAGGGAGATGCATAAAGAGGGGATTTCAAAAGAGTCTTTTGCTTTTATCATGGATGTGGTCAATCAAAGTGTGATGAGTGATTGTGATGAAGAGGTAGAAGTGTTTGTGGTACTTAACCGTGTGATTGATATGCCTTTGGGACTTTACCATAATGGAAATTTTATCAAGTATGGGGATTTTTCTAGGCAGGCTGGGTATCTCTGCTTGGAGCAGTATCATCTGGGTGAAAATGCTGCCTTTACGGTCTTTTTGGCAAGCAAATCTGCTAACTATCAAGCGATGTACCAAAAAGCTGGCATCATCGGAAATCGCCTTTATCTTGCGTCCAATTATATGCAGATTGGCTGTTCTGGGATTGGGGCGTATTATGATGATGAGGTGGCAGCATTTCTAGAGCTTGATGAAAGCTATATGATACTCTATGGGATTTGTGTGGGAAATTAACTGTTACCAAGCTACACACTCCTTGTCATGATAAGCGTGCAAAAATGTAACACGCAACCTATCATGATAGACATAAGATTTTCTCTTTTTGCCAATTTTCAGCGAGATTCAACTATAATAAATGCAAATATTTAAATCTTTCAAAAGGACAATCTTCATGGGTATACCAATTCGCGAATACGATGCTGTGGTAGTTGGCGCAGGACTTGCGGGACTAGCAGCGGCAAGAGAGTTAAAAAAGGCAGGCAAAAATGTGGTGGTGATTACCAAGCTCCATCCACTCAGAAGCCATTCAGGTGCAGCCCAAGGTGGTATCAATGCGGCATTTTCAGCAGAAGATAGCGTAGAGTCACATGAGTTTGATACGGTTAAGGGTAGTGATTATCTCGCCGATCAAGATGCGGTTGAGTTTATGTGTTCGACGGCACCTGAGCTTGTGCGATGGTTTGAGAGTATGGGCGCTGTTTTCTCACGAAATGAAGATGGCACGATAGCCCAGCGACCTTTTGGTGGACAGACACATCCTCGTGCCTGTTTTGCCAAGGATAGAACAGGGTTGACACTGCTTCAGACGATGTTTGAACAAGCCAACCGTTTGGGTGTGGATTTCCTCGATGAGTGGTATGTCTCTGATATCATCTATCAAGATGGTGTGGTTTGTGGTGTCTGTGCCTATGATATCAAGACCTCTGAACCCGTGATATTTAACTCCAAAACCGTGATGTTTGCTACAGGTGGATATGGTAGAGCGTTTAAAATCAACTCAAACGCCCATGCAAATACAGGTGATGCACTCTCTATCGTTGCACGACATGGATTGCCTTTGGAAGATATGGAGTTTGTACAGTTTCACCCAACAGGATTGGCTGGAACAGGGATTTTGATGTCTGAAGCAGCAAGAGGTGAGGGTGGTAAACTACTCAACTCTGAGGGTGAGCGATTTATGGAGAAGTATGCCCCATCCAAAATGGAACTAGGCCCTCGTGACTTGGTGAGTCGTTCTATCACACAAGAAGTGCTTGAAGGTCGAGGGGTAGGTCCAGATAAAGATGCTGTCTATTTAGACTTGACACATCTTGGTGAAGAGAAGATTATGGAGCGTTTGCCAGAGCTTCGTGATTTGGCGATCACTTTCTTGGGTCTAGATATGGTCAAAGAGCCTATCATGATAGCCGCCACAGCACACTACTCGATGGGTGGTATCCCTGTGACCATAGAGGGACGCGCGAAGAAAAATACTACGGAATTAGTCACTGGTTTTTATGCCGCGGGTGAGTGTTCATGTGTGAGTGTGCATGGGGCAAATCGTCTCGGTGCAAACTCTGTACTAGAAGCACCACTTTTTGGTCGTCATGTGGGTAAGACGATGGCAGAAGATATAGACAAAATAGAGCTTAAAAAAGTGGATGAATCAGTCGCTGATGGGATGCTCGCTGAGATGAAATTTTTGCTTGAAAACAATGGTGACGAACGCGTCATTGGTCTGCGCAATGAACTCCAAGCATCGATGACAGAAAATGCGGGTGTTTTTAGAACCAAAGAGTCACTAGAGAAACAGAAAAAAATCATTAAAGAGTTAAGAGCGCGTTATAAAAATGTCCGTATCGATGATAAGAGTCCAGTCTATAACACGGATCTTCAAGAAGCGATAGAGCTAGGGCATATGCTAGAGTATTCGGCATTTATCGTGGAGGGGGCATTGGCTCGAAATGAGAGCCGTGGTGCGCACTTTAGAAATGATTTTGATAGTAGAGATGATGAGAATTTCTTGAAACATACCTTTGCGTATATGGATGAGAATGGTGATGTCTCCTTAGAGTATGGTGAAGTGAAGCTTGGTAAGTTTACTCCAGAAGCAAGAACATATTAGGATTGATGATGGCAAATAATATAGAAACAAAAAAGATGACATTTAAAGTATTTAGATTTAACAGTGAGACGGATTATCTTCCTGTTTATAAAGATTATACGCTAGAGGTGAAGCCTGGCGAAGTGATGCTCGATATCCTCAACCGTATCAAATGGGAGCATGATGGAAGTTTTTCATATAGACGATCATGCCGTCATGGTATCTGTGGATCGTGTGCTATCAAAGTCAATGGTAAAGCGACTTTGGCTTGTAAAGATAGAGTGAGTGACTTGGTAGAGACCTTTGGTGAAGATTTAGTCATCGAGCCACAAGATACCAAGCGGGCTATCAAAGATATGGTGATAGATAAAGGGGACTTTTGGAAGAAGTACAATACCGTACAGCCTTTCTTAAAAGCGACGATTGATGAAGCGCCACAGAAAGAAAATCTCGTCTCTCCTGAGCAAGCAGAAGAAATAGATGAAGCGGATTATTGTATCCAGTGTGGTAACTGTTACTACTCTTGTCCATCTGTGGCAGTCAATCCTGATTACTTAGGGCCTGCAGCTTTGGCATTGACATATCGTTTCAATGCTGATGTCAGAGATGAAGCGAAAGGCGAGAGGCTAGATACCGTCAATCAGCTAGGTTCTGGTATCTGGGATTGTGTGAAGTGTTTTGAGTGTGCAGAAGCCTGTCCAAAAGAGCTTGATCCCATTGGGAAAATCACCAAACTTCACCAACAAACTTTCCAAGAGGGCATGGCAGCGGACAATGTCGCGGTGCGTCATGCAGTAGGATTTAAACCATCTATTGCTAAACATGGTCTGCTAGATGAGGGTGAATTGGTGCGCTATAGCGAAGGAAATATTGGCGTCTTAAAGCATGTACCAGTAGCTATCAAGATGTTTAAAAAAGGTAAGATTATACCACCTTGGAAAATGCCAAAATCTAAAAATATGGATGAGATTACAAAACTTGTCGAAATCGCATCAACTGCAAAGTTTAAGGGGAAATAATGAGTAAATTAAGATATGCACTATATACAGGTTGTACAGCAAAAGAGAGTACACCAGAGTTGTTGATGTCCACGCTAGCTATTGCTGAAGCCTTGGATATCGAGCTAGTTGTTTTGGATGAAGCTTCATGTTGTGGAGCGAGTCATCTACAAGATTTTGATGATCAACTCTCACTCACGCTCAATGCGAGAAATATCTCATACGCTGAAAAACATGGGCTTACAATGGTAACGATTTGTAACACTTGCCAGCTCAATACAGGTATGACAAAAGAGAGACTAGATCGTGATCCTAAACTCAAAGAGACGATCAACTCCAAGCTTGCTGAAGTGGGACTCAATTATGCGGGAACAAGCGAAGTAAAGCACTTTTTATATGCGCTGATTGATGATTTGGGTATTGACGCTATCGCTGCAAAGGTGACAAAACCACTCACAGATATGCAAATCGGTGCCTTTTATGGTTGTCACAATATCCGTCCAGGAGAGTTACAACACAGTAGCAATGGAGGAGAAGATGCCTATGCTCCAACTTCACTTGATAGACTCATCGTTGCCCTTGGTGGTAAAAATGTTGAATATGAAGAGAAAAATAAATGTTGTGGTTTTCATGTCGAACTCCAAGCACCAAAAACAGCCAACAGACTATCCTCTGCGGCACTTGCAGGTGCCATAGATAACGGTGCAGAGGCGATAGTGACACCATGTCCACTCTGCCACCTGCGTATGGATACGCAACAAGCACATATCAATGAAGAAGCGGGGAGAGATTTGAGTATTCCTATCTTGCATATGCCACAGATGGTGGGATTGGCTTTAGGAATTGCACCTGAGAAATTGGGCTTACAACACCATGTCTCTGATGTGACTTTTGTATAGGATAATATTTATCCTATTTTAAAGTAAATTAGAGTACAATGAAAAGCAAACCAATAAACAAAAGGATAGAACATGCCAAAAATTAACAAATATGTAGATATTTCAGAAGTAGATAGAGAAGCAAAAAAAGACCTTATTGATAGGCATTCACCGTTTATTCACTGTGCGGACACTGCCGTAGCAGGTGAGCCATTTGAAGTGACTGTGAAGATGGGTAACGAATATACACATCCAGATGATTTCGATCACTATATCGAGTCTGTGACACTTTTTAACGGTGAGACACTTTTAGCGCGTGCGACTTATGTACCAGGAACACTTGGTAATACAAAAGCACACAACACCACAACATTTACTATCATCCCAACAGGTAAAAAACTTAAACTTGTTGCACATGGTTACTGTACAAAAC
>CAZCUH010000090.1:0-6250 GCA_964501795.1 uncultured Sulfurospirillum sp.
AATAGTTTAGACAATACCCTTCTAATAGGAAGATTTTTTGTTGGAAGTTTTGCTTGTATGATTAACATCGTGCCACCTTTATCGCATTTTATCTAAACATTGTTACCAAATTGTTGTCAAAAGAGAGATATTTCAAGCTATTCTTGCATTTTTTCAACATTTTTCACTATCATGATACACAAAAAAAGGTCTATCATGATACGCACTACCTCCACCCATCCAGATGCCCAAAATGCCTTGGCTATTGTCACTGAACTTCAAGACTATTTCGTCTCCAAGCTTGATGCCCTCTCTAGTATCCCCTTTGCACCTATCGAGTGGTTTCGTGATGAGGGGCTTCATGGTGGTGGGGTGCGTTATGAGGCGCGTGATGAGAGTGTCTTTAATCGCGCTTCAGTCAATATCTCGCAAATACATTACGACGATATGCCAGATAAAAAGCTCTCTTCTGCCTCTGCTATCTCCACCATCATCCACCCAGCCAATCCCCACGCGCCCTCGATGCATATGCATATCTCTTGGACGCAGCTTCGAGATGGCAAAGGCTACTGGCGTATCATGGCAGATCTCAATCCTGCTATCGTCTATGAAGAGGACAAAAAGGCTTTTGATACGATGCTAAAGAAAAGCACAGGGACTTATCATGATGAGGGTGTTGCGCAAGGTGAGAGGTACTTTTTTATCCCAGCACTAGGTAGGCATAGAGGGGTGAGTCATTTTTATTTGGAAGATTTCCATACCGCTGACAAAACAGCAGACGCTACTTTTGCCAAAAACTTCGGTACATCCGTCATCGATAGCTACATCGCCATCCTCCAAAATGCCCTCACCTCACGCACAGATATCACGCATCTAGATAGACAAAAACAGCTCGATTATCACACGCTCTATTTTTTCCAAGTCCTCACCCTTGATCGGGGTACGACATCGGGGCTACTCATACACAATCAAAATGACATCGGGATTTTGGGCTCTTTGCCTTCGCATGTGCAGAGAGATTTATTGGAGAGTTGGAGGGAGGCGATGCCCCAAATGCAGCAGAAACTTTTAGATAGATTGCTAGATGCGCTAGAGCCTATCGGTGTTGGCTCCGTCAGCGAAAAGATCAAAAGTGCCCTTGCCCTTGCCGTACGAGAACACTACAAGCTCCATCCACAAGCACTCTCCTTGCAAGCTAGTGGAGATATCATCCCACCTACCGTGGACAATCACAGCTAATCTAGGGCTATCTTGACACTAGCATAGCGGTCTGTAGAAAGTAGCCACTGCAACGCTCTGACCCGCTCTAGTGCGATGGAGTTTTGTGCACTCATCTCTTCGGTGAAGAGTTGTGGATTTTGTACGATTTTATGTGTGCGTTTGAGTACCTCTAGGCTATCATGATAGCATGCTTCTATCTGCTCCTTTTCAAGCACTTCTCCTGCATACAGCTCTTTTGCCTTAGAAGAGAGGAAAAAAAGACGCTGTGTGATAGCCTGCGCATCTGCTACCTCACTATGCTCATGCAGTTCATAACGCCCAAGTGCCCATGCCAGTATCGCTAAGCCTTCGACTGTCCAGATAAGATTGAGTTTCATCTGTGATTTCAAACTCCCTAGTCTTGCTTCAAGCGCCTCTTTTTCATCCACTTCTAGCATCTCCATCGCATCCATCTCCTCTAGCCAAGGGATGATGCGCGCATAGACTGCTTCTACATCACTTGGCAAATCCTCATCGATAAATCCCCGACAGACCAATGCTGCAAGCACAAACGCCTGCTTTGCCACTTTTTCTCTATCTTCATAATTTTTTTGCATCATCTTCCTTTTATAGATAGAGCGCATTATACGCTAAAAATAGTACAGCCAACGGTGCTACAAAACGGATAGAGAAGTACCATATCTTAAAGATTGTATTGCCCATATGCCCCAAAAGCGCTCCCTCGACATCTTCTCGTTTCATCGCAAATCCTACAAATAGCGCAATGAGTATCCCGCCAAGAGGCATCAAGAACGAATCCACAGCAAACTCTAGCACATCAAAAAGCGACTTCGTCCCAAAAGTCAAAGGCGCTTTAAAATCATCTGAGATAGAGAGGATGACTAAAATACCCACGGCAAAGTAGAGAAATGACGCGCCAAACACGGCTGATTTTTTCGCCCATTTCCATCGTCTCTCCAGATACATCACCGTAGGCTCAACTAGCGATATCGCTGAAGTAAGCCCCGCAAACGCCATCCCTAAAAAGAAGATAAGCGCTATCACAGTACCCACACTCCCAAGCTTGGCAAAGATAACAGGAAGCGACATAAAGACCAGTCCCGGTCCCTTAGCAGGTTCACCACCAAACTGAAATAAAAAGGCAAAGATAACCACACCAGCAATCAAGGCAATCAAGGTATCCAAAAATGCCACCCACAGCCCTGCTCTAAAGAGATTGCTATGCTTTGGTAATGCAGCTGCATACGCCATAATCGCACCAATACCAATAGAAAGTGTAAAAAACGAATGCCCCACCGCACGGATGACTGCTTCACCACTAAGCTTAGAAAAATCAGGCACAAACATAAACGACACCGCTTTGTTAAAGCTCTCAAACTGCATCGAATAGACCATCAAACCTAGTAGTATCATGATAAGCATCGGTATCAACACGACATTGAAGCGCTCAATCCCACTTTTAATGCCACGAAGTAGTACCAAGGCAACCAACAGCACCGAGATAGCATGCAATCCTATCTGAAGATAAGGCGACTGCCCATAAAGCGCATCAAAAGTCGCTGTTGCCGCATCAAGTGTCGTAGGCAGTCCTGTCACGCTCACATAGAGATAGTAAAATATCCACCCAATCACCACCGAATAAAAGGTCATGATAATCAACCCAATCAGAAACAAAAATCCTGCCTTCGCCCACGCCCACTTAGCAGAGGGAGCGAGTTGTTCAAAATTGCTCACCGCATCTTCACCACCCTTTTTACCCATAAGCATCTCTGCGATAAGCAAGGAAACCCCGATAAAAAGTATCGTCACAAGATAGACCATCACAAAGGCACCACCACCATACTCACCCGTGATATAAGGAAACTTCCATATATTTCCCAAGCCTACTGCCGCGCCCGCTGCAGAGAGGATAAATCCAACTCTCGAAAACTTTGCCACTTGCATCAAAACTCCTTCATCTTTGCACAATATTAACATATCTATGCTATATTTTCATCTTCTTAATCAGAAGCTAAATGAATAAGAAAAACAAAACCATATAGAACAGGGGAAAACAATGATTACAGTAGAGATGGAAAAACAGTGTGGCTGTTTTAAAAGAAGCGATTTTGAAGCAGTACAGACATTTGACAACAAAGACGAAGCACTTAAAGAAGCACTTGCGATGTGTGAAGATATGAATGAAACATTTTGTAAAAAACACAATTTTAAAGTCGCAGAGGAAGGTGATAAACTCATCATCAAAGTAGCAATGAACGACTAAAAAGAAGGGAAAACGATGGCATATATAAAACTCTGTCACTATGACAATATGATACCCGAGATCCAAGAAAAGGCAAAACCACCCAAGCAGATATCGATGCACTCAAAACCTTGGGATGGAATGAACTTGAAATCTTAGAGGCAGTCAGAATTGCTGCCTATTTTAACTACATCAATACCCTCTCCAATCTCTTTGGTTTGGGTGAAGGATGATTTTATAATTTTCTGAAAATGACGATTATAAAGAGACGACAATATTATAATAAGGAAATTTAATGAAAAGAAGAGAGTTCTTTAAAAAGGCTGCAACCGTTGCAGGTGCCGCAGCCTTGGGAACTAGTGCCCTAGAAGCGAGCAATACACGCCAACCAATCAGTAATCGTAAGATTTCAGATGTGACATTTCCAGAGAAACGACCGATGATTATGTACTCGGATAGGCCACCACTCTTAGAGACACCTGGTGAAGTATTTACATCGCCATTAACACCCAATGATCAATTTTTTGTGCGTTGGCATCTGCCTGACATCCCTACTTACATAGACCCTGACAAGTTTACGATTTCAGTCAATGGGCTTGTCAAAAAAGAGTTAAAATTATCCATAAAAGACCTCAAAACAAAATTTGAGCAAATCGAAGTCGCTGCTGTACAACAGTGTGGAGGCAATAGCCGTTCTGCTTTTGTGCCTATGCCTGGCGGTATCCAATGGGGTTCTGGAGCGATGGGCTGTGCGGTATGGAAAGGTGTGCGTTTACGAGATATTCTTGATGCTGCCGGACTCAAAAAAGATGCTGCATGGATTGGCTTTAATGGTAGTGAAAAAGCAGCTTATTATGAGACGCCTGACTTTGTGCGTGAACTTGAGCTTAACGAATTGGATGACCATGTCATTTTAGCTTATGAAATGAATGGCGAAGATATACCTTATCTCAATGGCTATCCTGTCAAATTGGTCATTCCTGGGTATTACTCTGATTCATGGATCAAGATGCTCTCCAATATCACAGTTACTGACCATGAAAAACATCTCTTTTTCATGGAAAAAGCATACCGAATCGCAGATAATGAGACAGAATCTGAATCACCAGATAAACTCGCACCCAAAACAAAACCTATCACAAAAATGAATGTCAAATCAGTCATCGGCTATCCAACACCCGATCAAAAACTAACACACAAATCCCAAGTAGTAGTGCGTGGTGTCGCATGGGATGATGGACATGGAATCAAAAAAGTACTCGTATCAACCGATGCAGGAAAGACATGGGAAGAGGCACTCCTAGATGACAATAAACTTGGTCGTTATGCTTATAGAGCTTTTAGATACTCATTTAAACCTAACAAACTAGGCAAGATGACACTCATGGCAAAGGCAATCAACACACTAGGAGAAACCCAACCACTAGATAAAGATTTAAATTGGAATCGCGGTGGATACAAATACAATGGCATACATACAGTCACCGTGGAGGTCGTATAATGAAAAGATTAATTTTAAGCGTCGCCCTATTGGCATCACCCCTATTAGCACAAGTCAAAGAGAAAGTTGAAGTCCCTTATGTAGCATTTCCTATCAAGATGGGAAAAGGTTTCGATACCGTACAAGGAAGCTGTCTCATGTGTCACTCCTTTGGATATGTACTCAACCAAGGCAAACAATCACGCGCATTTTGGGATAAAAAAATCAACAAAATGATTCACGAGTTTAAAGCACCTATCGATGAGAAGTCACATAAGATTATCCTCGATTATCTCTCTAACTATTATGGAAATGGTAAATAACCATACCGCCATATCGCTCAAAGAGGACTAACAACGCACCTCTTTGGGTAGATACATGCCACACACTTAGTTTACTTTTATCCTCCATTAAGTGTATATCATATACAATATACATATGTATAAAATTGTGATTGATACCAATGTATTATTGTCAGCACTCTTTTCAAATAAAGGTCAGTCATACAGACTGATAGAACTTTTAGGAATAAAGGCTCAAAAAGGTGTAAGGTTTAACATTATCTCTGTACCTTTAGCGCTAGAGTTTGAAGAAGTGCTTCTTCGACCTAAAAATCGAGAAAAATATGATTATTTTACACAGAAAGAGATATCTTTGATTATCTCTGATATTGTCGCTGTGTCACATAAGACGAAGTTGCACTTTTTGTGGAGACCCTTTCTCAAAGATAGTTTTGATGACAGGGTGCTAGAGACAGCGGTGAATGGACAAGCAAACGCTATCATCACATACAATACAAAAGACTTTGCAGGTGTGAAAAAGCATTTCGATATAGAGATACTCACCCCTGCTGAATTATTTGATAAAGGAGTATTATCATGAATGTTGCACTAAGATTACCCGAGTCATTAGGTATGAGTTTAAAAGAGTTTTCAAAACATGAAAATATCTCAATGAACCAGTTTATCGCTACAGCTATCGCTGAAAAGTTATCAACTTTAAAAGCCTATGACTATTTACAAGAAAAAGCCGACAATGGAAGCGCAGAACATCTACTCTCTATGCTTAAAAAAGTACCTAGTCGTGATGCAGACGATTTTGATAAATAAAAACTCTCAAAGAGGACTAACAACGCACCTCTTTGGGTAGATACATGCCACACACTTTCCCACTATCTTTGAGCACTTGCTGTGAAGGAATCAGCTTTGATTTAAAACCAAATGCTTTACATCCATGGGGCTGTTGTGCTTGCCAAGTGACATAGTAATAAACGCAACGCTTACAATTTATCCGCTTCAAGTCCCAACTCCTTTTTAATCACCTCAGCT
>CAZCUH010000091.1:0-6240 GCA_964501795.1 uncultured Sulfurospirillum sp.
ATCAACAATCCTCTCTCTTTCACAATAATTTCACTTTTTTACGATATAATACTCATGTCTAAAATAACATTAAGGAACTACAATGATTAAAAAATTGTTACTACTACTTACTATCACCGCTGTTTCGCTCTTTGCGATGAATTTTCAAACTGCTTCTAAAGAAGACCTGATGAGTATCAAAGGTATTGGTGAAAAACGCGCTACAGCGATTATCAAATATCGAAAATCACATAGACTCAAATCTGCTGCAGATTTAAAAGCGATTCCAGGTATTGGTGATGAGATTGCTGACAATGCTAGAAAAGGGCTTAAAAATGCTGATAGAAAAGTAAGCAAAGCCAAAAAAACCACAACGCGTGCAAAAAAAGCGACGACAAAAACAAAGTCTCTTAAAGAAAAAGCATCCAAAAAAGCAAAAGAGAGTAAAACAAAAGCAAGTAAAAGAGTCAAAAAGATGGCTGGAGAAAAAACTAAAAGAGCAGAGAAAAAAGCAAAAAAATCTCTAAAAAAGAGTAAAGCGAAAAAAACAAGTAAAAAGAAGAAAAAGCACTAAGTCAATCCCGACTAAGCACTCAGTGCTTAGTCGCTATAATCTCTCCAAATCGCACACTTCTTCCCTCTTTATCTGCTAAATCAACGAAGTTATTTTCAAAAAACATCACAATAGTCGAGCCCATCATAAACATCCCTAGCTCTTCACCTTTTGCTAACTTCACATCTTCATAATCATACACTTTTACTTCACTCGCATCTATATTTGTTTCGATGCGCGTATCAAATGAGAGCGTCATTTTGCCCACATTTAAAGCCCCAACCAAGACGATATAAAAGAGTTTAGCACTACTATCTTGACACTCTAAGATAACCCGTTCATTTTTCACAAATAGTGAAGGCACTTTCCTAAGATAGGTAAAGTTCACAGGATAAAGAAGCCCTGGTACATGCACAACTCTCAAAACACGCATATCCATCGGAACATGATAGCGATGATAATCCATCGGAGAGAGATAGAAGTTGATAAACTTCCCCCCTATCATACGCTCGATATGTTTATCCTCGATATCTTTTGTCAATAACTCTCGGATATTGTAAGAAAATCCTTTGATTTGCAAAGCATCGCTCGCCTCAATCACCCCTTGTGCAGAGATGAGAGAATCAGCAGGAGATATGATAGCCTTTGGGTCTCTTGAAAAATCCCTCTCGTAGCGTAAAGCTCTCGTAAAAAGTGCATTGAGCGTCTCATAATGGCTATGGGGATAAAAGGCTGACAAATCCACGCCTGTGATGGAAGTGTAGAGCTTATTGATCCCTAATTGTATCAATGGAGGGAAGCGCTTTGAAGCGACTTTTCCAAAAAGCCGTGACGCGCTATTGGTGAGTGTTGCTTTCAATAAACTCATTTTTTATCCTCCAAATGCTTTAATGCCTTTTGCATCAACGCGATATGATAATTCTCTTGCTCATTGATAAATGTAAAAAAGGCGGAGAGTTCTTTATGATTGACCTCACTTGCCAATTTGAGACACTCCTCTTTTGCTGCCTCTTCTTCTTTGATACCATCTAACAAAAATTGCTCTAAATCATCAAAACGATAGATACGCTTCATCAAAGTTCTTGGCACAGAAAGTATTCCCATCTTAGCCATCATACGAGCAAACGATTTCAAATGAAAATGAGACTCATAAATCAAATCAGAAAAGATAGAACCCAAAATTTTTGAGTCATTATAAAAATTACTATAAGTATAAACCAAAATCAATTCATACTCTTTATAACTCTCTTCAAACAAAAAGAGTGTCAAAGCATCGGTTTGTGTTTGATTGAGTTCAAACCCTGCCATCTTTCTACTTTTATCAAAGGCGGTGATTGGCGCATTGTTTGTCTCATCGTCTAAAAGAAAACCCAATTTTTCTATAAAATAAGCTTCATCAGAGATAAATCGTTCAAACATCGTACTATCATGATAGCGCTCTTTCATCGCCTTTAAGGCTTCTATCATGATAGCAAATAGTGCAAAGTTATCTTTCGCTTGAAAATCAATAGCCCCTTTATCATAATCAAACGCCACTTTTTGCTCGACCAAGGCATCACCAAGCCAGACCAAGTGGCGATACTCAATCATCGCAAAGTCATACAAGGTGTCAAATATTGCTTCATCTTTCACACTAAAGGCACCAAAAAGTATCGTCAGCCACAACTCATGTTTTTGTTGAAATAGTTCACGCGTCATCATCAACCACACAATCTTCTGAGATGAGCAAGGTATAGGCATCTTCATCCTTGCCCTCTTTTCTATGGTGATAATTTACTTCTGCTGCCATAAATGCCTTGGCAACCATCTCGGCGCAAGCACGCTGTTCTTGTGGTGCAGTTTCCACTTTTTTCAAAAACTCATCTGCCACATCATCCGCTTCACTCAGATCTTCACCTTTGATGATATCGGTAAATATTGACCCCGTCACTGCCGTACTCATGCACCCAATAGCTTGAAACTTGATATCTTCTATCTGCTCTTTCTCATCTAACACAAGATACATTTCAACAAGTTCGTTGTTGTGTGGATTTTTACCAATACCTTTGGCAGAATATACTTCTAGCTCCCCATAATTTCTTGGGTTCATCATATGATCGATATACTCATCTTTGAGTGCTTCTCTATCGGACATAAAACTCCTTTACTATTTCAAGCAGTGTAACATAGAAGTATTAAGTAAAATGTAAGAAAAAGAAGAGTGTGTGAGAAATTAATCTCACACTAAGTTTTTAGTATGCGCCTTCGCGTAAAAGTACCACGCGAATCGTTTTGATAAGTACCATGATATCAAGCCATAGTGACCAGTTATAGACATACCAAGTATCAATCTTCACACGAAAATCATAATCCGTATCACTTCGCCCACTTACTTGCCAGAAACCTGTAATACCTGGTTTGACCATCTTATAGTATTCTGCGGACTCTTTATAATACTTCTCTAACTCATCTGCTACCACAGGACGAGGACCAACGAGCGACATCTCGCCTTTAAGGACATTAAAGATTTGAGGCAATTCATCCAGCGAAGTTCGACGAATCAAATCACCTATCTTTGTGACACGAGGATCATTTTTAAGCTTATAATTTGTCTCCCACTCTTTTCTGATTTCAGGGTCATTGGCAAGTAACTCCTCCAAGCGTTCTTTGGAATCAGAATACATCGAACGAAACTTCATCACAGGCACCACTGCTCCATCTTTACCGATTCGATTATGGGCGTAAAAAACATCTCCTGGAGACTCTTTTTTGATAAAATATGCCAAGATTCCAATAATAGGCAAAATCAGTGGCAACAAAAGTAAAGAGACAACGATATCAAAGGTGCGTTTTGCAAACTGATTAAAAGTAGAACGGACATTGTTATTGACTTTTAACATCAAGAGATCAAGATCATAGACATGAAAAGTCTCGGTATTGAGAGGAGAGACTCCATTGATCTCTGGTACAATAACCATCTCTTTGACATGCTGTTGAATATTGACGATAATGGAAGCGAGTTTTTTTGCTGCCAAGGTCGGTAGTGCGATAATAGCCGTCTCTACATCTTTTTGTTGTGCAATCTCATCAAATTCTTTGATACTGCCTAAGACTTTAAAACTTTTTGTTCCCACTCTGATATTTTTACCTATCTTTGCTTTATCATCATCCAAAAATCCTATCACTTTAGCCCCAAGATAATCTTGATTACCCAACTCTTTTACGGCAGCTTTACCCGCAGTACCTGCACCAACAACCAAAGTATTTTTCTTATAAAAATCAAATTTATACATGATGTGTTTGACAGCAAACTTTCCAAGAGGGATTAAAATGACAGAAAATGCCCAAAGTAGCATCAATGTCAACTTTGGTATCTCTCCATGAAAGGCTTCAAAGACCACTATCACAAAGATAATCAACAGGGAGAGTGTTAAGAATTGAAAGATGCGTTGCGTCTCATCCCAAAACGGAAGTCTCTTGGTATAGAGTCCCTCATTGGCAAAGGTGAGCAATATAATCATCGGAATCCACCAAAACGACAACATATCTGCTAGCGTAAAAGTCGCTGTATCGATAAAGAGTGCACTCGTAAAATATGCCAAGATGGCAGAGATAAAGTAGAACACAAGATCAGAGCCTACCAAGATGAGGATTTCTGATAATATTTTTAATCTTCTTAAATTTTTCAAAATTAAAACCTTTTAATGTTTGATAGAAATAATTCAATATATTTAATTTATTTCAAAATATATATGATTATTTGTACTTTTACTAGTATCGGTCAATTTTGAAAACTATTTAGTTTTTTATACTCTCAAATCTTAATTTTGTAGGTTTTGATATCTCGATGTGATAGCGTACTTGATTATTGACCATCTGTTCTGAAAATATTTTGTGATCGCGTGGTTCGATGAAACGATTGATGAGATAATCAACACCAAAAAGCGTCGAATAATTCACCCAAGCAAAATCAATATTTGTCCCTAAGATTAAATTGATATCTTTGAGCCTAAAATCCGTTTCTCCAATGGAATTTGCAAGGTACATCTTTGCTCTATCTTTTGCTTGTGTGAGTGTAAAGAGTAGTGGATTGTATGAAATCTGTGTTAATAGTACATTTTTATGTTCTGCATCATTGACACCTAGTTGTGATGCTAAAAGAGAGGTTTTGACAATAGGCATATTTAAAAAAATAGAAGCATCTTTTAATTTTTTGTTATTTTTGATATAGGGGGAGAGATTTATTTTGGCATTTTTAATCGTCTTTCTATAGGATATCTCCCCAAAAGAGGCATTGTCCACATAATTTTCCAACTTTTTAGCAAGCGCGGACTTATCGTTAAATATCGCGACTTTATCTCCTGCATAGGTGAGTAGTTTATCTATCTGCTCTTCATAATCAATACCACCACACATGATATTTTCACTCATCAAATTAATCTCTTTTTTATTGATTGTAGGGATATAGACTTGTAGGGTATGTTCATGATTTGCGATGACTTTTGCACCATTTTGTGTCACCGCTGCGATAACGAGTTGATACCCTTTATGCTTGATTTGTGCCAAAGTCTTTAAGATATTTTCTCTGCTCTCATCCCCACTATCAAAAAGTTCAAATTGAAATTTACCATCATTGTAAAGAAGATATGAAAAGATAGAATCCGCAATAGCGTTTGCATACCTACCAATGACCTTCCGTGGTGCAAGTAAGGCGATCTTGGGATATGAGGCATACTCCGCATCAGATGAAAAGTCACTATCTTCTTCGTGTCTGACATAGATAGTGCTCGTCTCTTGCTTTTGGGAGTTCTCTCTTGTCGCTCTTTTTTTAACCTCTTTCTTTGGAGCAACCTCTTCTCCAAGTACAGAGGGTTCGACGACTTCTTCTTGTGCAGGAGGCAGTGAAAAATCAAATGAAAATGAGAAGAGTGGTGATGCTATCATCATGATAGCCCAAAGTAGTTGTTTCATAATAGCGCCTTTACTTTTTTCATATCTAAAAAGACATATTTTTTGGCCGAAGGATTACGCAGTAAAAATGAAGGGTGAAAAGTTGGCATCAACAAGGCATGTGAAAACTGAATCATCTCTCCCCTTATCTTTGAAATCGCTGAATCCATATCACCTGTGAGGTATTGGTAACTTGTCGCACCTAAGGTGATGATGATTTTTGGTTTGACCAACTCTATCTGCTTGATTAAAAAAGGTAGGCATTTTTGCGCCTCTTCTTTGCTTGGCACGCGATTGAGTGGCGGACGACACTTCACAATGTTGGCGATATACACATCTTCGCGTTTTAATTCTAGCGTGGTTTCGATGATTTTGGTTAATAGTTGCCCAGATTTACCGACAAAGGGTCTGCCCATCTCATCCTCAACAGCACCTGGCCCCTCGCCGATAAACATGATAGCTGCATCAGGATTTCCCTCTCCAAAGACGACATTTTTACGAGAATTTGACAAAGTACACAAAGCACACTGCTTGGCGGTATGCTCCAATGCTTCTAGCGTAGAAGGCAAGTCAATATCAGATTCCATGGAGATAAGGGGTTTTTTGATATCAGAAAAATAGTCATATCCCAATGATTTGTAATGATAAAGGTCTCGTAAAAGTTTGAGGTCTGTTAAGTTTTCCATTGGATTAATGGTATCGTAGAGGGGATTAAACTATCATGATAGAAAAACACTATCATGATAGCAGAGATTAGTTGACTGTTACTTCGACAGGTG
>CAZCUH010000092.1:0-6132 GCA_964501795.1 uncultured Sulfurospirillum sp.
AGTAACATCATAAGCTTTCATAATCTCACAAATCTCTTCAAAGTGGGTATTGAGAAAGTTTTCTTCATGGTGCGCAATCATCCATTTTGCCATGATAGAACCACCACGCGAAACGATTCCCGTCACACGCTTTGCCGTCATCGGTACATGATGAAGGAGTAGCCCCGCATGAATGGTGAAATAATCCACTCCTTGTTCTGCCTGCTCGATAAGCGTATCTCGAAAGACTTCCCAAGTGAGATTTTCAGCGATACCATTGACCTTTTCTAGTGCTTGATAGATAGGCACGGTGCCGATAGGTACAGGAGAATTTCGCAGTATCCAATCTCGTGTGGTGTGGATATTTTTACCCGTAGAGAGATCCATCACGGTATCCGCACCCCATCTCGTGGACCAGACCATCTTTTCCACTTCCTCAGCGATAGAAGAGCTTGTAGCAGAGTTTCCGATATTGGCATTGACTTTTACAAGGAAATTTCGCCCGATAATCATCGGTTCTACTTCAGGATGGTTGATATTGCAAGGAATCACCGCGCGTCCTTCGGCGACTTCTTGTCTGACAAATTCAGGCGTGATTTCTTCTGGTAAGTTTGCACCAAAGTTGTTGCCTTTTAGGCGCGCTTCTCTCTCTTCATCCATGAGATAATTTTCACGCATCGCTCTATCTTGATTTTCTCGTATCGCGATATATTCCATCTCTGGGGTGATGATACCTTGTCGTGCATAGTGCAGTTGCGTGACATTTTGCCCTTTTTTAGCACGAAGGGGTGTACGAACTAGTCCGATTGAGCCTGCTGTGGCTTGGGAGAGTTGTTCCTCTGAGTTGTAGCCATTGTCTTTTGGTGCGACGATACGCCCTTCATACTCCTCTACTTCACGCTTGGCAATCCACGCTTTTCGGATAGGTGAAATCCCCTTGGAGACATCTATCTCAACGCTTGGATCGGTATAGACTCCTGAAGTATCATAGACACGAAGCTTGTGTTCATTGGCGAGTAAAATCTCACGCATCGGGACTTTGATATCAGGATGAATAGTACCTGATACATAAACTTTGGTGGAAGCCGGAAGTGGCTCTCTGGTGATAATGTCGTTTGAATTTTCTAAAATGTTAGTTTTGACAGTCATATTTTTTTCCTTTTAAAAGTTAAAAGGAACAAGAAGCGCATTATGAAAATAGAAATCGCGTTCTATCATGATAAATTGTACTTCCTCTTCCTTACGCTGGTATTACCCAGTTCAAGTTCAGCGGAACAAGCTTTCGCTATCTCAGCCTTACGGCGCTCCGAGAGTTTTGACAATATTATTGTAGGACAAATAGGATAAATCTTATCTTAATTAGGCTACAATTTTGATATTGTATCACAAAAAGGAATAATTATGCAACATCAAAATGTCCTCGGCACACCACTAGAGCCATGCAGTCTCAATCCTCTCACCGGCTATTATCGAGATGGAAGCTGCTTTTCAGGTAAAGAAAATGACGCCATCCATGCTGTTTGTATCTATGCTACGGAGGAATTTTTAGCTTACTCAAAAGCGGTAGGCAATGACCTCTCTACGCCTTTGCCACAGTATAACTTCCCTGGTGTCAAACCTGGAGAGAGCTGGTGTTTGGGAGGGTACAGTTTTCTAAAGGCTATCGAAGATGGTATGGCACCAAAAATATTTCTCCATTCCACGCATGAACGCATACTTGATTTGGTAGATTTTGATACGCTCAAGCAGTATGCGATAGATATATAAACAGAAAATTGGGTATCATACGCCTATTCTTTAAATGAGGTGCGTATGAAAAAGGTATGGTTTATTATCATGATAGGTGCCCTCATGCTTTGGGCATCTGCTCCGTTTTGGCAATCTTTAGAGCAGATAGAAAATGACTTTTTTGATAAAGCGACTATTTTACAAATCATCGAAGATACTAACGAAACAGACGCTTTAGATGAGAACCAAACCACAACGGGTATAGATGAAAAATTTAAGCGTTATGACGCGCTGATACACGCCTTTAAAAATAAACCCTATATGCTAGATGACAACATCAGTGATGATTTTGACCCTCTGCGCAACCAAGAGGCGATCAAAAGAGTCATCTTAAGGGTCGAATCCAACAAAAAATATGGCTATAAACAGGCAGTAAATCGTGACAAAATCAAGCTAGAAACCCTCAACCTCAAAAAAGATATCTATCAATTTTTCCACTACTTGGCAAATAATTGGACAAAACTCCATACAAAATCACTCCAAAAATATATCAAAAAGAAAAAACAACATCTTGCATCCTATCCCCTCACAAAAAATATCCAAATCTACAAAAAAGCCACTTTGCAGAAAGATATCATCTCTAATGAGATAGAGAAAAACTTTTTTGAGTTTGCAAAAGAGTATTACTTTTTTGAGAGTTTTTTGGATTATCTCTCGGTCAATACCAGCATCCTCACCTACCGCTCTTTTGCCAATGAACTGCAACTTGACAACCTCATCAATTATATCAACAAGCAACCTTTCGCTGCCAAAGCCAATGTCTATCTACGCTATATCAAGACTGATATGGGACGACTCACACTCTTTGTCGAAATCATTCTTTTCTTTTTATTTTTAAATGTTGTTGTCTATAAAAAACTATACAACTACTTCAAAGCACGCATACTCGCTGTCAAAGATGAGATAGATGAGCTACTCATCGAGAACCTCGATCGCATCAAAATACCATTTTTTCTCCTTATCAATGGCATCGGAATAGAACTAGCCATAGAAGTACTCAAATACCCTCAAGCACTTGGAGATACCACAAATCTTTTCTTTTATATCTTTTTTGTAGCTCTCATCGCCTATATCATGATGCAACTCGTGGAAAATATCTTTTTTATCTACTTTCATGATAAACAATCACGCGATGATGTTCCCCTGCGCGCGGAACTGCTCAACCTCATGCTCTCTGTGGCCAAAGTGTTGATCTTTTTGATTGCTGCTATCGTTGTATTGATCAAGATGGGTGTCAACATCACAGGACTTTTAGCATCTCTAGGGATTGGTGGTCTTGCCGTGGCATTGGCAGCACAGAGTACACTCTCTAACTTTTTTGGTCTCTTAAAAATCATCTTTGATGAATCCTTCTCCCAAGGCGATTGGATCGAGACCAAGGATGTAGAGGGTACGGTCGTAGAGACAGGCTTCATCTCCACCAAAATCCGTACCTTTGACAATGCCCTCATCACCGTCCCAAATGCCGAACTCGCCAATACCCCACTCAAAAACTGGAGCAGACGCACCATCGGTCGCCGTATCAAGATGCATATCGGCGTCACATACAGCGCCAAACGCAAAAACCTCAAAGCGGCTATCGCCGACATCGACAGGATGCTAAAAGAGCATGACGATATCGTCACCATAGAAAAAGTCGATCATCGTTCACTCAAAAGGCGTTATAAAAGTGCAGGAAAGTTTCTCTCCACAGATGATAAACTAGGTGTCAAGACCACACAACTTGTCTTTTTGGATGCCTTTTCTGACTCTTCGGTAGATATTCTCATCTATGCCTTTTCCAAGTCCACACAGTGGCGAAAATGGCTAGAAGTCAAAGAGGATATACTCTATAAGATTTGGGAGATTTTAGAACTTCATGAGTTAGAGTTTGCCTTTCCTTCACAATCTCTTTATTTTGATAAAGAGAATATCAAGGCACTCAAAGAGCTTAAAGAGTAGTAACGCACAAAGGCGCTACTACTCAAAGCTTTAATAATCGTAAGAGACGGTCAATCCATAAGTTCTAGGATTGCCTTGTTGGGTGTAAGTCTCTGTTGCATATCCCTTGGCTGGGTTGTTTCCAAAGCTACCAAATCCACGCACTTGGTAGTCACTATCTGCGAGATTTCTACCCCACAAAGTCGCTGACCATTTCCCATCAAAAATCGTTAAACTAGAGTTGATGAGGTTATAGCTATCAGCTTTGGCAGCGTGGCGATTTGAGAAGTAGTAACTTCCGCGACCTTCGATATTGGTCTTAAAGAGTGCAAGATCAGCGATAGCATAATCAAATCCGACATTGTACTGATACTTTGGTGATTGTGCCGGTGTGCGTCCCTCTGCCTTGTAGGCTTCTGGATTTGGGTCTTTGTAGTCATCAAACTTGGATTGAAGCAATCCTAGGCTACTAAAGAGATGCACGCTCTCCATCGGATAATAATCCATCGTCGCTTCCATCCCATAATAGTGCGTCTTAGCAGCATTGGCGATATAGTCGATGAAGTTTGGATTGCCCTCTGCATCTTTGCCTGCGATTGAGCTTTTGACTTGTTGATCACGGCGTTGTCCATAAAAGATATTCACCCGTGCAAGCAAGCTATCATCAAGCGCGGTGAAGTTTCGACCCGCTTCGAGATTCCACAAGCTCTCGGTATCATAATCTTTAGCCGCTGGAGTGAGAGTATCATCAGCATTGACACCACCTGGTTTGTAGCCACGAGAGAGCATGATATAGTGCATATGTTTCTCATCTTGTTGGAATTTTATCCCGATTTTACCACCTGTGAGGACTTCATCGGTATCTATCTTGACATTTTTAGAGTCGCTATACTTGGCATCCCACTTCTCTACACGAAGCCCAGTCACGAGCGTAAATCTCTTGCTGAGTGCGCTATCTAGCTGACCATAGAGCGCGATATTATTGGTTTCGTAGTCACTAGTAAAAGTCGATGCTGTGCCCTCTTTGAGTCGATTTCTCGTTAAATCTTCTTTTTGGTTTCTAAAGTACGCACCCGCTGTCCAATCTGTCGAATTTGAAAATATTTTGCCATCCGCATCAGAGATCAAGCGTACATCGCCATCGATCTGTTTTCTATCTCGCAAATAAGCATCAACATAGTTGTATGGATAAAGTTCTGCCGCAAATTGTCCTACATAAGACCAATCCTCATCATAGCTATACTCTAGGTCTGATTTGCTGCCACTTAGTTTGCTCTCTAGGTGCATTTTAGGATTGATTTGGTAGGTGGACTTGAGCGCAAAAGCATCGGTTTTTTGTGCATCACGACCTGGATTGTCCGCCGTAGAAGTACGAGAATTGTCAAAGGTAAAGGCATCATAGCCGTTATCCACATCAAGATGGATGTAGTTGAAATCTATTGTATGCTTATCACTTAAAAGCCATTTGAGCTGCGTTTTTAATGTAAGCTCATCAATGTTTTGCGTATCTTTACGATTTAAAAAGCTATTTGTCATAAAACCATCAGATGTGTTTTTATAAAGTGAGATTCTACCAAGTAACTTGTCTTTGATCAGCGTCCCACCTAGCGCCACGCCTGCTGCTTGTCTGTTGTAGTTGCCAAGCGTCGCTTCGGCGTGTGCTTCTGTCTCTTTTGTTGGTTGATTGCTGATGATATTGACTACGCCAGCAAGACCATTTGTCCCGAAAGTTGTCCCCTGTGGACCTTTTAAAATCTCCATCTGCGCAACATCAAAAAGTGTCACAGCAAGGGCAGATTGTGAGAAGTCAATCCCATCTATCATGATACCCACAGAAGGGTTCACAGGAGAGACAAATTGACTACGCTCTCCGATACCTCGTATCTGGATATAGTGCGCACGAGAAGCACCAGAGGTGAAATTGACATTGGGCGTTTGGGCGATGACATCTTCAAAGTTTTCAGAGGCTTTATCGACGATATCTTCTTGTGAGATGAGTGAAACCGCTCCAGCCGTGCGTGAAAGTGTCGTCGTCCTAAAGTCTGAAGATACCACGACAGGATCGAGGTCTATTTGCGCTGCTGCTACTGTGGTCTGCGCTATCATGATAGCCGTGCAGATGGAGAGTGTTTTGATTTTCATATTTTTTCCTTATGTATTTGATAAGGAAGAGAAGTGTATTGAGGAGTTAAATTAAAAAATTTACTTTCTCTTCCTTACGCTGGTATGACCCAGTTCAAGTTCAACGGGATTTTCTCAGCCCGAAGGCACCCCGAGAGTTTTGACATGTTGATTGTACTTTAAATAGGATAAAGTTTATCTTAATTGAAGTACAATTTTATTTTACTATGATGGAGATTAAAATATGATGTTTAAATAAGGTGAAACACTAAAATCTATACCCTAGTGAAAGCTTGACATCACCTTTTAACCCTTTTTCATCGA
>CAZCUH010000093.1:0-6071 GCA_964501795.1 uncultured Sulfurospirillum sp.
TTGTATTATGTGAGCCATCGGGGTTGATAAATCTGCTCTCTTGATACTCATCTAGTAGATGATCAAGTAGAGGGTGTTTTGCTTCTGCACCCATGACGGCAGTTATGGGAGAGATAGCGTTGCCATATTTTTCAAAACCTGTAAAAAATCGATGTTCTAAAAAAGCATCAAAATTACGAAAGACTTCGACATCCGTATCAAGATAGATACCTCCATGTTCTCTAAGTGCCCATAATCTTACATAATCAGAAACAAATGCCCATTTTTTTGCTTCGTAGGCTTCTTTGACATATTGGTTTTCGTTGATGTCAAAATTGTCCTCATTCCACTCTATGATTTGATATTCGGGTAGATATTTTTTCCAAGATACGATACATTTCTCAATCAGCGTACTCTTTGGATTTCTTCCGAACCAACAGTAGTGAATTGTCTTTTTAATCATTTAAAATCCTTTTATCAATCCCATTTTCACACCAAGTGAGTCGCTTTGCTATCGTCTTTTCTAGTAGGGCATCATTGGCACTAGAGGCTTTCCCACTTTTGTGATAGATGTGATATTGTATCGCTGCAAACTTAAGGTCTTTTCTGTGCATACCTTTGTTATAGAGTCGTTGGACAAATTCACTATCTTCTCGTCCCCAAGTCTTAAAATCTTCATTAAAGCCATTGACCGCGTAAATATCCTCTTTAAAGAGTGAAAAGTTACATCCTCGGATGCGTTTTAGTTGTTGGCTCTTTTTGTGACATATCATCTGACTTAGGTGTGGAATATAGAGGGCATTTTTTCTATTTTTGATATGTTTACTAAAGAGTGATGGTTTTTCAAATACTCTTTTTTCTAAGAGTTTTTTTGAATAAACTTCATCTAGTAGCACACGCCCGCCTTGTATATAGTGTCTCTTTTGTGCACAACGCAGATGATCTCGCACAAAGTGTGGATGTAAAATCATATCGCCATCGGAGACGATGATATACTCTGTCGTTGCTTTTTTGATGGCTTCATTTCTGATTTTAGAGAGTCTAAAGCCTTGATCTTCTTGCCATACATGGATGAGTGGGATGGGAGAAGTTTTGGCAATCTCTTCTATCATGATAGCCGTATCTTCACGGCTTCCATCATCTGCGATGAGGATTTGGGCAGGAGGGAGCGATTGTGCAAGGGCTGATTGTAGTGAGAGAAAAAGGGCTTCTTTCCAGTTGTATGTGGTGAGGATGAGACTAGCTTGCATCTTCTATCCTTTGGATGGCATCGAGGACATCTTGGGTGGTGACGGCGTCCATACAGGCATCGGTTTTGAGTGGGCAGGTTCGTTTCATACAAGGAGCACACTCTAAGTCATGGCGTACGATTTGGCTAGAGGGGTTCATCCATTGGGATGTCTCATGATGTTTGGTAGGACCAAAGATAGCTACCGTAGGGATCTGATAAGCTGCTGCGACATGCATAGGACCACTGTCATTGGTGATAAAGAGATCTAAACCTCCTATATGAGAGAGTAGTTCACTGATGGTCGTTTTTCCTGCAAGATTGGTGAAATTTGAGATATGATTATCTCTTAGTATCTTCTCTATCTCCTCTGCCATCTCTGTTTCTGCGGGTGAGCCAAAGATAAGGATATCATATCGATTTGCCAAAACTGTTGCAACCTTGGCAAATCGTGATGCATCCCAGCGTTTGGCACTACCATAAGTCGCACCAGGGTTGAGTCCAAGGGTGGGCTTTGCAAAAGATTTTTTATCGGTGTAGAGCTTTAATTTTCCCGCGTGAAGCTTGATATGCAGCGCTTTTTGTATGAAAAGATTATAGCGCTCAACTTGATGCATAGCTGTTTGCGTATAGCGTCTGTATTGGTGTTTCTCTTTTGCTTGAATCATGGATAAAAAGAGTTTTGAAGTGAGGGTTCTTCTAAAACTTAGTGCTATCTCATAAGTGCCTAGACTTTTTGCTTGTCTGTAGAGATTGAGGAGGCGAAATCCCTTTTTTCGACTCTTATCTTCTATGATACTCTCTACATGGGGGTGGGCTTGTAGGGCTTGTGTGGAGACAAAGGATCCAAAGAGCGTCAGCGTAGCATCAGGATAGGTTTGGATGATATTCTCAATCGCAGGAGTTGTCATGATAGTATCGCCCAGCCAAGTAGGGACTTCTATGAAAATCTTCATCTTTGCTTCTCCTGTTTTGCCCATTTTTTGAGAAGTTTTTGACGGTGTTTTTGGTTAGGTACGAGGGCGCTTTGATAACTCTCTTCTTGTGGTAGTTTTGCAAGTGTGGCGTAGGCATATAGGATTGTTTTTAAATCTTCTTTATCTGCAAAAATTCTTGTGAAGTTTTCAAGTGCCTCTTTGGTGCTGAGTGTGCCAAATACCAAGCGATTGATATCGACGATTTGAAAGATATAGTGAGCATGCTCTTTTTTAATCAAGATATTACCCGGTGAGTAATCTTTATGTAAGATACCCGCTTGGTGCAGTTGATAAGTAAAATCAGCAAAGGCTATCAGTATCTGTTCTCGATCTTGAAAATTTTTGTCATCAAGCACTTCGCGTATGGTAAAATCATAGGCAAAATGCGCAGCGATAAAATAGCTCTCTCTTAGCAAACCAAATCTATAAAATTCACAATAGCCTAAGGGCTTGGGGGTAAAAGAAGATATTTTGAGTGCATTGTGATAGGCTCTTTTGGCTTTTGATGGGCGAAAAAAACTATACGCTATTTTATTGATGATATGAGGGATTTTAAATGATTTTACCACAAAATCATCGATGATTTTAATCTCATTTCGTGCTTTGTGGATGGAGTCTGTTGCCTCTTGAAATGTTTGATCGATATGCAGTAAAAAAGATTTCTTATCATGATAGTTTGGATTTAACTCATATTTCATCGTCTGTTTTCTCCTCCAAAAGTAGCGTACTAGCGACCAGTGCAAAGAGTCCTAGTGTAAACATCTTTCTCAATGGCACATCAACAAAAAATGCTAGTAAAAAGAGCATGATAAAGAGGTATTTGATATTGGTGAGTGTCTCATCTTTGTTTTTGATAGTGGCTAATTTGTAAAATAAAAAGAGTAATAAAAAAAGACCTAGGATACCTGATTGCGCTAAAATTTCAATATATTGGGCATGATAGTAGCCTATGAGTTCTTTAATTCCACAGTGCGAAAAGGCTTCATCTTCATTCATCCTTTTTTGTAGATAATCGATATGATCTATAGTTCCCATACCCAAGATAGGGTCTTTATGAAATACTTCATTGGCAATCTTCCATGTAAAAAGTCGCCCACCAAGAGAGGTGCAGTAGTTTGCATCTTTATGAAAAAGTGCTATATCTTTTTTGCCTATGTCGATACGCGCTTGAAATGTTTTATTGTAATGATAAAGTGCAAAAAGTGAGAGTAAAAGTATCATGATAGCCATGATAAGCCTTGATAAGCGTACCCTAAAGAGTGCTATCATGATAGCTAAAAATCCAAAGAGATAGAGTGCTTGTCCTGTGCGACTGATACCCAAAAACAAAACCAGTGTTGTTAAGATAAAGAGTATTCCAAATGTGATGCGTTTGATTATAGTGGTATCTTCTAAAGAGAAGATCAGTGCACTTAGAGCACTAAAGGCAAGAAATATACTATAAATCGTGTGCCACATATGAGGTGATAGGCTCTGGGCATTGACTTCATGAAAATGATATATATCAAAATAGATACATAAAGATTGCAGTAGGGAGATGAGCATACCTGCAAAAAAGGCATACAGTAGATCTCTATATCGCTTACTCTCAAATGAGGTATAGAGTACGGGGATAATCAAAAAATAGATATATTTAAAGTCATAAGAGAGCGCCTCTTTGAAATGTTGGGGTTCAATCCAAAAAAAAGTGAGGAGTTGATAGAGTGCAAATAGAGCCAAGGCTTGGATAAAAGCTTGGCTTTTGAGTAGTAAAAACTTCTCCTTAAATCGCCCCTGTAGTATCCAAAGTACCAAGAGTAAAAAACCAAATATATTGATACCCGCTCTGGATAGGGGCAAAGAAAAAGCAAAGAGCAATGCTATGATATAAAAGGAGTTGTGGAGATGTTTACTTGCTATCATGATAGCCTTTTTTCTATCTCATGGAGGATTGTTTCAGCTTTGAGTGCTTTGATTTGATCAGCATCTTTGATACAGCTTTCTCCCTCATAGAGATAAGAGCCAAATGCAACCTTTGGCTTGACGATAGAAAAGGCACTTGTACCTTGTCCTAGTAGGGTGATAAACTGTGTCTGAGTCGCTGCTGCAATATGCATGGCGGAAGTATCGATTGTGACTAAGAGATCAAGCGAAGCGATGATATCGATAAATGCGGCTATAGAAGTTTTGCCTGTCAAATCAATGGCGTTTGGAAGTAGTGTATGGTAGATGTTATTTGTTCTTTGATCATGCGTATCTCCTAAAAGGAGGATTTGATAAGGTTTTTTTGCTAAAAGGGCACAGAGTTTTTGAGAGTGTTCTAGGGGATAGCCTCTATCACCCTTATCAGTGCCAAGTACAAGCGCGATTGTCTTTTGTGAAGATTTTTCATAAGCTGTTTGTTTACTCGTGTAGAGCTTGGTTGGAGGTAAGGTGTCGTAAATACCTCCCATATAGTTGTTGATAAGATTGGCGTAATGATTGATATAGTGTCTAGAGCGGTTTATTTTGGGTGCAAAATCTAACAATATCTCTCGTCCGCCATTTTTATATCCGATGCGTGTTTGTATTTTGGAAAGTTTAAAGAGCAGGGCACCTGAGAGAGCATTGTGAAAAAGTATGCCTAGGTCGTAGTGATTTTGGCGTAGTTTTTTGAGGAGCTTGATGCTTTGTCTGAGGCGATTTTTGCCTTTGGTATTATCGATGATAATCTCTTTGATACCATAGCCTCTAAAGAGATCCGCACAGTGGGCTGGGCACAGCACACTGATGCTTGCATCGGGGTAGTGATTTTGCAAGAGTGTGAGTGCAGGAAGCATCATGATAGTATCACCGATAAAATTGGGGGTTTTGATGATGATTTTCATATCTACTCGCTTTTTGTGATAAAAAACTATACCATTTTCTTACTTTATAAAGCGTCTATTTTCTTCTAATACTTTCACTAAAATCTTCTCGATTATGCGGGTATTGAGAATCTTAACATGGTCGCAGATGGATTGGAGTTCACAGATGAGTAGGCAAGAGGGAAAGGTCTAATGGCGCAATCAAAAATTCTACAATCAAAGCAGAGGATTATGAAAACATAGAAGAGCTTGAAAAGGATTTAAACAAATTGTTAATATACTATAACTTCAATAGAAGACATGGTGAAATAAAGGGAGCCTCTATGTTTAATAATTATTATATAAGAGTGGATTTAAGTAAAAATGCTAAATTTCCTTATTATCTTAGCAATATCAGTAGGCTTTTTATCCCTAGTTCATTTTATCAAAAAAAGTTAGATGTATATCTTAATCCTGCTGTGGATGAAACAGTTCAAAGAAGAGTGGATTATTATAATAAATTAACAGATAACTTTACGCTAAGTAAAAAGTGCAAGAAGATAACAGAGTTAAAAAAAGAGAAAAAGACAACCTATTTTTTTGATTTATATAGCTATCTTCGTTATTTTCCTAAGCACTTTAAAATATCCTATCTTTTTGGAGATGTCACCACGGTTCCAGATGCCCCTACGATTGTGAAAAGTAGACCCATTCACGGGGAGAATAAAAATTCTATTTTGATGAAACTCAATAAAGTGCGCCATTTTATCTTCGTAGAGGACAGCATCGCTTTTGTGGATAAAAAAGACATGTTGGTATGGCGTGGTAAAGCACACATGCCACATCGTCAAGCCTTTGTGCAACGCTATTATGATAACCCTCTTTGTGATATAGGAGAGACAAAGAAAAAGAGAGATCCTAACATCGCATGGCAAAAACCAAAAATGCGTATTAATGAACAGCTTGAGTATAAATTTATCCTCTCTATAGAAGGCAATGATGTTGCTTCAAACCTCAAATGGGTGATGTCTTCAAATTCTCTCGCCTTTATGACTAAGCCAAAATATGAAACATGGTTTATGG
>CAZCUH010000094.1:0-5961 GCA_964501795.1 uncultured Sulfurospirillum sp.
TAAGGTTTACACCAACATTACCATAAGATTGACCTTTATTAAAAAAGTCACCATCATTTGCATCATTTGTACCATAAAATAATTTAGCTTCTCCACCAACATTTTTGATTGAGATATCAGCCACTGCCGCGGATGTCATCATAGCTGCTGCTATTAAACTTAAACTTAATTTCTTCATTCTATATTTCTCCTCTTTTTGAAATAGAAATTGAAGTTTAACATTTTTAACTTTAAAGTAAACAAAAAGTAAATGACTATTTTTTAAGAAAAATTAAAAATATACTACTTTTTTCCTCATATTCATAAGATAATTTACTTTTGTGAATGTCCAAAATAGACTTGACGATATAGAGTCCAAGCCCGAATCCCTCGTCTTTTTTCTCCCCTTGCGAAAAAGGTTCTACATAATAATCTAACGATTCTTTTAACTTTGGACTATGAGATTTTATTTTTATGATATCTTTATCTGCCTCTATTATGACCTTTTTATCTGATGAATATTTGATTCCATTATCTAAAAGATTTTTCAAAGCTATCGTAAAGAGTCGTATATCCACTTGCAATTCAAAATCCTCATAATGCTCTATGATATGCTCATCCCGATCTAGCAAGAGCGCTTTTGCCCGTGAAACTAGTGTGGAGAACTTAACAGGCTCTATACAGTACTGCACATTACGAGAGGTGATTTTTTCGACTTGAGCCAATTCGGTGATGATTTCATTCATCCGTTCAAAAGCACGAATCAATATCTCCCGATCTTCTTCATCCTCGAGTGTCTCTACCACGATACGCCCTTTGGTAATAGGCGTTTTGAGTTCGTGCATCATATTTCGCATAAAGAGATTTTTAGAATTGATATGCTGTTTGATGGATTTGATAGCGATATCAAAACTTTTGGCGATTTTACCTATTTCATCATTTCCATAGTTTTTGAGTTCTATATCAAGATTGCCTTCACCAAAAGCTTTGACTTGGCGATTGAGCCGACGAAGTGGCAAGAGCTTGCCTGTCAAGGTGATATAGATAAATATCATGATAGCGGATACAAGCCCGAGTAAAAAGAGTGCTATCTCTTGATTGTACTTTCTAGGCTTTAAATCTTTGAGCATGAGATTGTAACCATAATTTTGCACATAAATATACTTGGCTTTCTTGGAGGCAAAAATACGCACCCGACCAAATGAAGACTCTTTGACATAGAGGAGTTTGGCATTGTTCATGATATCGAGTTTATCTTCTTGGCTCTTGATATAATCGACATTAAAAAAATGGTAAAGCGATTCAAGTTGTTGCTGTGTGGGAGAAAATTGTAAACCCGAGAGAAAAGCGTCAGCCATCACTGTATAGCGTTGTCTCTCGTAGATGACATGACGCTCCTTATCCCAAGAGATAAAGAGCCAAAAGGTAGTGAGTATCGCAGCAAATGCAATCACAAAGATTGTGTTGATAAATGCGATAATGGAGATATTTTTCATAGCTCCAAGATGTAGCCTATGCCTCTACTAGATTTGATATAGCTGGTATCTGGATCGATTTGGGCAAGCTTAGTTCGCACACGAGAAACCATCACATCAACATTTTTCTCACTGGCATCATCGCTGATAAAATCACTCTCATAGATAAAATCAAGTCGTGGTACGACGCGATTTTTATACTTAATCAGTCGCGCTAAGATATCATACTCTGCAGGCGTCAAAGTAAGCTTCTGCCCACGAAAGGTTATCTGCATCGCATCTTCATCGACTTCAAAAAGCGTCTCTTTATCGACCTCTTGACTTCTCTCTTGACGACGCAGAAGTGATTTGATACGCGCTTCTAGTTCACGCGGATTGTAAGGCTTGGGTAGATAGTCATCCGCGCCCCGCTCCAAACCGACCACCTTATCGACGATATCATCACGCGCAGAAGAGATGATGATAGGAATAGCGGAAAACTCTCGTATCTTACTCACCACTTCCAAACCATCTATCTGAGGCAAGGTCAAATCCAAGATAAGCAGTTCAAACTCCCCATCTCTAAGCATCTCTATACCTTTATAAGGCTCTTCTACATTGATTACTTCAATCTCAAATCGCTTGAGATACTTGATGATGATACGCGCCAACTCCGCATCATCCTCAATCATCAATACCTTTATCATGATACTCCCTTAGTCAATCACAAACATCAACACCATACCATAACGATTCACATAGACCCGCTTTTTTCTATCATGATAGCTTGCAAATACTTTTGTCAAATCTGATATCTTATCAATATTTTTATTCTCTACTTGGATTATAACATCCCCTGATTGAAAGCCCACTTTTTCAGCCAAAGAGTTGGGCGTGACATCTTCTATCAATACACCATTCACAGAAGAGGCGATACGGTAGCGTTCTCTATTGGTATAATTTAATGTAGCTAACTTCAATCCATCATGCATCGTACTTCCCCCAAGCATCGCAACACTTTTTTCACGAGACCCTAGCTCCACAGTGACTGTTTTTTCTCTCTTATCTCTTTCTATATATAGGGTTACTTTAGAGCTTGGTTTATAGGAAGCAATCACCTGTTTTAAATCTGAAGCATTTTTGATCTCTTTATCATTGATTTTATACACCAAATCACCTCGCTTCAGACCATATTCTGCCGCAGGTCCACCCTCTTGCACATTGACAACGATTGCACCTAACTGTTTTTTGTAAAGTGGCAGTAACTGTCTGTTTAAATCCGATATCGTCACGCCGATGTAGCCTCGAGAGACTTTACCCTCATTGACCAAATTGGTCACGACATTTTTCACCATATCTACAGGAATGGCAAATCCAACCCCCGCACTCGCACCACTACGCGATAAAATCGCTGAATTGATACCAATAAGCACCCCACGACTATCGACCAAGGCACCCCCAGAATTACCAGGATTGATAGAAGCATCTGTTTGGATAAAGTTTTCGTACTGATTGATGCCTACGCGGTTTTTGTTGAGTGCGGAGACGATGCCTTGTGTTACTGTTTCACCCACACCAAATGGATTTCCCACGGCAAAAACCACATCGCCTACCTCCAAAAAACTTGAATTTCCCATTTTAATAGGAAGCAAATTCTCTGCGTCAATCTTAATCACTGCCAAATCACTCTCTTTATCTTGCCCAATGAGTTTGGCTTTGTACTCTTTTTTATTGTGAGGCAAAGTGACCATGATTTCATCTGCATTTTCTACAACATGATTGTTGGTGACGATATAACCGTCTGCGCTGAGTATCACACCCGAACCCAAGGCTCTTTGTGCGCGTTCTTTTGGCACTATACCTCTATGAGGCTGTCCAAAAAAATAACGAAAATAGGGATCATTCATCAACTGTTCTAACTCTTGACTGCTTTGGCGATGTTGGGTTGTAGAGATATTGACAACACTTTTTACCGCATCTTTGACCGAGGGACTAAAAGAGAGCACCTCTTGCAAATTGTTAGGTACCACACGCTTTGGCTCTGCTGGGGCTAATGACAGCGAAATATTTGCTGCTGCAAGATTGATTGCACACAGCGTTATCATGATGGCTATTTTTTTCACAAATGACTCCTTAATTGACTATTTAGTATTTATTATAAGCTAAAAAAATTAACCAAGATGCACGATACATTAACAAAGGGTTAACAATAAAACAATTTATACTATAATCACACTATTACTTCATCAAGGAACGCTTATGGAAATTCGCACCCTCAAGAAAATGGAAAAAAAAGCGCTCAAATCTTCAAGACTTGACTTTTTAAAGATTGGATTAGCCATCCTTTTTATGGCACTTGTCCTCATCTATAGCTTTGCCACAACAGGTAATGTACCAAACAATATATTTTTAGCCATTGCCGCACTTTTTGGAGCGTATATGGCGATGAATATCGGTGCCAATGATGTCGCCAACAATGTAGGTCCCGCAGTGGGATCTAAGGCGCTAACCATGGGTGGTGCTATCATGATAGCTGTCATCTTTGAAGCTTCAGGTGCCCTCATCGCTGGTGGGGATGTTGTCAAAACCATCAAAAAAGGTATCATCGATATTGCTGCTTTTGGAGGCAACAGCGATATCTTTATCTGGGCGATGATGGCAGCACTCTTGGCAGCGGCAATTTGGCTCAACCTTGCCACAGCCTTTAAAGCACCTGTCTCTACTACACACTCTATCGTGGGTGGTGTCATGGGTGCAGGTATTGCAGCAGCTGGATTTTCTATCGTAGATTGGGGAACCATGGGAAAGATTGTCGCCTCTTGGATCATCTCCCCTCTACTAGGTGGTATCATCGCAGCTGGATTTTTATATGCTATCAAAAAAAGTATCATTTTTAAAGAAGACAAAATCACTGCTGCCAAAACTTGGGTACCTATTTTCGTCTCTATCATGTCTTGGGCATTCATCACCTATCTGACACTCAAAGGACTTAAAAAAGTCTGGCCACACATCGTCTCGTTTGTGAATGATATGATGTTTTTTAGCTTGCCCATCACCAAAAAACCTACCTTTTTAACCGCACTGCTATTGGGACTCATTGTCGCAATCATAGTCTATCTCTTTGTCAAATCACGCGTGAAAACATCTTCACTAAAGATGAAAAATGACAAACAAAGCGTCAATGTGCTCTTTACTATACCACTCATCTTTGCTGCAGCCCTACTAAGCTTTGCACATGGTGCCAATGATGTCGCCAATGCCATTGGTCCACTCGCAGCTATCAATGATGCCGTCATCAATGGTGGCATATCAAGCAAAGCGCAAATCCCTCTATGGGTGATGGGTGTGGGTGCGATTGGTATCGCAGTGGGCTTGGCACTTTATGGACCCAAACTCATCAAAACAGTCGGAAACGAAATCACAGAACTAGACCAAATGCGTGCTTTTTCTATCGCTATGGCAGCTTCTATCACTGTCATCATCGCTAGTCAATTAGGCTTACCTGTAAGTTCTACCCATATCGCCATCGGTGGTGTGTTTGGTGTGGGTTTTTTGAGAGAGTGGATAGATAGAGGCAATAGGGCAAGTCATATCATCGATCAAAAGCAAGAGCACCTTGAAGATGAAGAAAAAATGCTCAAAGCATATCATACAGAACTCAATACCCTTGATGAAAAACCTAAAAAGTCTAAAAGCCAATACCAAAGAATCGTGGAACTTTATAAACTCATTGATGATGAAGAGATGAAAATCAAAGAGGCAAAAAAAGTCATCAAAAATGTCGAAAAAACAGAATATGTCAAGAGAGATGCAGTGAAAAAAATCATTGCTGCTTGGATTATTACCGTACCAGCGGCAGGAGTGCTTGCTGCGCTTATCTTCTTTGTGATGCGAGGCATATTAGTCTAAATCACCCTATGAGAAGGGGAATCTCATCCCTCTTCTCTTTGCTTACAATCTAACTATCATTTTAAACGATTACTCTCCTTTATAAGTTTCAAAACCATTGCTAATAAAGACTAATAAATAGGGCTTATGCATATTCTAAGAAAAAGATATAATATAAATTTTTTTTATAATTAAAGCTTTAATTAAATAAGAATATATTATAGTTAGCTGTACATAAATTTTAAGGAGAGTACAATGAATCTACAAAAAAAGCTAAGTCTCTTAGCCTCCATTGTCTTGCTGGGTACAGCAGGCTGTGCAGCTACAGATGATAGCACCAAATCATCAGCTAAAGATGTCAAAGTCAAGCGTGATGTTCAAGTTGCGGACAAAGTCAGTAGCAAATTGAGCAACAGTGTTGCCATGGCAACTGAAACCGTACAGAAAAATTATACAAAAACACCACCTTTTAGTATGAGTGCGTTAACACCTGCATTTAAAGGAACATCCAATGGTAAAACAACATACTATTATGCACCTAAGAATGATTATAATATCTTCATCAACTATGAATTAGGTATGCATTGTGTTGGTTTTGAGATGAGTTATTGTTGTGTTATTCCACCTTATAACTCTATCC
>CAZCUH010000095.1:0-5922 GCA_964501795.1 uncultured Sulfurospirillum sp.
ATGAGAGCTATGAGAAGTATCGTATGAAGAAGCAGGCGATTGTGGCGAGGAAGATATGAGGTGGATTTTACTTTTTGGCTTACTCTTTTTCACTGCTTGTCAGGAGAAAAAAGCCGATAACAACACCCTCACCATCTACACCTACGATGCCTTTGCAGCTGACTGGGGACCTGCACCCAAAATAAAAAAAGCTTTTGAAAAGTCACACCATTGCAAGCTCAATTTTGTAGGCGTTTCTAGCTCTATTGGGGCGCTTAGAAAGATACAGTTAGAGGGAGAAGATACCAAAGCAGACATCCTTTTGGGACTCGACACTGCCACGGCACAGATAGCCAAAGATACGGGACTATTTGCTTATCATGATAATAACCTTTCTATCTTAAATCGCCTGCCTATTAGCTATACAGATAGAGTATTTGTCCCTTTTGATTATAGTTATTTTGCCTTTGTGTATGATAGTGATAAACTCAAAAATCCCCCGACTTCTTTTGAAGCCTTGGCAAAGATGCCCAAAGATTTTAAAATCGTCATCGAGGATCCTCGCTCTTCCACGCCTGGGCTTGGGCTGTTGCTTTGGGTCAAGGAGATTTATGGCGATAAGGCGGCGGATTATTGGAAGCGTTTGGCACCGCATATCCTCACGATTACCAAGGGTTGGTCAGAAGCGTACAATCTCTTTTTGAAGGGTGAGGCAGATATGGTGCTCTCTTATACCACTTCGCCCGCCTATCATCAGCTGATGGAGAAGAAGTACAACTACAAAGCGGCGATTTTCCCAGAGGGGCATTATATGCAGATAGAGGTGGCTGGGATGCTCAAAAGTAGTCAGCACAAGACCTTGGCGAGGGAGTTTTTGCACTTTTTGCATTCTGCGCGTTTTGCACATCTCATCCCCGATACCAATTGGGCTTATCCCGTCATACAGATAAAAACACCGTTGCCTTTTGATGTACCTAGCCCCAAAAAGAGTTATATTTGGAAAGGACAAAAGGTAGAAAAGATGCGAAAAGCACTCATCGACGAGTGGCTTGAGGCTGTGAAAAAATAGATGGATAATCGTATCGTCTCACTCTTGGAGTTCACGCTCTATCAGGCGTTTTTATCGACGCTGCTTTCTATCATGATAGGGACGATTTTGGCGTGGGCATTGGTGCATTTTCCGAGGTTTCGTGGGCGTGAGCTACTTGTGGCGATATTTTCTTCCTCTTTGGTCTTGCCCTCGATGGTTGTGGTCTTCGGACTCATCACGATTTATGGGCGACACGGCTGGATCAATGCGCTGTTTGACTATCAACTAGGGAGTTATCTCTATGGGCTGTTTGGGATTTTGCTCGCGCATGTCTATCTCAATGCTTCCTTTGCTTCGCGTGCGCTTTTGCATAGCTTTGAGTCTATTCCTGTGGAGAAGTATAAGCTAGCAAAGAGTTTGGGATTTGGGATAGTGCGGCGATTTTGGATCGTGGAGTTTCCTGCGATTGGGGCGACGATGATGGGGATTGGGGCGACGATATTTTTGCTTTGTTTTAGCTCTTTTGCTATCGTGCTAGTGCTTGGTGGTTCACCCCAGTACAATACCCTAGAAGTGGCGATTTATGAAGCCCTGCGTCTGGAGTTTGACATCCCAAAGGCGCTGCATCTTGCCCTCTTGCAACTCACCCTCTCTGGCGTCTTTGTCCTGCTTGCTTCCTTTGTCAAGCACAACACGCAAAACCTCACAACAAAGCAAGAGATTTCGTGGAGAGAACCTATCATGATACGCCTATTTCAAGCTGGGATTATCTTGGGATTTGCCCTCTTTTTTATCTCTCCGCTAGTGGCTATCATGATAGATGGTTTGGGAGCGAATTTTGCCAAGATTTTTTCAGATGAGAAATTTATACGCTCCTTTGTGACCTCGCTATCACTCGCCTTTGTCTCCGCGTGTGGGGCTATCATGATAGCCTTGTTGTTTGCACATTTTAAAGCACAGACTGCTAGTAGATGGCGCGCTATCATGATAGGATTTGTCGGCAATATCTACCTAGCTATCCCCTCGATGGTACTAGGGTTAGGATTTTTCCTCCTTGCCAAAGATAGTGGACTTTCACAGACGCTTGTCGCTTTTATCGCGCTTGTAGTGGCAAATATCCTCCTCTCTCTGCCTTTTGCCCTCTCCATCCTCTCGCCTCTGATGCAAAAGAGCGCCACGCGTTACAATAAACTCTGTGCTTCTTTGGGTATCAAAGGCTGGAAGCGATTTAGAGAGATAGAACTTCCATATCTCAAATCCTCACTTGCCTATGTCTTTGCGCTTGCTTTTTGCTTTTCGCTGGGGGATTTGGGTGTCATCGCGCTCTTTGGCAATGAGAGCGTGAGTACCTTGCCTTGGTATCTGTATGGCTTGTTAGGCTCCTATCAGAGTAGCGATGGGGCAGGCGTGGCGTTGATTATGCTGGTTTTGGTGCTTGGGGTGTTTGTGGGTGTGCCGAGGGTGTTTGGAAAAACATTTCAAAATGAAATATAATTTCACTTTTTGATGAATCTTCTCTATAATAGTTCTATATAACAAATAAAGGTATAATCGTGAATATCTTAAATAGGCAGAGAAGTATGAGACTTGAGTATCATGATAAGCATCATCATTTAGGCAACTACATTCCCACTGATATATCATCCTCAAAATCTTCATGGGTAGAGAAGAAGTTATCCAATCCAAAAGCCACTATCAATCTCGCTACGATGTTTTCTGGTATCGGTGCAGTAGAATTTGCACTAAAGCGGTTAAATTTGGATACCAATATCATATTTGCATCAGATAATGACAAGTTTGTAAAGCAGAGTTATTTTGCAAACTATGGTTTAGATGATGAGGCTTGGTATGATGATGTGTATGATATCAAAGGGGAAAAGTACCAAGGACAAATAGATTTGCTAGTAGGTGGAAGTCCTTGTCAATCTTTTTCGATGGTAGGGAAAAGACGAGGGCTGGAAGATACGAGAGGAACGCTGTTTTACGAATTTGCAAGGGTTGTGAAAGAGAGTCAGCCAAAAGTCTTTATCTACGAGAATGTCAAAGGATTGATCAATCATGATAAGGGCAATACTTTTGAAACCATCAAAGCGACTTTTGATGAGCTGGGGTATCAATACTATTACAAAGTCTTAAATGCCAAAGATTATGGGATGCCACAACATCGAGAGCGGATATTTGTCGTGGGATTTAAAGAAAAAGTATCGTTTGATTTTCCAGAGGCAATCCCTTTGGAGCATACGATGCAGGACTTTTTGGAAGATTTTGTAGAGAGTAAATATTATCTCAAAGAGAAGGGTGTCAAGTTTGTAACTAGTTCCAAAAATCGCAAAAAACGATACACCCAAATCAACGGAGATATAGCCATCTGTCAAAAAGCAAACCAACAATTTAACTGGCATGGCGATTTTGTCTATGAATCACAATCCTCGCAGGAGTGTAATGAATTTATCTTTGATGTACAAGAGGTCGAAGAGAAGTATTATCTCTCTGATAAAGTCAAAAATTATGTCTTGGCTGGAGGGACAAAGGGCTTTAAAACTTCCACAGAGACAGATCTCAAAGTAGCACGCCCCCTACTACAATCTATGCATAAAATGCACCGAGCAGGTGTCGATAACTATGTCACACACAACAAAGGAAGAATCCGAAAGCTCACCCCTAAAGAGTGCCTAAGATTGATGGGATTTGGGGATGGGTTTAAACAAGTAGTATCTGATACACAAATGTATCGACAAGCAGGAAATAGTATCGTCGTGGATGTGCTCATTGCACTTCTAAAAGAGATGGATATTAGTAAATTTGGTAGATAGTGATGCGCTTTGACATTTTAGGGAAACATTATGAGGTGATTGATACCAAAGAGAAGATTACTATCGCAGACTCTTTTGTGGTGCGACAAAATAAGATAGGCTTTGGAAATGGAGAAGCCAAACTTTATGTAGGGCAAGAGGGTGATTTACTTCGTGAATTTTTTGGTGATAGAGGTTTCTCTCATCAATGTTTTTTGCTTAAAAAGGATTTATTGCAGTACCTAGAAGAGACAAAAGTTGAATACCTCCACCCTGAACAACACTATATCAACAAAGAGATACTTCCCAAGCTATGGGATGAGAGAAAAAAAGCTATAGAGCAACTTCCTGATTGTATCGACTTTGAGATAGAAGAACAGACGCAGATACAAGGATCAAGGATTTATATCAAATCCAAAGATGATGGTTATAAAATCTTAAGAGAACTCTCGTTGCCCAATATCACTTATATAACTATCGTCAAATTAAAAGATACAAAAGGTGAGATTTTTTACTATTTTAAACTTTTTGCAGACTATTTTGGAGATGTTGTTCACCCTTATCTACAAAAGCAAGAAGAGAAAATGGTAGAGGACGCGATAGATAAACCAATCACAAGAGCCAGAAAAGGGCAAGGAAAATATAGAGAAGAGTTACTGCATATGTGTCCCTATTGTCCTATTACGATGGTATCAGATGAGAGAATCCTCATCGCAAGTCATATCAAGCCATGGATAGCATCCGATGATATAGAAAAGATTGATCCTTATAATGGCTTTATGTTTACACCGACTTATGATTATCTCTTTGATAGAGGCTATCTCTCTTTTTCTGATGATAAAAGGGTCAAACTCTCACCTTTTTTGTCCAAAATGACTTATGCAAAACTTGGTATTTCAGATGGAAAAATTATCCAACATCTCCCCATAAATGGGAGGGAGAAATATTTGAAATATCATAGAGATAAGATATTTCAAGGTATTTAGTTTCTTATGTTTATCATCCAAAACCTCACCTACGCCTATCATGATAGCCCAACCTACCGCTATAACCTCAGTGTCAATGCTGGAGAAATTATCGCCATACTAGGCAAAAGTGGCAGTGGTAAATCGACCCTACTAGATCTCATCGCTGGGTTTTTGACCCCTCGCAGTGGGACTATCATGATAGAGGATGAAGCGATAGAAAACCTCCCCATCGAGAAACGCCCCATCACCATACTCTTTCAAAAGCACAATCTCTTTGAGCACCTCAGCGTGGAGAAAAATATCGCCCTTGGAAACAGAGATGCCACGCCACAAGCAATCAGTGCCATCCTCAAAGAGGTAGGGCTAGAGGGCTACGAAAAAAGAAGTGCACTTGATCTCTCAGGTGGGCAACAACAGCGCGTCGCTCTGGCACGGGCATTGATACGCCAAAAGCCTATTTTGTTGCTTGATGAACCGTTTACGGGCTTGGATAGTCAGACTAGGGAGCAGATGCTGGAGCTAGTGGAGAGATTGACGGTGAAGCATCACTTGCATACTATCATGATAACGCATGAAAAAAGAGATTGTGATCTTGCTTCGCGTACCTACACGATGCGAGATTATCAGCTATCATGATAAGCTATAAAGAAGAGGATTTACACCTCCTTCCCAAGCAAGGACATTGCAACCAAAACTATCTCTTAGAAACAAATACCAAACGCTACCTGTTGCGAAAATTTCGCCTGTTAGATCGTGATAGAAAAAAAGAGTTTCGCATCCAAAAATGCGCGGCTAGAGTGGGTATCGCACCCAAGCCTTATTGCCTCAATGAGGCTATCATGATAACGGACTTTGTAGAGGGAAAACACTACAAAAAGCTGAGTCGAAAACAGAGCAGAGATTTAGGCAAAACAGTTAAAAAACTCCACGCTATCCCCTATCATGATAAACCTATACGCTACAAAAGAGCAAATCAATTTCCTTTTGATGGAGTGCTTTGCCATGGGGATTTGAGTGTAGGAAATGTGCTCTTTTCCAAGCGGGTGGTGTTGATTGATTGGGAGTATGCTTGTGTAGCTGATAGATACTTTGATCTTGCGTCTGTGTGTGAGTCGTTTGACTTTCATCATGATAGCTTTTTTCGTGCTTATGG
>CAZCUH010000096.1:0-5895 GCA_964501795.1 uncultured Sulfurospirillum sp.
GCGTTATGAATGCAATGTTGAATGACCTATTTTAATTTTTAATCTATATATTGCCTAAAAATTAATCAACAAATAGCTTAAAAATATATACTTCATATGCTATAATGTCCTTATATAACAAATAAGGAGTATTAATGGCAGGTGGATTTAAGGCACTAAAAGGGCAGGGACATTTTCCTACACTATTTATGGCGTTTTTGTATTTTGATATGAGTTTTATGGTGTGGACGATGTTGGGACCACTCTCGACGGAGATTACAGAGGCTCTAGCAGCGCATGGTGAAATCATCACCGCAGGTCAAAAGGCGACATTGCTCTCGCTTCCTATCCTCTCAGGAGCGATTTTGAGAATTGTGCTTGGATTTGGTGTAGATAAATTGGGTGCAAAACTCACAGCACTCATCGCACAAGCAGTGGTGATTGCGTCATTGGTATTAGCATATATGCAAGGTGATAATATCACTTATAATCAATTGCTTATCGTCGCTTTGGGTCTTGGTTTTGCTGGGGCTTCTTTTGCGGTGGCATTGCCTCAGGCGGGACAGTGGTATCCGCCAAAGCTTCAAGGTGTGGTACTAGGTATCGCAGGAGCAGGTAATATCGGTGTGGTTTTAGACTTTATCTTTGCACCTAAGATTGCTGAACTTTGGGGCTGGGAGTCTGTTTTTGGTGTGGGTGCTGCGATGGCGATTATCGTCTGGGTGGCGTATCTCTTTTTAGCCAAAGATGCACCAGAGTCTGTCTATAAACCTAGACCTAAAAAAGTAGCTGATTATTTCAAGCTTTTAAAAGATAAAGATACTTGGTGGTTCAATCTCTTTTATGCTATCAGTTTTGGTGGTTTTGTAGGGTTTGCTGGGTATATGAAAGTCTATTTGATGAATACTTATCAAGCCGATATGAGTGCTTTTGGTGTTGATGTTTTGAATGAGCCAAATGTCAAGGTCATCGCAGGGTATTTTGGCGCACTGACGATTTTTGCAGGGGCGGTGCTTCGTCCTGTGGGTGGTAATATCGCTGATAAGATAGGTGGTGTGAAAGCACTATACTTTTTCTATGGTGCGGTGGCTGCTTTGGTCGCCTTGACTGCGCTGGTGAAGTTGCCATTTTTTCTTGCAATATTTGTGCTATTTCTTATCATGGCAAATCTTGGTATGGCAAATGGCGCGGTTTTTCAACTCGTCCCTCAGAGATTTGGGAAAGATATCGGTATCATGACAGGCATCGTTGGATGTGCTGGAGGACTTGGCGGTACGGCACTGATCAAGACGCTTGGTTGGAGTAAAGGTGCATTTGATGGTTATAGTGCAGGATTTTTAATCTTTGCTGCGGTGGTTGCTGTGGCGATACTAGGGCTTAGTTTTGTGAAAACGAGATGGAGAACGACTTGGGGCGTTCAAGCAGGTGGTATCATCTAAAAGATGGCTCCTTTTGGAGCCGTTCTTAAAGCTTCTAGTGGAGGTTTTAAGAACGGTTTTAAAAAATATAAAAGGTGAAGTATGGCAAATATCTCTCTATCAGGTTTTACACTTGCAAAAGGCAAAGAGCTCAAAGGTGATGATGCCTTTGCAATAAAAAAGGTAGGGGATATCCATGTAGCTATCCTTTGTGATGGTGTAGGAAGCGCACAGGAAGGGCAAGCTGCTGCACTTCGTGTGACGAATTTTTTGAGCACTTCACTCAAAAATAGACCCACAAGCTGGGATATGCAAAAGAGTATCACGCACTTCATAGAGAGTATCAATGCTATTTTGTACCAAGAATCGATGCATCAGTATGAACGCCCTGAGTATGTCACAACAGTCACAGTCGCTGTGATAGAGGGAAACAAACTCTATGCTGCCAATGTAGGAGATAGTCGTATCTATCTACTTCGCGATGGCACACTGACCCAACTCTCGCACGATCACGCTAGTGAAGAGGAGGGGATGGAAAATGTCCTCACCGCTGCGATTGGTATCTCCCCTGAAGTGGAGATTTATTACTTTGAAAATATCGTGCAAAAAGATGATAAGATTTTGCTTTGTAGTGATGGGCTTTACAATGTACTAGAAGAAGAGATGCTTACAAAAGGTATCCCTTTAGGAGCGACATCACTAGTCAAAAGAGCAAGTAAGGCAGTCGATGACAATCTTCCAGATGATACCACGGCTGTTGTCATAGATGTCAAAGAGGCGGATCAAGTCTGCATCCTCAAACAAGCTAATTTACCTATCGCTAAAAAGCTCAAAAAAGGAGAGGTCTATGATGGCTATACACTCCTCTCTCCTCTTGTGCAAAATGAACGCACTTGGTTGTGCGAACAAAAAGGGCAACAATATGTCATCAAATTTGCCCCTATTGAAGCGATTGATGATGAGACGATGCTTGATCTCTTTGTCAAGGAGGTATGGAATGCCAAGCGCTTGAAAGCGGGTTTTTTCCCAAAATCAGTCATCCCTAAAAATCGTACTTCTCGCTACTATATCATGCAACTCATCGAGGGTGATGAAGTCAAAAAATATATCCAAAAACGATTACTCTCTATCGATGAAGGTGTCAATCTCGCACTTTTTTTACTACATATGGATCAATTTTTACTCAAATTTGACCTTGTACATGGGGATATCAAGCCTGAAAATGTCATCCGTGCCCAAAGAAAAGGTAAGACTTATTACAAGATGATAGATTTTGGGAGTATCGTGGAAATATTTTCTATCAATTCCCGTGCGGGTACACCTAGCTATCTCGCGCCTGAGAGGTTTCAGGGAGCGAGCATCGATGAAAAGAGTGAGATATTTTCTATCGGAGCGACACTCTATGAGACGCTCACGGGTAAACTTCCTTTTGGGGAGATAGAGCCGTTTCAAACACCGACATTTAAGGCACCAAAGCCACTCACGCAGTACAATCCTAAAGTGCCTTTATGGTTAGAAAATATCATCTTAAAAGCACTTTCACCTGATGAATCACGACGCTATCAGAACTACTCTGAGATGATATATGAGCTAGAAAACCCTGAAAAAGTTAAAGCCTTTTATGCCAAAGATACACCAATCTTGGAGCGAAATCCTATCATGACATGTCGTGTGGCTTTTATCATGATGCTCATCGTCAATGTGATACTCTTTTTTATGGTTATCGCTTAAATATTAGGCAAGTTTAAAGAGAGTTTTACTCTTAATTATACTATCATGATAAGAAAAATAGAGGATAGCGCATATGCAAACCACACCACTTGAGAGTTTTATTGATTATAAAGCAGACACTGGGATGCAGTGTGGTAATTATCAGATAGATATTCCCAAGCTTAAAGAGGGTGAACAGTATCGTTTCCACTTTGATATGACGGCGTGTGTGGGGTGTCACTGTTGTGAAGTGGCGTGTAATGAGCAGAATTTTAACACGCCTGATGTCAAGTGGCGTCGCGTGGGTGAGATGGAAGCAGGGGTATTTCCTGAGGTGAGTCAACTCTTTAACTCCATGAGTTGTAATCACTGTATCGACCCTGAGTGTCTCAAAGGTTGCCCGACCAATTCGTACATCAAGTTTGACAATGGTATCGTCTATCATGATGATGATGTCTGCATCGGTTGTCAATATTGCACATGGAACTGCCCGTATGAAGTGCCGGTATTTAATCCTGATCGGGGTATCGTGACCAAGTGTCATATGTGTCATGAAAAGCTCGATGAGGGACAAACGCCTGCTTGTGTGCAAGCCTGTCCAGGTGGTGCTATCGAGATAGAAGCGGTCAATGTCCAAGAGTGGCTCGATGAAGGGATGGAAAAAGAGGGTGTCGCACCACACTTGCCTGATATCTCCATCACCAAGCCAACGACGCGCTACACACTCCAAGAGTACACCGGCGAAGTCAAACCAGCAGATGAACATATCCTCAAGCCTGCCCACGCAGAGATACCTCTAGTCTTTATGACGGTACTAACGCAAGTGTCGGTCGGGGGATTTTTGGCACTCTTTTTGGGATCGCTACTTTCGTTTTTGGGATTTCACCTCTCGGCTCCTAACTTTTGGTTGGCACTTGCGGTCTTTATTCCTGCGGCGATTGGATTGCCCCTTTCCGCCTTGCATCTAGGACGCCCTATCATGGCAATCACTGCGATGAAAAATATCAAGACTTCATGGCTCTCACGAGAAGCCGCCGCACTCGGAGCCTATGCAGGTGGTGCGACGCTAGTAGCTGGGATGTACTATATGGGCGTAGAGGGCTTTATCATGATAGCCCTGCAAGCCTTGGTCTTGCTCATCGGAATCGTGGGCATCTACTCACAGGCGAAGATTTACCGTATCAAAGCGCGTCCATCATGGGATAGAAGCTCCACGGATAAGAAGTTTTTTGGGGCAGGATATGTGGGATTTTTGCTCACGGCGTTTGTGATGCTTTTGCAAGGAGCTGATAGATCAGTGATGGCAATCCTCGCACTCACGCTACTGTTTGGGGCGTATCAGATGTTTGTCATTTTTGAGGAAAATACTTTTTATAAGCACCTCAATGAAAAAGAGCAAAACTACTATCAACTCTCTCGTACCAAGCGCTTGCTAGAAGAGCGTTTTGGCAAGTTAAAACAGCTTCGTTTAGCTAGTCTTGCACTCTTTGCACTCGCTTTTCCACTCTTTGGCATCATCATGATAGCCTCTGGGGCTTTTGTCGCTGGGGCTTGGATGCTTGGTATCGCGCTAGTGGGGGCGCTTGGTAGTGAACTCATCGGGCGTTATCTCTTTTTTAGATCCGTAGTGCCTTTAGGCTTGGCAGGGAACTTTTTTGCGGGTAATCAACGCGGATAAAGTGCTTTGTCTGTCGTAGTGGCAAAGGCTTCAAAAAACATTCTAAAGAGTGCAAAAAACATGATGATAACGCTAAAAAACTTCGTGATAGAAGAGATGACGCCGTCATATTCCAAGAGATGCAGGCTTGAAAATATCATATAAAAATCATGATAACCATCCACTCCGAGAAATGATTTGGATGCTGGCACAAAAGCGCCTTGATGGGCGGTGGACATATACCAAGCGGTATAATCTAACGAAATCGCAAAGATAAAAAGTCCAAAGGTATATGCCATGATATTGCCCCTTTTTTTGTAGTACAGGGCGATACCCAAGGGAAAAAACCACTGAAATAGCGTACCATTAAGCGCTGTGAAAAACTCAGGACAAGGCAAGATATAACATATCCCATGCCCACCTTCATGGACGATACCAAGTGTTTGATTGATGAGAAATTGATAGAGTGCAAAGAGATACATCCCTATACCCTCTATCGTATGAATCTCTGAAGTGTAGGGCTTGTACGCCTGATAGAAGAGGAAAAATAGGGTTGTCAGAACCCAAATCGTGACTTTGACACGCTTAGGCATAAAGCTCTAAGCCACTCATCTGCTTGTCCAAGGCGTCAAATACATCTCTAGCAAGGGTGAGGGTCTCGTCATTTGCTTTAAAAGCTTTGAGCATCTGATCCATCATATCTGTCAGTTTGTCTTTCATATAGTTTGCCATATTGTTGTCTTTTGCTTGGGGAAGTAGAGACTTGATATCTTGGGCTTTGTCGGAGATGTTTTTGTCTGTTGGCTTGAAAGCATCTTTAGGATTGAGAAAGCCTAAGAGTGGTTTTATTTTTTCAAGTGCTTCTTTGACCTCTTTGATGTCTTGTTTGTCAAGTCCATCACCTTGATAAGAGAACGAATACCCAAAGGTCTCTTTGAGCGATAGGCTGGTGGTATTGTTTTTTTGTGAGAGTGAGATATCTTTGGATGCATAGCTAGAGAGGTCTATTTTATCCCCTGAAGAGGTCTGCATAGAGAAGGCAAATCCTTGGGCTTGGTGGTAGTTGGCTTGTATCATGATAGCTCCTTTGGAAGTAGTATCGGCTGTGGGGCTATCATGATAAGGGGTTTG
>CAZCUH010000097.1:0-5850 GCA_964501795.1 uncultured Sulfurospirillum sp.
CCTCTTAGTCAAATCATTTGCGTATATAAAATGGCTTCATCTCATGGATAAAATAGGCACTCATCCCCTCTTTTTGTTTTCTATCAAGTTTAAAGAGATCGACACTCTCATTCTCCGCCAACTCTAGCACGATGTCAGAAGCCTTGGTAAATATATCGCCCTCTTCACCCTCTATCTCCACACCGATAGCGAGTTGTCTCGTGTTGTTTGCATCGCGTTCATTCATCTCTGCGACATAGGCGAGTTTCACAGCAGGATTCTTGGCAAAGAATGTTTTGAGTGCTTTGAGCATCCCGACAGAACGCTTTGAAGTGATAGGTTTGAGCGTAAGCTCTTCAGAAAACTCTGCGCCCTCTTCATCCTCATCTTCCTCCACACCCATCGTCAGCATCATCTCTATCTCTTCAGGTGTAAACATCTTACTCGCATCAAAGCCAGGATTCATCACCAAGTTCATATCTGGCACAGTGGCAAACAAAACAGCCGCTTGTATAGGCAAGTAAAGATGCTCTTCACCCACAGCCTTTGCCAACAAATCATACGAGGTAAAAAAAGGAATAGCCCGCACACCTTCCGCACTCTCCCACTCCAACAGAGAGATACTCCCCTCTTCTTCTACGACCTCTCCCTCTTTGGCGTCATCACCACCAAGCACAAAGACTTCTAAATCTAGCAACTTCTCATAAAAGGCTTCTCTATACTCAGGCTCTTCTGAGGCTTGCACCAATAACTGTTCTATACTTTTTTCATTATTCATCATTTTTCCTTATATAAAATATCCCGAAATCCAACCCAAAACAAACCCTATTAAATGTGCATACCAAGCGATATTCATCCCCATACCTAGCGGTACGAAGGAGATGAGAAGTATGGAGACTATCAAGCCCCCTCTTAAGTGTGGATCTTTGAGTGCAAACCAACCAAAAAGCACCGACAATGCACCAGAAGCACCCACGAGATTGATGGATTGGTCAAAATGGCTCATATAGAGATAACTTAGCAAAGAGGTAATCAATCCCCCTACAAAATAGATAGCCAGATAACGCCAATGGGCATTTAATTCCTTCTCTAAGAGCACACCAAACTGAAAAAGCACCGCCATATTCATAAGCAGATGTGTCCAACTCGCATGCATAAACATCGAAGTCAGTGGCTGCCAATAGTAGTGCTCTTGGGTAAAGAGCATATTGAGTCCATAACGAATCCCTAACTCATAATTATCTTTTGTTGCTAGAAAAACAAGCACATTGATGAGTATAAGTATCGGGGTAATGATGACCATTATTGGAGTTTAAATCCCTCTTCTACTGCCTTGGCTTTTTCTATGCCCATCACACTCAATCTATCATCTGCTATATAACCCTCTTCTTTGAGTGATTTGAGATATTTTTTACCCTCTTTGTAGGTAAACATACCCGTATCTTCGAGCTTTAGCACCACATCCTTGATGCTCTCATCTGCTTCTCGTTTATAAATCGCTAGCAATAAAACCTGCTCTTCTATCCCCATGTCCATCATATCTATTTTGCCTCGATTTTCATATCATACACCGCTTTGACCGCATCTGGCCCTGCGATAAAAAATTGCATAACTGTCTGCTCCAAAGGAACTTTTTTCTTTGCTTTAACATCTAACACCAAATAATTTTTCTTATCTTGCAAGATATCCAACATCGCTCGCATCATATCGCGCTCACCCTCTTGTATAAATTGATTTTTGAGATTCATAGTCAGCATCGCAGAAATCTGCATCACGATATCATTCCAAATCGCTTCATTGGACATTTTCAGGTAACGCTCAGGAAACTTCTTGATACAGCAACGACGCATCTCATCAAGAAAATCATAAAAAACAAGACGCTTATTGGTAAAATCAAATTTGGCATAAAAGCCATCTAGGATAGGAAAAGTATCGATAGCAGAGACTTTGCCTTTGAGGAGAAATGGCGTAATCTTGTCTTGTGCATCGACATCCACGATATCGATATCACGCACGCGCTTTCCATCAGTCAAAAAATTTGCCTTAATACTGATGTCATAATTTTTAGTGTATTTAGAAAAAAAGTTTTTTAACTCTTTTTGAATATCATTTTTTAACAAACTTGAGATATCAAAGAGAGAAAATTTTGCATTTTTTATCTCCGCTTCTACGGGAATCTCGATGAAATTCCCTTCATGAAACTGCACCAAAGGATCAATACCTTTGAGTGTCACACTCTCTGCTAGCTGTGTGTCTTGATAGACGATATCTCGCATTTCACAATCTGCTTTCACGAGACCAGTACAATGAATCCCTCCATGCTTTAGGGCTTGGACTGTATCGAGTTGCTTTGCAATCTCCTCAGCTATCTTTTGATTTTTAAAGTATGATGCAGCAAAAAAACCTATCAGCAAAATCGTCACAAAGAGTAGTAATTTTTTCATTTATAATCCCATAAAATAGTTATCTGCGCTTATTTTACTAAAGCGCGCTTAAACTACCTCTTGACGCAACAGAGAAATCCCATCTTCATAGGCTTCCTGCTCTATCATGAGACGCACTTTTTCATGCCCATATTTCCCATGCGGGTAAAGCAAAACATAGAGGATATCCCCTGCTTGCAAATAGTGGCTCTCACCAAATGCTGTATAGCGCGTCGCTCCGATTGAAATCAACAATTTTTGTGGTTTGTCCGCTTCTAACAAAGATGCATGCAAATCCTCCAAAGGGCCTTGCTCTTTTTGGTGATTTAACTTCTCTATGATCCATTTTTCTAGTTTTTCATAAAAGTAACTATATCCCAAAAGCTCACTATTTTCTCCATACTGTATGAGCTGTCCATCTCGTTTGATAAAAGAAGTCAGTGAATACCCATCCATCACCCCACCACGCGCAAAAGTATCTATCATGATAAGTGCTTCACTCACCCCTTTACTATTGGTTCCCCAATTCTTTTTATGTGAAATCTTTTTGGCTCCTTCCACACGAATAGAACAGTCATTGTACGCCATAAAATGTGTCGGTGTAAGTCTGCTTACCTGCCCATCATGATAGCCAACATCGCAGAGCAATCCCACCTCTGGCTCCATCTGAATATCTTTATCTTGAGGCGCCATAATCTTGTCACTTGAAAAAGGAAAAACACCTAAAAAAGTATTGCTCTTGGGGATATAAGTTGGAAAAATTCCCTTGGGCGCATCTGCTTCATCCACCTCCACACCTACAAAATCCTCACTCTCCCCTGCTTGCTCTAAATGCTGCGCAAAATTCCCCGCTATACCAAATCCAATCGTCCCTCTATCCAATATCAATCCTTTCAAATTTGACACAATTATATCATGATAATGACCACCTTAAACAAAGATTGACTATAATCCTTGTTAAATGCTCCAAGGATTATACGCGATGAAATTACTTCACCTCACTCTTTTATGGCTAGGTTGCTACTGGCGTAATCTTCTTCTTGTATCTATTGTATTGTTTATCCTCTTGTTCAGTACCACACCGTATCTCTCAGCATGGATATTTTTATCTCTACTCGTACTCATATTTCTAGGTTTTGTCTATCATCAACATTATGCAAAAGAGCACTTTCAAGCCTACTGCAATATGCTCGTCACAGCAGGCAAAAAAAGCCTCAAAGTGCCTGATAGCAAAGCTTATATACTCAGTAAAAAAGGAGCAGCCTGCAATCCGATACTCAAAAATAGAAAAACTTATGAAGTAGGCATCATCTATCTGAGTGAAAATTACCTCACCTATTCAAAAAAGTGCCCAAAATTTCATATGTTCAAATATGAAAGAGAAGATAGAAAAAAGAAATTTGCTATCAAGAAAGGATGTGGCATCAATAAAGAATTCTATTATGCCTATATACAAAGTGTCCATTTTGAAGCAGGAAACTTGGATATCGTTCTCACCTCTGGTGATGTAGAATCCATACCAAGTGAAAAAGCAGATGCAACCAAGGCCATTTTGGCTATTCGTGACAAACTAAGAGAGACAGAACGAAGCATCCAAACAAATCGCGTGCAATCATCATAAAACTTAAGTAAAATTTAATTATTTTTTTATTATCATAAACATAAAATAATATAAAGAGTTTATATGAAAGTGCTTCTTACAATGCTGATGATGCTCGCAACATTACTAGCAAAATCTCCCTTGCAAGAGCTCCAATCCAACACCACACACTTTGCCCTTCTCAATGCTGACATCGCACACGATGCACGAGAAAACAGACTACCAAATCTCACAGCACTCTTAGCCCTTTATCCCAAAGTCATCACCCTAGTTGTACGAAAAGATACTAATATCACGCGCTTTGAAGATATCCAAACTAACAGTTTTCGTATCCTCTACGATGCCAAGGAAGAGAACAGTATTGAGCACCTTTTAAAGACTTTTCAACTCAAACATACAGGTACTTACCACAATTGGCACGAACTAGAAGCGTTATTTGATGCAAAAAAGATAGATGCCTTTATCACACTCATAGGACATCCAAATGCACAATTAGCACAGTTTTTAAAAGAGACAAATGCAACACTCATCTCACTTATTGGCAAAAAATTCGATCAACTCAATCAAGATAGTCCATATTGTCTCAAAAGTGGTATCCCAAAAGGGATGTATCATCTCAAAAAAGATATCAAAAGTATCGCTACCAAGTATCTCCTAGTCACAACAGCTGATGAAAATAGTAGCGAAGTAGGAGAGATTGTATCTGGTATCATTAAATATAGAAAAATCCTCAAAACATCAGATCCACTCTTGCGCTCACTCAGCATCAAACATATGTTAGAAAATCTCGCCATTCCACAGCACAAAGCAGCTATCAAAGCCTTTAATCAGCACTGATTTTCACCTCTCGTAGTAGGTGATCATAGACATCACGCATCGTCTCAAAATCCTCTTTTTTTCGCTTTTTCTTGCGTTTGATCTCTGCTTTCATCACCGTGACTAAGTCATTGAGACGCGAAGAGACTTCCCGCTTGCATCCTACTCTATCACGCTCGATACACTCCTCTATCATCCTTGTGAGTTGAGGCAACAAAGAGGCTGTCATCTTGGTGTAGAGTTCACTATATGCTTTTTTCTCAATAAAGGTGGCAAAGGTCTTCTCTTGTGCCTGTGAAAGCTCCCAAATACTCGCGATATACGCCACTTGGTTATTGATAAAATCATGCTTCTTGGCTGCCTCTTTTTGGCGGGCATTTTTGAGTTTTTCTATCGCTTTGTGCTCTTTACTCTTTTTGATTTTGAGAGATTTTTGACTCTTTTTATGACGAAAGTGCAGACTCACTACTATGATGAAATAGATAAACAACGCCACCGACAACACAGCAAACACAATCCTATCAACAAAAAAAGAGAGCAAAGAGGCAACAAACAGACCCAACAAAAAGTGGTGTATTTTAAGATACTTTACTATCAAAATGGCTTCACGACCACCATAATCACAATCACAATCATCAACAAAGTCGGTACTTCATTGTAAAAGCGAAAAAACTTCCCACTCTTTGTACACTTATCAGCATAAAGCTTTTTACGAAGCACGCCTAGAGAGTGATGATAGCCTAGCATCAACACAACTGCAGTGAGTTTGACATGCAACCACATCCCACTCTTAAACAAATCTGGATTTAGCGCTATCATGACAAGCCCAGAAACAAGCGAAGCTATCATCGCAGGATTACCGATAATCCGCCACAACTTCTCCTCTTGAATCTTTATCACATCCGTAAAAGCAGGACCATTTTTCGCATGCTCTACATGGTAGATAAAAAGTCGTGGCATATAAAACAACATCGCCATCCACGATATCACACTCATCACATGAAATGCCAAAATCCAATTATAATACGCCAT
>CAZCUH010000098.1:0-5836 GCA_964501795.1 uncultured Sulfurospirillum sp.
TTCCTTGCTAGATTCTGTGGGTGGACTTGATGGCTTGATGGGTATGGCTGGTAAGCTTTTTGGTAAGTCATAATCATGGTTATTTAGGAGAGTTTTTCTCCTAAATAATAACTTTCTTTAAAAAACATTCATTATTTCCCGAAAATTTACGATATAATATCTGTATATGTACATCAAGTGTGCATAGCAAAATCAAAAATGATTTATAAGTATAGGAGAAATAATGGGATTATATGATAGAGATTATGTAAAAAACAATACCTCTGTTCAAGATAGTGGTTATGCACAGGTTGAGCAAGAGGGGAGTAGAGATCTTTCTACTTTTATAAAAGAGACATACCAATTGTTTGCAGGGAGCCTTTTGGTAGGTGCTGCGGGTGCGTATGTCGGTATGGGTATGCCAGTGATTCGTGAATATTACTGGGCATTTGTGATTTTAGAGTTTGCTTTGATATTTGGTATCGGATTTGCGCGTAGAAAACCAGGATTGAACTTGGCAATGTTATTTGCCTTTGCACTCGTTTCTGGTTTGACGATGTCGGTGATGGTAGGACACTTTGTGAGTGCTGGAGCCGGTGGGATTGTAGCAAATGCACTGATTCTTACAACAGTGGCCTTTGGTGGGCTTTCGATGTTTGCGATGAATACGACTAAAGACTTTACAAGTATGGGTAAATTCCTCTTTATCACGCTGATTGTGGTGATTGTAGCGGGGTTACTCAATGTCTTTTGGTTGCACAACCCATGGATGCAAGTTGGTATCGCGGCAGTAAGTGCGATACTATTTTCAGCATTTATCCTTTATGATACACAAAATATCATCCAAGGAAATTATGGTCATCCTGTAGATGGTGCTTTAGCACTCTATCTTGACTTTATCAACTTGTTTACATCATTGCTTCAAATCTTAGGTATTTTTGGCGACGAGGACTAAAGAAAAGGAGAGCTTTTAGCTCTTCTTTTTCCCCCAGACAAACAACACTTCAAACTCCAAATAAGGCAAGGGATACGAAGCAATCAATCGCTTGGTATCATGATAGCTTAACTGACGATTTCCTCCACTCACCCCTGAATCTTTGATATAACGAAATTTTGAGAGATTATCTTCAAATTCTAACTTATACTCTTTTCTATCATGATGGATGTCAAAATAGCGTCCTATGATCTCCAATGCCCTATCATGATAGGGTAAAAAAGAGGGTAGTTTTGTGATCTCATAAATAGTTTTGAAAGTACCATTACAGAAAATGGCAAAAGCGATTTCCTCTGTATGTTGTGAAATCTTTTGAATAGTTTTTTCTAAATCTTTTGCCCACTGCAATGAGGATGCAGCGATGGTGATATCCACATGGTCTATATCATGATAGAGAGAGGGGTTTTCAAAGTCATCATGATAGAGTGTTATCCTATCATGATGGGGGTGTAAGATGCACATATTTTCTGCTTTGTCCACACCGATAAATCTTTCAATCTCCCAAGTAATTTCTTTATAAACGGCACCTTCTCCACAGCCTAGATCCAGAATAATTTTAGGTCTGTTTTTGATGCCTGCTATGAGTGTTTTGACGACTTTTTTTTGGATGATATTGCTCTTTTGGTAACTTTTGGCGCGTTTGGAAAATTCGTCGGTATGTCGTCTATTTGTGGGCATTTAACATTACTTTCAAGCTTTTAGGGTATAATCGCACAATTATATCTAAAATTTTACTAAATAAAAAGGTTTTTTATGACTTCAGTCATGTTAATATTGCAATTTGTTTTGGCAGTAGTACTTACTATCGTGGTTCTTTTACAAAAAAGTTCATCTATCGGGCTAGGTGCTTATAGTGGGAGTAATGAGTCTGTCTTTGGTGCCAAAGGTCCAGCGGGATTTTTGACAAAATTGACATTTACTTTAGGACTGGCTTTTTTGCTCAATACTTTAGCGCTTGGTTATTTTTACAATGAAGATAAAAAAGGGACATTGGTGGATCAAATCGATACGAAGGCATTGGTACCTACTTCACCAATCAAGAAAAGTACAGCACCAGTAGCCCCAAAAGAACCAGCCGTCCCAGCTGCACCAAAAGGAGAATAATATGGCATTGAACGCTATTTATGATAACCAAAAAGAGCATATTAAAAAAAGTCTCGAAGCGCTTAGAAAAGATTTTATGACATTAAGAAGTGGTAAAGTGTCAACATCAATCGTAGAGAATGTTAAAATCAACTATTATGATACGCTTACACCATTGACACAAGTGGGATCGGTACTCGCAACAGATGCGACAACAATCACGATCTCTCCATGGGAGAAAGGGTTGCTTGGTGATATCGAAAAAGCTATCCAAGAGGCAAATATCGGTGTCAATCCAAACAATGACGGGGAAGTTATCAAGCTTTTCTTCCCGCCGATGACTGTAGAGCAGCGTCAAGAGAGTGCCAAAGGTGCCAAAGCGATGGGTGAAAAAGCAAAAATCGCTATCCGAAATGTACGAAAAGATGCGAACAATAAAATAAAAGCACTTGAAAAAGAGAAAGAGATTACCGAAGATGAGAGCAAAAAAGCGCAAGAAAGTGTACAAAAAAACACAGATGATGCGATAGCGCAAGTCGATTCTCTAGTCAAAGAGAAAGAAGCTGAGCTTCTCAAAGTATAGCTATCATGATAAATCTCGAAGAAGTTTACAAAAAAGCAGGTGCACTATTAGAGGGGCACTTTTTACTTAGTAGTGGCAATCACTCGCAGTTTTATCTACAATCTGCCAAAGTCTTAGAAGATACCAAAGTCGCTGCCATGTTGGCAAAAGAGCTTGCTAAGCAGATCAATGATGCGGGTATAAAAGTAGATACAGTCTGCTCTCCAGCTCTTGGTGGGATACTTGCTGGTTATGAACTTGCACGGGCACTTGATGCGCGTTTTATCTTTGCAGAGCGCGTGGATAAAGTGATGACATTGAGGCGTGGGTTTGAAGTGAGTGAGGGTGAAAATGTCCTGATTTGTGAAGATATCATCACCACAGCAGGTTCTGCTCTAGAAGCTGCTAAAGTAGTCGAGGAAAATGGTGCCAATATCGTAGCATTTGCAGCGCTTGCAAATCGTGGATTTTGTAAACGACATGGCAGTGACAAAGCAGCCAAACCAGAGTGTAAGTTGCCAGAAGATATGCCATTTTTTGCCCTAGATGATTTTGACTTTGAGATTTATGAAGCCGACAATTGCCCGCTTTGTGCCGATGGAAGCGTTGCTTATAAACCAGGGAGTAGAGGAAACTAAACTTACGCTAAAATTGGTCGATATTATGCCTATCATGATAACAAGGATTTAAATGAAGATTTTAGTAACTGGTACGGCAGGGTTTATCGGACATAACCTTGCGAAAAAACTACTCGAACGCGGTGATGAAGTTGTGGGAATCGACAACATCAATGATTATTACGATGTCAATCTCAAATATGGCAGACTCCAAGATCTCGGCATCAAACGAGAAGAGGTCAAAGAAGGAGAATTTGCATACTCTTCTACCTACCCAAAACATAAATTTATGAAACTTGATTTGAGTGATCGCGATGGAATGGAAGATCTCTTTGAAGAGGAACAGTTTGATGCGGTGTGTAACCTCGCGGCACAGGCAGGAGTACGCTACTCGTTAGAAAATCCTCACGCTTATATCCAGTCCAATGTGGTAGGATTTATGAATATCCTAGAGGGATGTCGTCATCATGGCGTGAAAAATCTCTGTTTTGCCTCTAGCTCGTCTGTGTATGGACTCAATAAATCACAACCTTTTAAAACATCTGACCATACAGATCATCCAGTGAGTCTCTATGCCGCAACGAAAAAATCAAATGAGATGATGGCGCATACTTATGCGCATCTTTATGGGATACAAGCGACAGGGTTGCGATTTTTTACGGTGTATGGACCTTGGGGGAGACCAGATATGGCTCCGATGCTTTTTACAGATGCGATACTCAATGATAGAGCCATTAAAGTTTTTAATCATGGAGATATGAGTCGAGATTTTACCTATATAGATGATATCGTAGAGGGGATTATCAATGTCATCGATAATCCTGCTAAAAGTGATGAAAATTGGGATGCAACAAACCCAGATACAAGTGCATCATCTGCACCTTATAAGGTCTATAATATAGGTAACAATGAACCTGTAAAATTGATGGATTTTATACAAGGTATCGAGAAAAAGTTAGGCAAAGAAGCTGAGAAAAATTTTATGGAGATGCAGCCTGGTGATGTGCAAAGCACTTATGCGGATGTACAAAGTTTGATAAAAGATATGAATTATAAACCAGATACAACTATCACAGAAGGTATCAGTGCGTTCATTGATTGGTACAAAGAATTTTATAAAAATTGAGAAAATAATTAAATAATTTAAATTAATGCCGATATTGGTTATAAGAATATAAAAGAAAAAGGATAAAAATGAATATCTCAGTAATAGGGACAGGGTATGTAGGATTGGTGACAGGGACATGTTTTGCAGAGATGGGGAACAATGTCATTTGTGTGGATATTGATGAAAAGAAAGTCGAGGATTTAAAAAAGGGAATTATCCCAATCTATGAACCAGGACTTGAAAAAATGGTACTAAAAAACCATGAAGCAGGTACACTTGATTTTACAACCGACATCAAAGACGCACTTGATAAGACGGATATCTGTTTTATCGCTGTGGGTACCCCGATGGGTGAAGATGGATCTGCTGATTTGCAGTATGTATTAGCAGTGGCAAAAAGTATCGGTGAAAATATGACGCATCATATGTATATCATCGATAAATCGACAGTACCTGTGGGTACGGCGGACAAAGTAAGAGCAAAAGTACAAGAGACTTTGGATGCCAAGGGAAGTGATTTGACTTTTGATGTGATTTCAAATCCTGAGTTTTTAAAAGAGGGTGCAGCGGTGAGTGATTTTATGAAGCCAGATCGTGTGGTCATCGGTGCGGACAATGAAGAAGCCTTTGATATGATGAGAGAGCTTTATGCGCCATTTACACACTCAAGAGAGCGTTTTGTAGGTATGGACATCAAGTCTGCTGAGATGACAAAATATGCGGCAAATGCAATGCTAGCGACGAAGATATCATTTATGAATGAAGTAGCAAATATCTGTGAAAGAGTCGGTGCAGATGTCAATCAAGTACGACATGGTATAGGGAGTGATAGCCGTATCGGGTATAGCTTCATTTATCCAGGCTGTGGATATGGTGGAAGTTGTTTTCCAAAGGATGTCCAAGCATTGGCAAAGACAAGTAAAGATTTTGGTTATGAACCAAAACTTCTTGACGCGGTCGAAGCGGTAAACTATGCACAAAAAAGAGTTGTTAGTGATAAAGTTATCAAAAAATTTGGTGAAGATTTGAGTGGAAAGACATTTGCTGTTTGGGGACTAGCATTTAAGCCAGATACAGATGATATGAGAGAAGCAAGTGCGACAACCATCATCACTGAGCTGACTAAAAGAGGCGCAAAAATCAAAGCATACGATCCAAAAGCAGAACATGAAGCAAGAACACACTATCTCAAAGGCAATGATGCTGTCGAGTATGTCTCTTCAAAATATGATGCTTTGGTGGACGCTGATGCGATGCTTTTGGTCACAGAGTGGAAAGAATTTCGTGCCCCAGACTTTGAAGAGATGGCTCAGAGATTGAAGAATAAAGTGATTTTTGATGGAAGAAATCAATACAATAGAAAAAAACTAGAAGAGAATGGCTGGGAGTACTTTGAGATAGGAGTCTCTGCTTAATCTAAATTTTATATGTAAGGCTATCAAATTTGATGGCTTTACAGCATTCTTCTTATCCATCTTCTTTGGTCTTAATCA
>CAZCUH010000099.1:0-5733 GCA_964501795.1 uncultured Sulfurospirillum sp.
AGCTGTACCTAAGATGATAGCTAAGTCTCTTCTGGCTTCTGGAGTCCAACGCCCCGAGAAAAATGCCAAGATAGCAGAACCAGCGACAAAGGCTGCCAATGCCATCTGCATCAACTCAGCAGGTGTTTGCCATAACTCTCTTGCACTTGCTTCACCCATGATGACAGCAGTATAGAGTGTCACAGGAATCGCTAAAACGACAGCGACTTTGAGTAGTGTGTCATACAGCCCTTTTGTCTCTTTTTTTACAAGTGCTAAAAATGCCATAAATGCAATCACACCAGTAAGTGCCGTTGCCATCCATGCACCTACGGTAATCGCTGATGTCCAATGTGGGTGCAAGAAAATATTTAACATTCTAAAAGGTTGATGTAAATCTAAGAGCGTAAAGAGTAAAAAGATATTTAAAAAGATAAATGCGATAACTGGAATGAGTAATCTAATCCCATTTACACCACCTTCATCTTTGTGACGAGCGAGTAAAAAAGCACCTACGAGGACAGAACCTGTTGCGATACTTTTTGCCCAAAGGTTGAGGGTAATCATCCAACCCCACACGATACCTGGAAGTGCCACATCAAGTGTCACTTTTGCATGATTTATGATTTGTTCTGCATGTTCTACCATCTAGTGCCCCTTTCCGATATGTTTTAAGTGTGTGATATTGTTAAAGAGGTCATATCCTTCAGGTCTAAATGCGGCTTGAGGATTAAGCTGTGCTTGACCACCACCGACATAGAAGTGCTTAGGTACGGTATTTTTCTCAGGTTTTCGCACTTGAACTCTTTTGTCTTTACTGATATATTTGCTGATGTGAGATGTAGGATCTTCCAAATCTCCAAAGATATTGGCTTCAACTGGACAGGCTACTACACACGCTGGCATCATACTTGACGCGATACGGTGTGCACAGTAAGTACACTTATCAGCAGTATTTGTCTCTGGATCCATATAAATCGCACCATAAGGGCACGCCATGATACAACCTGCACAACCGATACACCTATCTTTGTCGATATTGACGATACCATTTTCGAGGTAGTGCAGTGCTGAGACGGGACATATCCGTTCACAAGGTGCACTCTCACAATGGTTACAACGAAGTGGTGTAAAAGTTCTGGAAGTATCAGGGAAAAGTCCTTGATCGACATACTTGACACGAAGTCGCCACGAGCTGACTGGGACTTCATTCTCTACCTTACATGAAACCTCGCATGCTTTGCAACCCATGCAAAGATCGAGATCTACGAGAAAGCCTAATTTCATATAAACTCCTTTAAAATTTTAGATAGTTAATAGCTAGGGTTATAATAAATATAACTTATAGCAAATAACTATCTGCAATGAAATATTGCATCGTATATTATAGCACAAGCTAACCATAATATTTGTTTAAATTATAAATTTTTTTGATATTTGTATGTTAAGCGCTACTCTTTGTTTAAGAGATGTGAAGATTGGAATCTATCACTTTTTGGTAAGGTATGCCTAGTTTTCGTAGATGAGAAAAGAGTTTGGCGTCGTGTTCTTGGTACTTTTCTTTATAGGCACGCACTGCTTTTGTACCAAAATAAAAAGAAGCTTGTTCACTACTTTCTAAGTCACTAAAATCTCCCTCCCCCAAAGGATAGGGGTCTTCTTCAAAGCTATCTCGAACGATGATGAGAAAGAGGGAGTGTCTCTTGCTTAGTTGTGTCAAATCTATCTCCTCTAAAAAATCTCCTATCATGATAAGTAATGATCTCTTTTTGAGATGGGAAGTGATGGTGTGGGAGGCTTTTTTCATATCTAGTGGGCTTTTTATGCCTGGGAGATGAGAGATTTGTTTTAGGAAATAGTCCATAGCGTGTGGTTTTTTACTGCTAGGTAAGAGCAGAGTAGTGCTAGGGCTTATCATGATAGGTGTCAGGGGATGCGCGAGCTTGATAGCTTCCAAGCCAAGATGCGTGGCGATGTGGATAGCATCAATCTTTTTATTTTTAAAATGCATCGTGCCACTCATCAATAGTGCAATCGCAACATGCATCTCTTTCTCTTCAAAATAGAGTTTTCGCTGTGGTTTTCCTGTCTTGGCAGTACTTTTCCAGTCGATGCGCTTGGCATCTTCACCTAAGACATAAGCGACAATCTCGGCAAAATCATAGCCTTCTCCTTTCTGCGTGGAGAGTTGATTTGCCGTATGGTCGTGGAAAACTTTTTTTTTGACTCGGTATAAAATCTTCTCTAGAGCTGTTTTAATAGTTGCTCCTTGATCTCTTGTAGTTTGTGTGGCTTATCATGATAGAGCAGTGCTTCTAGCTCTTGGATATAGGGTTTGAATACTTGGTTGTTGTGACTGAGTAGGAGCTTGAGCAGGGTTTTGGCATCTTTGCTCTCTTGAATCTCTTTTTTCAATGGATTATCTTGTTTGTCTGTTTTTTTCCAAAAAGAGAGCAGTTTGAAAGTGGCGGTGAGATAGCCAGCTATAAAGAGTAAAAGCGCATTGAGGATAGAGACGATATTGATAGGGGGTTTTGAAGGATAATTCTCTTTTTTATCTAAAATATCTTCTTGTTTTAGTGGTGTTACGGAGACTTTATGGGAGTTGGTTTTTAGGGTATAGTAGCGATTTTTTTTGGGTGAAAAGGCATGAAGTGTGATGGCAGGCAGGGTAAAATCATGCTCCGCGACAAGGGCATAGTTGTAGAGATGTGTCTGTGGGTTTGGGGATTGAAGTTCTAAAAATGCTTCGACACCTTTTTGCTTTTTAAGGAGTTGTTTTGGGATGTTTGGGTAGCCCTCTCCTTTGAGTGTATAGAGGATGTTGAGTTGTTCGTAGGCATCTATCTGCTGTGGGATTTCACTTTCAGTGAGGGTGAAATCACCGACTAAATCAACAGCTTTGATAGGCTGGACTTGCAAAATGATAGGTGGGACTTTAGGATTATAAGTCGTTTTTGCCATTGGGTTGACTTCATCCCAGCTTCCCGTGACAAAGGTCTTGACACTCTCATCGCTTACTGTGGCAACTTGAAGCGTAAAGGGAAGGGAAATATTGCCTTCTTTGAGTGGGTAGAGACGATAGCGGTAGGTGATATACTTATCATGATAGGCGCTGATGTTGTCTTTTTTGTCGATGAGCTGGAGTTGGTAAGCTTTGCTTTGTGGAGGTGTGAGTTCAAAAAACATCGTGTTTTTATGATTTTTTTGATGGGCTTTAAAAGTGATGGTGACTCCCTCTTTGACGAAAGGGTGAGGATTATCGACGCTGAGGTTAAAATCAAAATAGTCACTATCGCCCCAGAGGCTCATCATGATAAGCAGCAGACTACCAAGGCTTTTTTTCATCGATGTATCCTTTGTTGATTAATTCATAGGCTTTGTATCCTAGGGGGTGAGAGAGGGAGTTTACCGAGCCGTTTTTGGCTTGTTTTTTCCCTTTTTTGCCACTTTTTCCTGAGGATTTGCTCTTTATTTTGACCTTTTTACTCTCTTTTGTTTTGGGTATTTTATCATCTTTTTTATCTTTTTTGTGTGCGATGAGGGCAAGATTGTGCAAGATGGCTTCATCCCTGCCAAAGGCTAGCGCCTCTTGGTAGTAGCCTCTAGCGGTGGTGTAGTGTTTGAGTTTGGCTTCGCAGTTAGCGAGTCCAAAGAGTTGGATTTTTTTATAGTGAGGATTGTCAGTCATGATACTTGCATAAATATCTCTGGCATGGGTGTAAAATTTGGCATGATAGAAACTATTGGCGAGGTTGAGTTGGCTTTGGATGGTTTGGTGTGCTATCTTTTCATAAGCTTTGGCTGCTTGTTTGTACTGCTTATCATGATAGGCACTATTGCCCTGTGCGATGAAGTACCAATCCAACAAGGAAGCATCAGCTTGTATGGAGAGAAAAGGCAAAAGAAGCAAAATCTTTTTTGGAATTTGGATGTAATAGAGTAAAAAGAGTAACAAAGCGCCCAAAAGCGGTATCCAAAAAAGCTCTAAAATCCCTTTTTTTTGTCGGCTGGCTTTACTTTTTTGTGTGACAAAATCGAGTGAGAAAGTATTGGCATCATAGTTGAAAAATTTTCCGCCTGTTTTAGTCGCTAAGGGTTTAAGTATAGGGTTTAGACGGCTGATGATGAGGTGATTGTGCTCATCTTTGAGCTCTTTGCCATAGGCATCTCGTAGGGGTGTTCCCTGCGTGGTAGCAAGGGCAATCGTGGAGATGTGGATATCGTTACTATGTGCGATGCTCAGCAAGTCATCGATATCTCTCTCATCGCCACCGTCACTCAGCAAGATGAGATTTTTCTCTGCCATTTTGAGCTTTCCGATGGTCTCTAAGAGCTTTTTGAGGTTGGTGCTGTGGGTGAGGATATTGTGCGTATCGAGTGCGTTTAGGGCATTTAAGAGTAGCTTGTGATCACGCGTACTTGGCGAGAGGATAAGGGGCTTGGAAGTAAAGACAAAGAGGGCAAATCTATCGTGAGGATTTTGTGTGAGGATGCTTTTGATAATCGCTTTGGCTTTTTCTAGTCGGCTTGGTTGGATATCAGCCGCTTGCATAGAGCGAGAGATATCGAGCGCTAGGATGAACTCTTTGCCTGCCAAGGTGGCATCTTGGGTGCTCTCTGTCATGATAGGGCGAGCGAGTGCTAGGATGGCAAGGGCAAGAGAGAGATAGAGAAGTGTGGCTTTTTTGTGCGATTTTTGATAGAGATAAAGGAGTGCAAAAAGCAATATCAAGGCTTGTGGGAAATAGAGACTCATAGGATTTTCTCCTCACGGGCAAGCAGTAAAAACAGGAGTAAAACAGCAGGAAAAAGTAGCCAAAAAACAAGTAGCTTTTTCTCTAAATACTGCTCGCTACTGATCTCGCTAGGTTCGAGTTTGTCGATATCATGATAGACGGCTTGCAGATCTTGAAGTGTTGTGGCTTCAAAATATTTACCTTTGGTTTCGTCTGCTACTTTTTGTAGTAATGTACTATCGACATTCTCTTTGCTTCCTAGTGCGATGGTGTAAATCTTGATCTTTTTGGCTTTGGCTTCTTGGGCGGCATCTTTGACGGAGATGCTTCCTGCGTTGTTGATACCGTCGGTAATGAGGATGATGATTTTCTCTTTGGCTTGTGCAAAATCAAGCGTCTTGATGCTTTGGGCGATGGCATCTCCGATGGCAGTATTTTTGCCTGCGATTTCGACCTCTTGCATCGCAAGGAGGGCTTTGAGAGCGTTGTGTTCATAGGTGACAGGGGAAGCGCAAAAAGCAAAAGTGCCAAAGACCACCACAGCAAAATTGTCACTTACGCGCTTGTCGATAAAATCGCTACTGACTGCTTGGAGGAGTTCAAATTTGCTCTTATCGGGTGACTTTTGGTCGTATCCACTCTCTCGCATCGACCCACTACAATCCATAGCAAGCACGATATCGCGTCCGTGTTTTTGTGATGGGGTGATATCATGATAGAGAAAAGGGCTACTAAGGGCGAGGGTGAAGAGTGAAAAAATGGTGAGTTTTAGGAGGGTGTTTAAGTTGTAAAGCCGTTGTTTTTTGGGTATCCATTCGAGTTTTGGCAGTGCCATAGCAAGTGTCGTTTTTTTGCAGTAAAAAAAGCAGACTCCTAGGGGTAAAAGAAGGAGAAAATAGGGATGCAAAAAGGAGAAATTTGTCGCTATCATGATGGAAGTATAGCATAGCTATCATGATAGCGACAAAAATTAATATTTGCTTTAACTTATAGTTAAGTTTAAGGGATTATAATA
>CAZCUH010000100.1:0-5708 GCA_964501795.1 uncultured Sulfurospirillum sp.
TAAACAAGGAGTTTCATCCATGGAAAGAAAAAAGATATACAACCCAAATTCCACCGAAAAAGTCAACGATAGGCAGATATTTGGTGGCTCTCCGACGGGGATTTTTGAACTCAACAAGATAAAATACCAATGGGCGTACAACCTCTGGGATATGATGCTCAACAACACTTGGTTTCCCAAAGAAGTCGATATGACGGCTGATGTGCGTGATTATAAACAGCTCACCGATGCAGAGAAAAACGCCTACGACAAGGCGCTTTCACAGCTCATCTTTATGGATTCTTTGCAGACCAATAACCTCATTGACAATGTCAATCCTTATATCACTTCTCCAGAGATTAACCTTATCTTGGTGCGTCAAGCATTTGAAGAGGCACTTCACTCGCAAAGTTATGCGGTGATGGTCGATAGTATCTCGCAAAATAGTGATGAGATTTATGATATGTGGCGACAAGATGCCAAGCTCAAGCATAAAAATGACCATATCGCTTCTGTTTATGACTCACTTGCCACAGGTGATCCTAGCGATACAGACATCCTTAAAGCGATGTTTGCCAACCAAATCTTGGAGGGAATTTACTTTTATAGTGGGTTTACTTTTTTCTATACTTTGGCTAGAAGTGGCAAGATGCTCGGATCGGCGCAGATGATTCGTTTCATCCAGCGTGATGAAGTGACACACCTTATCTTGTTTCAAAATATGATCAACACCACGCGAAAAGAGCGCCCTGAACTCTTCACCAAAGAGCTTATCGATGAAGTGTATCAGATGTTTCGCGATGCCGTAGAGCTTGAGATCGCTTGGGGTAAACACATCACCGAAGGGCATATCCTAGGGCTAACGGATGACATCATCGAGGATTATATCCAGTACCTAGCCGATAGACGACTCAAAGCGGTGGGACTAGAGAAGCTTTACAACAAAGCACACCCTATCAAATGGGTCGATAACTTCTCAAACTTCAACGACCAAAAAACCAACTTTTTTGAAGGCAATGTCACCAACTACTCCAAAGGAAGCCTAGATTTAGATGACTTCTAGGCAGCTAGTAGCACTTCAGTTTGCGTATCATGATAGTAGCTATCATGATAACCTCTTCAGACTCATCACTCTCATCAAACGCAGTGATGAAGATGCCATCGTGCTTGCGCCAGAGCTTTGTCTGACGAATTTTTCTTATGCACAGATGGATGAAGCTGTAGCATTTTCAGAAGCAGCGCTACGAGAGATTTTACCACTTTCCAAAAATCGCATTATCGCATTTTCACTGATTCAAAAAAGAGAAGGAAAGTTTTACAATACCGCACTCATCTTGCACGATGAAAAAATCATCCATACACAAGATAAAGTCAAACTTTTCAAATTTGGGCAAGAAGATGACTACTTTGAAGCTGGGGATACAAAAAAGATAAAAATAGTTGAAATTGACGGTTTAAGAGTTGCGATTTTAATCTGTTTTGAGATAAGATTTACCCAATTATGGGATTTGATAAAGGGTGCGGACATCATCATGATACCTGCCCTTTGGGGAAAGCTTAGAAAATCCCACTTTGAGTCTATCACCACAGCGATGGCGATACTCAATCAAGCTTTTGTTATCGCGGCAAATTCTGCGCAAGAAGATATGGCAAGCGCTTCGGGGATTATCACCCCTTTTGGTGAAGCCTATCGTGATGATAGCCAAGCGTTCATCGCACTTAAAGCAGATTTAAAAGAGATAAAAAAGATGAGAAGATATATGGATATAGGACTATCATGATACGAAAACACCTCAAAAACAACAGCTTACACCTGCACAAATCTGAGCAACTCGCAAGCGAAATCAACAAGGTATTTCCACTTAGCCCACTTGTTCAAGAGGCGATTGGTAAAACAGAGCGTGAACTCTTTGTGCCCCAAGGCTTTAGACATCACGCCTACAAACTCGATGCCCTCCCCCTCTCTGCCAACCAATGGATCAGCTCTCCGCTCACCGTGGCAAAGATGACAGAAGCACTCTCACCAGAGGGAGCCGATAGTGTGCTTGAGATAGGCTGTGGTTCAGGATATCAAGCGGCAGTGCTGAGTCAACTCTTTCGTCGTGTTTTCACCATAGAGCGTATCGAGAAGCTCCTCATCGAAGCCAAAGGCAAATTTGCCCAACTCAAACTCAACAACATCAACACCCGTTTTGACGATGGCAACAAAGGCTGGAAATCCTACGCACCCTATGACCGTATCCTCTTTTCCGCCTCTGCACCCAAGCCACCGATGCACCTCTTTGATCAACTCAAAGAAGGTGGGATTTTGGTCACGCCCATCACCCACGGCAATAAGCAAATCATCACACGCTTTATCAAAAAAAATGGAAAAATCACACAAGAACAGTTAGATGAGTGTCTCTTTGTCCCTGTGTTGGAGGGTGTGCAAAAGTAGCTAGCTTTTAAGTATCTCTTCTACCATCAACTGTGCAGAGACATTGCCCCTAAACTCATTTTTAGAGACGGTACAGATGAGATCGATATGCTCGCCTTGCTCTGCTTTTGTAGCGTAGTTAAAATAAATCGCTTCGATGCTTTTATTTTCACTCAGTAGCGTCATTTTGAGATGATTGGCATCGACGCCCAAGAGTCTATCGGCACTGACTAAGGCATTTTTGAGTAAAAATTTTGGTTGCGGATTTTTCATGCCATAAGGCTCATATTTTTCCAAGATATGAAGCAAATCAAAGTTAATCGCATCCGCATCTATCTCACCCAAAACATCACTCTTTTCGATGAAGTCATCTGCGGGAATATCTTCACTAAGTTGTTCTAAATTGTTTTTAAACGCTTCGAGATTTTCAGGGGCTAGCGCCATCCCAGCTGCCCCTTGGTGCCCACCATATCCTATCATGATATCTTTTTGCGTAGCGATGAGCTTGAGGATATGGATACTACCTACACTCCTCGCGCTCCCCTTGGCTTTACCCTCTTCTACAGAGAGCACAATAGCTGGTTTTTTAAAGCGTCTTGTCAGTCTCGCAGCCACAATCCCAATCACGCCCTCATGCCAACCCTCACCCCATACAACGATGATATTGCTCTTATCATGATAGCTTGCGACTGCCTTGTTAAATATCTCTAGCTCTATCTCTTTTCGTCTGTTGTTGAGTCCTACGATATACTCCAAACGCATCAAAGCATCATGTTCATTCTTGGAGGAGAGCATCTCAAAGGCAAGCGTGGCATCTTCGATGCGTCCTGCAGAGTTGATGATGGGAGCGAGCAAAAAGGAGATATCATCACTCTTAAAAGCAGACTTTTTAAAGTAGCGTTTGATGACAGAAAAGATAAGGCGTTTTTCTTGGTTTATCATCTTAAATCCCGCACGCACCATCGCACGATTCATCCCCTTTAGCTCCATCATATCCGCGACGATAGCGATAGCTAAAAGATCCAAATATTTACCCAAATTGTACTCTATCTCTAAAGTCTCTTTGAGCATCGCGATCAAGTACCATGCCACCTGCGCACCACAGATTTCAGGATAGGAAAAGGTGCAGTCAGATTGCTTAGGATTGACGATGGCATAAGCATCAGGAATCGTATCAGGTACGGTATGGTGATCGGTGATGATGAGATCAATCCCGCGCTCTTTACAGACTCTAGCAGCGCCTACGGCAGAGATACCATTATCCACCGTGATGATGAGATCGGCATCGATGCGCTCTAATAGCTTTTCATTGATACCATAGCCATCTCGAAAACGGTTGGGAATGATGAGTGTGATAAAGACACCGATATCATCAAAAAACTCTTTCATGATAGTCGAAGAGACCACACCATCGACATCATAATCCCCCACTACGGTGATTTTTTCACCATTATGTATGGCTTGTTTGATGCGCAAGGCGGCTTTTTGGATATCTTTGAGTTCTTGAGGTTTGGGTATCTCTTTGAGCGTACTGCAAGCATCCTCTGCAAATCGAGAAGAGAGTATCTCCTCAATTTTGACGCAGTCTAGCTTTGCTATTTTTTTGCCTCTAAAGAAGCTTTGACAAATCCTAGTATGGCAAGATTTGGATTTTGCAGCTTGGAGGTAAATTCTGGGTGAAATTGCACCCCTAAAAACCATGGATGTTCAGGGATTTCGACCACTTCTATCAAGCCATCGGACTCACCAGAAATCATCATCCCTTTTGCTTCTAAGGCTTCTCTATACGCAGGGTTTGCTTCATAGCGATGTCTGTGTCGCTCTACTATCTTTGGGCTATCATGATAGACACTTCGTAGCAGTGAGCCCTCTTTGGTATCGCACTCGTATGCACCTAGTCGCAGTGTGCCACCAAGAGGGCTTTGATGTGTGCGTATCTGTTTGCTACCACTGGCATCGATGAAGTTGTCTATGAGGTAGATGAGTGGATTTTTCGTCTCTTCGTCAAATTCTACAGAATTGGCATCTTCAAGACCCAAAACATTTCTAGCAAACTCCACCATAGAGAGTTGCATCCCTAGACAAATACCCAAAAATGGCGTCTTACTCTCTCTCGCACAGCGAATCGCCTCTATCTTGCCTTCCACACCTCGTTGTCCAAAACCACCAGCTACCAAGATACCATCCACATCAGAAAAAAGTGTTTCACATTTATCAGCTGAAACCCCCTCACTATCTATCCATTTGAGATTGACTTTGGTATCGAGATGTGCACCTGCGTGGACAAAAGACTCTGTGAGGGATTTGTAAGATTCTTTGAGTTCCAAATATTTACCAACAAAGCCTATCGTCACCTCTTTTTTAGGCGCGATGACATTTTTGACCAAAGCACCCCAATTGTCCATATTTGGATGAAGCTCTGGCATATCCAAAGTCTCTGCGATAGGCTTGAGGATATCTTGGGCAAGAAAATTCATCGGTACTTTATAGATAGACTTCGCATCCAAGGCTTCGATCACACAATCACGCTCCACACCACATGAAGAAGCAAGCTTATTTTTCATCTCTTTAGGAATCTTCATCTCTGAACGACAAATGATGATACTTGGAGAGATACCGATGCGTCGCAGCTCTTGGACAGAGTGCTGGGTCGGCTTGGTTTTTAGTTCATCGGCAGCTTTGAGATATGGTACAAGGGTGAGATGGATAAACATCGCCTTTTTCTTGCCCACATCAGAGCGAAACTCACGCGCCGCTTCCAAAAATGGCAAAGATTCGATATCTCCTACCGTACCACCCACTTCTACGACAAGCACATCATTCCCTTTTCCTGCGACTTTGATGCGTCTTTTTATCTCATCGGTGATGTGTGGAATGACTTGAATCGTCTTACCTAGATAATCCCCACGACGCTCTCGCTCGATGACTGATGAATAAACTTGCCCCGTCGTAAAGTTATTGCCTTTACCCAGTGAAATATCCAAAAATCGCTCATAATGCCCGATATCCAAATCCGTCTCAGCACCATCCGCAGTCACGAAAACTTCCCCATGCTCCAAAGGACTCATCGTACCTGGATCGACATTGATATAAGGATCGATTTTAAGCATTGACACTTTAAGCCCCGAATGTTTAAGCAGCGTCGCGATAGAAGCAGAAGCGATACCCTTGCCCAGAGAACTTAGCACACCACCCGTGACGAAAATATACTTTGTTTTTGAATTTGCCATGAAGTTCCATTCTGTTTTATTTTTCGCGATTATAGTCTATTTGGACTAAAAAGTGTGTTAAATACCCTCTAATATCTGAAAAT
>CAZCUH010000101.1:0-5619 GCA_964501795.1 uncultured Sulfurospirillum sp.
ATGTAAGTGGAGCGGAGTTTATAAACTTCACGGTACTCTAAGAGTTTGGGGATGATAGGGTGGGCATCGTAGAGGTCATGGAGGACTTTTTCATTGGTCGAGTAGCCTGTTTTTGTCTTTTTCCCTGCTTTAAGTCCTAGGGTTTCAAAGAGTACACTTCCTAGTTGCTGGGTAGAGTTGATGTTGAACTCTCTTGTTGCTAGCGTGTAAATCTCTTTTGTGAGCGTGGCTATCTGTTGGCTTGCCTCTTTGAGTAGGGTTTCAAAGAAAGGGATGTCTATCATGATACCCGCATCTTCTATCATGATAAGGGTATTGACAAAGGGATATTCCACCTCTTTGGCTACTTTTTCAAGCTTCTCTCCTAGTTTGTCTTTAAAAAAGTTATAAAGTTTTAGCGTCATCCAGGCATCTTCTGCGGCATATTTGCAAGCATCAACAAGCTCTACTGAAGCAAAGGTTTCTCCCCTTTTGACCGTCTCTTTAAAAGGAATCATCTCATGAGAAAAATAGCGCATCGCCATTTTATCGAGTCCTGCGGAGAGAGAAGAGTCCAGCAGCCAAGACATAATCATCGTATCGGCATAGACTTTTAAGTCGTTCATATTGAAATTGTGTTTTAAAATAGCGTAGTCATATTTGAGATTTTGACCCACGATAGGAAAGGAAAATAATTGCTCTAGTGCCGATTTGGCATCGTGCATACTGACTTGCTCACCCACACCCAAATAGTTGTGTGCGATAGGAACATAATAGGCTTTTTGCTCCTCAAAGGCAAAAGAAAATCCGACAATCTTCGCTTCTCGTGCATCAATGCCTGTGGTCTCCGTATCAAAGGCGATAATCGTATCAGCAGGGATGCGATTAAGCACGATGTCAAGTTTCTCTTTGGTATTTAAAAGGAGTGGTTGAAAATGTTTTTTAGGCACTGCTTCAGCTTCTTTGGCATGCTGGGCATAGGTCGCTCCTGCGCGTTTGAGTATGGCATTCATATCATACTCTATCAAATCGTCAGCAATCTTTAAAATAGGATTTTCGCTAGGAAAGCCAAATTCATCTAAATCACAGGCATCAATCAAGTCATCATACAAGGTAGCGAGTTTTTTGGATAAAAAGGCATTGTCGCGACTCTCTTTGAGGAGTTTGACAGTGCGGGGATTGGCGATGTTGTCAAGATTGTCATAGATATCTTCTAAGTTTTCAAACTCCTGTAAAAGTTTGGTCGCGCCTTTGGCTCCAATCCCCTTGACACCTGGGATATTATCAGATGCATCGCCCACAATGGCAAGGTAATCGACGATTTTGCTAGGAGGTACGCCAAATTTCTCGAGGCATTTTTCTTCATTGATATCGATTTTTTTCATCGGGTCATGTAGGACGATTTTATCATCATCGATGAGTTGGTAGAGATCTTTATCATGAGAGACGACTCGGACTTTGAGATCATGTTTCTTGGCATAAGAGACGATTGAACCGATGATATCGTCTGCTTCATATCCATCTAACATCCATTTTTTAAATCCCATTTCATCAATCCATTTGATCGCCACAGGGAGCTGTTTGAGCAGATCTTCTGGTGGGCTTGGACGATTGGCTTTATAGTTTGGATCGATCTCTTTTCGAATGACTTTCTCTTTAGAATCAAGGGCAAAGAGGATGTAATCAGTATTATGCTCCTTCGTGAGGGTTGCAACAAAGTTGATAAAACCAGTGAGTAAGCCCGTAGGAAAACCCTTTTTACTTTTGAGGTAGGGGAGTGCGTAGTAATTACGAAAGAAAAATCCAAAGGTATCGATGACGGTGATTGTTTTCACATGCTGCCTTTCTAATGAAATAATTCGGGATAATAGGTGATTTTATCAATATTTTGTTATACTTTGCCTAAATAGACTAGGAGAATTTATGGCAACATACTCAATGAGTGAATTGAAAAAGGGACTAAAAATAGAGCTTGATGGTAAACCTTATAAGATAGTAGAGTACCAACATGTAAAACCAGGTAAAGGTGCAGCCTTTGTGCGATGTAAGATAAAATCATATCTCAATGGCAAAGTGGTAGAGAAGACTTTTCACGCAGGTGATAAGTGTGAGCAACCAAATCTTGAGCAAAAGACGATGCAATTTCTCTATGATGATGGAGAGATGTTGCAATTTATGGATACAGATACCTATGATCAAATCGGTTTAACACATGATGCGGTGGGGGATACGGCAAAGTGGATTATCGATGGGATGAATGTTGAGATACTCTTTCACAACGGCAATGCTATCGATGTAGAAGCACCAAATCCAGTCATCTTAAAAATAGCAGAGACTGGGCCAAACTTCAAAGGTGATTCACAAGGTGGTAAAAAACCAGCGACTTTAGAGAGTGGGGCGGTGATTCAGATACCATATCATGTCCTTGAGGGTGATACCGTCAAAGTAGATACAGCCAAAGGTGAATACCTAGAAAAAATCAAAGATTAACGAGGCAAAAGCATTGTGCTTTAGTGAGAGGAATTTAGGAGGGGCTTTGCTTCTCTTGAAGGAGAAATTGATATAAAAAAGGATGAATGATGGCAGCAGTATTGGTTCCTTTAGCAACAGGTTTTGAAGAGATAGAAGCAGTTTGTGTGGTAGATATTTTGCGTCGTGGTGGTATCGAAGTGGTGACCGCCTCCCTAGATGCCCGTGAAGTAACGGGTGCCAATGGTATCACGCTTGTTGCCAATAACACAATCAGCAATGTAGTGAGTGAAGATTTTGATATGATAGTGCTTCCTGGTGGGCATGATGGTGCTGTGGCACTCAAAGAAAATGCGAAAGTGCAAACTTTAATCAAAGATTTTGACAAAGCGGGCAAAAGGGTAGGTGCTATCTGTGCCGCACCGATGGCACTGCAAGAAGCAGGCGTGATAAAAGATAGATATACCTGTTATCCCTCCTATGAAGAGGGGATTGGCAAAGCAAAATTTACAGATGCACAAAATGTTGTGGTGGATAAAAATATCATCACATCACGAGGTCCTGCGACTGCTATCTGTTTTGCACTAGAAATTGTGCGTGAATTAGTCGGAGAAGAGAGCTATAAGGCATTGAAATCGGGTCTTTTGGCAGATTATTGTTAGGAGTCTTGACAAGCTTCATTGCTGATGAGGCGTAGCTCATCACAGGAAAATCCAGCCTTTTGTCTCGCTTTGATATTGACAAAAGGCTTCTTTTTTTTCGCCCCTGGTAACACACGCTCTACGATATCAAAATATTTTTTGGGATCAATACTCTCTCTTTGACAAGCCCATTTAAACCAATAGTCTCCCTTTTTGACATGACTAACTTCTTCTTTTAAAATCGTCTCCAATGTCTCTATACAGGCTTTGGCAAAGTCATCATGATGCTTGGATAGCTTTTGAATCATTTGGGGATTGGCATCAAGCCCTGAAGCTTCTAAATGCCTTGGCACAACAGCCATGCGGGTCACTAAATCTAAAGATTTTTGAGAGATATCAAACAAAAAAGCATGCACCTCAAAAGAGCCATAGTGATAGCCATATTCTTTAAGCAGTGCTTCACAGTGTTGAAAATGTCTGATCTCATCTTCGGCGACTTCTAGCCAATCATCATAAAAGCGTTGTGGCATATGACGAAAACGATAAGCATGATCGAGGGCTAAGTCAACAGCAGAGTATTCGATATGCGCGATGGCGTGCATCAATAGTGCCTTACCTTTCGTGGTAGAGAGTGCCGTTCTTTTTGGCATCGTAGTGGCTTCAACAATGTTGCAACACGAAGCATAAGAGGGTGTTGTAAACACTTGAGGCTTACTATCATGATAGAAGCTTATTTGCTTATCATGATAGGCAGCATAAAAAGTTCTAAATGCTTCTATTTTCTCTTCTACGCTTTTGGTTTGTAGTATGCTCTCTAAGGTTTTGAAAAATTCCATTTTGAGAGTATAACAAAGTTAAGTAAAAGAGTTTATTTTTTCTCTCATTTGTCGATACTATCATTATGAAAAAAATAATTGCTGGATTGTGCTGCCTTTTAAGTATGACACAAGCCATAGAAATCGATGTTCCTTTTGTTAAAAGTCAAGCTTTGGCGAATAAAACTGATATTGGTAGTCGTGTACTTTTAATGAAGTACTATTTCCAAAATCATGATTATACTATGGCAAAAGCCTATATGAAAGAGATTTTATCTTTAAATCCTACACATGACTTGGCTAATAAAATAAAAAAACAACTTCGTTTGATACAAAAATTAGAAAAAACTACTGACAGTAAGGATGCTTCGGTTGGCGTGATGTTAGAGAGTCTTTATACGAAAAAATCATATCAAGATTTTGTGCAACTTTATGAAGAGGCACAATCATCTGGAATCTCTCTTGCTGATACACTTAAAATAGATGTAGCAGATGCCTATCACCATTTAGGTAAAGATGACAAAGCACTAGCCCTCTTAGAAGTCTATCATGATAGGGATAGTCAAAAAGTAAAGCATCTTAAACAAAGCATTGCACTAGCAAAAGCAAAAAGAACTTTGGAAACTAGTTACAATAAAGAAGCCTTAAAGGATTATATCTATCTTTTAAAAGAAGAAAAAATGCCTAAAGAGATGATTCGTGCACTAAAAAAGCTAGTTAAATCGCATCCTAAAAATAGTGATATGAAAATTGCATTGGCTGAAAATTTATACTGGCAAGGCAAAATCAAAGAAGCTTTTCATGCGCTTTATCCTGCGAGGCAAGCGAATAGGCATGCGAAAAAGTTATATGCCAATATTCTTTATGATATGAGAGATTATAGTCATGCCTTGTATTATCTTCCTGATGTAGTTAAAAAAGAGCAGGATGCTAAAGAACGATTTATGGTAGAGAAAAAGTTGGCATACGCATATTTACAGCTTGGAAAACATGAAAAGGCGAATAGATTATTTGCTAAGCTTTTAAAGCAAAATCCAGAGGATAAAGAGTTGCTCTCTTTACAAGAGAGTTGGCAAAAAAGAGCACTCTTGGATAAAGCTATCGCATATCATAAGGCAAAAGATTTAGAGCAAGCACTTAGCTATTATAAACGCTATTATGATAAGAGCAAAGATCCAAAAATAGCTAAAGAGATAGCTGAAATTTACTATTTTTCACATAGAGAAAAACTAGCACTGTCATATTTTGAAGCATATTTAGATGACTATCCCAAGGATAGCTTGATACGCTTTCATTATGCTTCCGTATTGGAAAAAGAGAAACAGTACCAAAAAAGTGCAAGGGAGTTTAACAAAATTGTCGAAATGCCAAGTGCAAAGGAGTACTATTTAGCTAAATATCATGCTGCTTATAGTCTTATGCATACCCATGAGGATAAAGATTGGCTAGAAGCAAGAGAGATTTTGCATAGTCTTATCAGTGCGTTACAAAATTCTATAAAAGAGAAGGATAGAAGCCTATTAAAATATGTACGCACTCTCTATAAAGAGGCATTAGGTCCTATCAAAAAGCCTACTAGATATAAAGACATTGTACTGACAGAGGGAAGTTATAAAAAAATAAATCCAAAAGATGTTTTTTCTACAGATAAAATAGCATTTACAAAAAAGTCATCCGCTTCGGCACTTCTGCCTATAACGGGGAGTAAAAAAACA
>CAZCUH010000102.1:0-5541 GCA_964501795.1 uncultured Sulfurospirillum sp.
ACAAAGAGATAGTAGGTGAGCGAAAAGTGCTTAGTATGGGGCTTTTGATGATGGGGTTATTTTTTTATGTTTTTTACTTCTTCTTTTTTCAAAAACCCCATAGGATAGTGTATAAAGTTTAGCTCACTTTTCTTAGTGGTATGTGGTCTGAATCTTCAAAGGTGACATCTAAAAAGAGATGTTTTTTCTGATTGGATGGTTTTTTGCTATTTTTTATCTCACGCTTTACATCAACGAGATAATCTTTATCTTCAAGTAGCGCGATATCTTTAGACGCCTTAAAGATGTTGCTGTAGTGTTGTAGCTGAGGATTTTGCATCATAAAGTCGTGGAATTTTCCAATAAAGCCTTCTACATGTCCCCCTTCATTGATGATACGGTTGGCAAATATTTTGCCTTTTAATTGACCTGTTTTTGGGATTTTGAGTGCAAGGCAAGCGATGGTTGCTATGATGGTACCACCTGCGACGACATTTTTTGCTTCTACATTCGCTTCCAATAAGCCCTCTTGTGCAACAAATAGACCACTACATAAGATATTTCCTTTGCAACTTCCTTTGAGTAGCATTTTGTTAGCTTTGATATGACAATGTGCAGAGGCGTGCTCTAACATCTCCACATTATCACAGAGTACATCTCCTTCTATGTTGCCGTTACAGATGATATGTTTTGCCTTGATATTGCCATGGACTTCTCCATCTTTACCTATGATGACGACATTATTGACTTTGATATCGCCTTGCACATGACCATCGATGTGTACAGAATCATCTCCAATCAAGTCGCCAACAAGGGTAGTTCCTTTTGTGATGATAGTAGCGGCTGTAAAATAGTTGTTTTTCTTTTTAAAAAAAGACATTCTTATCCCTTGTTATGTTCAATTGCTTACAAAATCGACCAAAAAGCATAATGATTTATAGTAATTGGTCGATTTTGTGGTAATCGATGTGAAGGATTATTGCGATGATGAGAATAAATATTTTTATGGTCTTATGGCTAGTAGTGACTTCCTTGTCTGCTAGAGAAGTCAATATCACCAGAGATGTACCTTATGTAGATATAGAGGTTGATGGGGCAACGGTTCGTATAGAGAGGATTCAAGATCAAACACATAAGCTTAGCAACAGTTATATCAGAACATCTAGACCCACCCCTCCTTTTTATGTGCAACCTTATCAGCCTATAGCGGGGATAGAAACGGTATCAGAGCTGGATGTCATCTACTTTATCAGAGATAAGGTCAAAGAGAACAAAGGGCTTCTTATAGATGCTAGGATGCCAAAGTGGTATCAGCGGATGACTATTCCTGGTGCCTTGAATGTGCCTTTTTCTATACTTTCTCATGAAGAGGGAGGGGAGTATATCTCGCAGATATTTGACTTTTTTGGTGTGGTAAAAAAAGATAAGGGCTGGGATTTTTCTCATGCGGAAACCTTGTTGATATTTGATAATGGTCCATGGTGCCAACAGGGTGTCTACGCGATGAAACATCTTGTCAATATGGGATATCCAAAAGAGAAAATTCTCTACTATCGAGGAGGCATGCAATTTTGGCAAATTTTAGGTCTCACAACGATAAAGCCAAAGGAGTAAAGAGAGATGTTAGATAAAATATTGCTTATCATGATAGCAACTTCTTTGACGCTTTTTGCACTTGATAGTGAGCAAAAGTCCCAGGTTCGGGCACAAAGGAGTTTGAAGCTCTCTTTTATTGTCAACTCATATATGGCATCAAAAAATGCGAAAAGACATGTCATCAATCTTGCAGGTAAACAGAGGATGCTTACACAAAAAATGGTGAAATTGGCGTTATTGAGCGACCTAAAAGTAGATACAGAAAATTCAAAAGTCCAGTTACTAAAAACAGCAAAACTCTATCAGCAAACGCTCAATGGTTTTTTAGAAGCAGATACCTCACTAAAGCTTCAAAAAACCAAGGCTGCAGAAATTCGTGATTATATTAAGGCTTTGCAAAAAGAGTGGCGTCCTTTTTATGAAAATATAAAGTCTTGTGAGAAGCATCCCAAAGCGCTCTCTTATGTGATTGATAAAAATCAACTGCTGTTAGCCCATTCAGATAGATTGGTAAAACTATTTAAAAAACATGGTAGTAAATCAAACTTTATGGAAAAATCAAGAGAAAATATCATCGATATAGCAGGGAGAGAGCGTATGTTGATAGAGAAGATGACCAAAGAGAAGTTGCTCTTAGCCAAGCAGATAAATATACAAGAAAATAGAAAAAATTTACAACAGACAATCACACTTTTTGAAAACTCGCTGAAAGCATTGAGAAAGGGAGATAGTAGGTTACACATCACAAAAGCACATGATAAAGAGATAGTGATGCAACTAAATAAAGTGAACACTTTATGGAAAAAGTTAAAACCCTACTATGTAGAGACTAAAAGTAGTACAACGGTGTTAAGCGCACTTGTCTCACAGGCAAGGGTACTTAGAGAAGAGATGAATGACGCAGTGCATCTTTGTGAAATAAAAGCAGATTATTGATGGAGAGTAGGATGAAATTATTAGGCATAGTGGCGCTGTTTTTGGTGCACAGTTTATGGTCAAGTGAAGAGGTAGCTGTAAAGATAACACAAGATATACCTTATCTATATGTCAATCATATGGGACAAAAAATCAAGGTTGCAAGGATACAAGATACGGACAATATACTGGATGATGATTATACAAAGACTTCACGACCTTGTCCACCATTTTGTATCCACCCCACAAAGATAAATGATGAGATAAGAACTATCGCTGAAGTGGAAATCATGCACTTTCTAAAAAATGAAGTAGCGCAGGGTAAAGGTATCCTTATCGATGCTAGATTGAAAAGTTGGTATGAGTTGGAGACGATTCCCTCGGCTGTCAATATCCCATTTACGATAGTACAAGGTGCAGATAAAAAGCGTATTCAAAAGATTTTTTCAATACTTGGTATGAAAATAGAGCGTGATGGGAGTTGGAATTTTGATGAGGCAAAAGCGCTTGTTGTCTTTTGTAATGGTGTATGGTGTGAGCAGTCGCATCACTTTATAGATGCGATCTTAAAGTGGGGATATCCAGCGAAGAAAATCGCCTATTATAGAAGTGGGTTTCAAGGTTGGAAGCTTTTGGGGCTTACTACTGTCGTACAAAAAGAAAATAAAAAATAAGGGGAAAATGATGAAAAAAAGAGTGAGTATCGAAGATGAATATATGCACTATAACGCTGATGATTTATTGGGGGAGAAGAGCGTTGCGAGAGAAGGTAGGGATTTTTTAAGTACGATTATCAGTATTTTGATTATCCTTGTATTGTTGGGTGTGTTGGTTCTTGGTGGATTTTTTGGATATAGGTATTTCTCAAAAGATGATACTTTAAAAGAGGATGCAGTTGTATCTAAAAAGAGTCAACAGAAGCCTATCTCTACTGTAGAGCCTAAAGAGCGTATGTACACAGAAAAAGAGATGTATGCAATCGTACAGACTCTCATGGAAAAAATGAAATCAGAGTCAAAATCAAAAGCTACTAAAACAGAGCAAAGAGTACAAAATGAAAGTCAAAATGCAGAAGAAGAATTTGTCAGTACATTGCAAAATTTTGAGGAAGCGTTTGTGGAAGATAGAAATGCAAATATGACAAATATCAGTGAAGATAGCATCAATCATGAAATCGTTCAAGCATCAAAACAGGAAGCACCAAGCCATCAAAATCAAGTTGTCATCCAAGAGCAATCAAGCTATCGCGACAATGTTGATAAAATATCAAATCAAATCAACACACTAGTAGAAGAGATGCAAAGTCAAGGTGTTGGGCAAAACTCCAACTATACAAAAGCACTTACAAGAGAGGTAGTCGTTAGGGAAGATGCGATGAGAATTATCGTTGTAAGAGCAGGGGATACACTCTCTAAGATAGCAAAAAGAGCTTATGGATCCGCTATGGCATATGATAGAATTTTTGAAGCAAATCCAAATCTCATCAATAATCCAAACCGTATCTATGTAGGGCAACGCTTGCGTGTGCCACTCGATTAAAATAAAAGGAAGATAGAATGAATCAACAAAAAAGATTAGTGACAAAGAGCAATATTGATGGTATGGTATCTGCAATATTGTTAGATGAAATTGGGATGATTGAGGATGTGCTTTTTGTAGAAGAAAAAGATATAAAGCATGGAGATATCTCTCTTTTGGCAGGGGATGTTGTCGTCAATTTGCCTTTTGTAAAAGGGGTGCATCAATCTTTTTCTTATCATGATAGTACAGATGAGGTGATGGTTTTTAATGAAAATCATATTTATGATTGTTGTTGTGACTCTTGTGCGGCTCTGATTTATGATTATTATCATGATAGCTTTGGAGATGTAAGCATTTTCAAGGAGTTGGTAGAGAGTGCCAATAGAGAATCTACCCATACCTTGACGACTAAAAATCGACTAGATGTTTATAAATACTATGAAAATAGATTTGAAAAAAAGTTACAAGAAGCGTAAAATTTGAAAAATAGGGTGATGGTCACTATTAGTGACATACATGGAAGTAGGCAATACACACTGAGCCAATTTATGAAAGTCATCATGAAGTGGTTGGCTCTATTTGTTCTGATCGTCTTGATATCGGGTGGTGTATTTTTAAAGCTATTATCTACAAAAGCAGACCAAGCTTCACAGGCGTTGTCACACACAAAAAAAGAGCTTAAAATAGCACAAGACCAATCAAAGAAAGCACAAGAACTTGTCTCTTTCTTGATCAAAAAACAGAAGAATTTAGAAGAGAATATCACCCAAAAATCAGATGAATTAGGCTCTTTAAATGAACACTTATCAGAGATTGAAAATATATTGGGAATTGATAGAGATATAGATGCTTCTTTAGAAAATCGTACTGTTATAGTCAAAAACAAAGCGATTAAGAAGGTGAAAAAAGAGCAACTCTCTAAAGTGGTGCGAGATACGCTCAAAGAGAAGATTCCAGATGGCTCACCCGTGGCATATCAACACATCACAAGCCCCTTTGGGTATAGAATACACCCTATCACCAAAAAGAGAGCATTTCATGCGGGTGTGGATTTGCAAGCAGCGATTGGGACACCAGTCTATGCACCAGCAGATGGCGTAGTCGGGTACGCACAAAAAAAAGGTGGATATGGAAACTATATCTTGATATACCATGCATTGGGATTTAAAACGGCTTATGGACATCTGAGTCGATTTAATGTAAAAGAGGGAGATTATGTCCATAAACATGATTTGATAGGATTTGTAGGAAGCACAGGACGCAGTACCGGACCGCATTTGCATTATGAAATCCTCTATCTACATAAATTGCTTAATCCGAAAAGATTTATGACTTGGAATAGTGATATATCGATTTTAGAAAAAGAGAGACAGGTAAATTGGTCTGCATTGATGACCTATCTAAATAGACAGGTAGAAAAAACACTTGAGAAAGAAAAAAAATAATTTTTTTTGGCACACCTTTTGCTAGTAAATTAAATATATTTTATTTACTAGGGGTTTTAAATGAATACATTATTTTCAAAGTCAA
>CAZCUH010000103.1:0-5520 GCA_964501795.1 uncultured Sulfurospirillum sp.
GTTCAAACTCTAGTGGAGAGATAGCTAAGATAGTAGCATCTCTAGCGGAAAGCTCTTCAACATTGCTTTTTATTTTGTCATAATGGACATTTTTAGGCATGAGTGCAATCGTAAAGAGTTCACTATCAGCAAGGGCTATTGGTCCATGTTTCATCTCTCCTGCTGGATAACCCTCTGCGTGAAGATAAGAAATCTCTTTGAGTTTGAGCGCACCTTCAAGGGCAAGGGGAAAAAATAAATCTCTACCTATAAAGAAAAATCCATGACCATGAAGATATCTTTTAGAGAGTCTTTTGATTTTTTCATGTAAGCTATCTTCTACCATGACGGTGGTAGGGATATGGCGAATTGCCTCTATCTCTGCTTTGATTTGTGCTTCATCCATGGTTTTTTTATGTTGTGCTATGTATAAAGAGAGCATCCACATCGTCATCACTTGTGTGGCAAAAGCTTTTGTTGACGCGACACCTTTTTCAATACCTGCACGGGTGAGTAGGGTATAATCTGAAAGTCTCACAATGGAAGAATTATCGACATTACAAATTGCCATGGTTTTGAGTCCTGCTGCTTTTGCCATCTTGAGTGCTTCGAGGGTATCTGCTGTTTCACCACTCTGACTGATAACAACAAAGAGTGTATCTTTACGCATGAGGGGCTCTTTGTATCTAAATTCTGAAGCGATTTCGATAGAAGTTTTGATTTTGGCTTGCCTCTCAAAAAGATAAGAACAAGCAAGACCTGAGTTATAACTCGTGCCACAGGCACAGATTTTGATATCATTAATTCCATCAAAAAAGTTGGCATCTAATTCGTCAAATTTTATTTTATTGTCAAGGACTCGTCCCATAATCGTATCTGAGAGTACTTCGCTTTGCTCATAAATCTCTTTTTCCATAAAAAATCGATAACCATTTTTTTGCGCAGAAACTTTATCTCCTACTAAGGGGCGTTTGCTCAAAGCTTTTTCTTTGCTATCATGATAGAGGAAAATCCCCTCAGCAGAGGTATATCCATAATCTCCATCAGCAAGGTAGATAACTTCACTTGCTTTGCCTATCAGTGCCGCATCAGAAGAACCAAAATAGATATCTCCTTTTTCATCGTTACCTACTATCATCGGAGAGCCATTTTTGGCAAAATAGATCTTTTCTGGGTCTGCTTTAGTGATGAGCAGTACGGCGTAAGCACCCTCAAGTGTCTCTACTGTTTTTTCAAAAGCAGCCATCGTGTTATTGAGTTCTTTGTAGTACTTTTCAAACAGGTGTACGATGACTTCAGTATCAGTTTGACTCAAAAAGGTAACACCCTCATTTTGGAGCTCTTTTTTAAGCTCTTGATAATTTTCTATGATACCATTGTGTACGACATAAGAGAATTCACCAAGGTGAGGATGCGCGTTTAATTCTGTTGGCTTACCATGTGTGGCCCATCTTGTATGCCCGATGCCTAAACCAAATCCATTGGAGTGATAGTCACTGGTTTTATCTTCGAGATTTTTTAGTTTTCCTATGGCTTTAAAAGATTGGATATTATCCTCTTCCAAGATAGCGATACCTGCTGAATCATAGCCTCGGTACTCTAACTCTCTAAGCCCATCAACCAAAATACCTTTAATCTCTTCTTTCCCAATATACCCGACTATTCCGCACATATATCTACCTTTGTTGTGTTAGTTTTTCTATTATTATATCTTGACTATCGCAAAATTTACCATTTTTTTCGATTAAAAAGAGATTTCTTGCTCGATTTTTAATCGTTTGAATTTTAGCACTCGCGATATCTATACCCATATCGTCAAAAATTCCAATTATATTAGCAATAAGTCCCTTTTGATCTTTGCAGTTGACTTTCATTCTTGCATAAGAGTTGGAGTGTTCACAAAAGATGTCAATCTCTTGTTTTTTGAGAACAAGTGTTGGTAAGCGTGTTTTTTTGCGCATATCAAAGGCATTTTCTATGATTTCTTGGATGAAATGTACCTCATCACTTTGGACATTCTCTAAAAAACCAATCTTGAAATATTTTGTCCCTTGACCTACGGCAAAAATATCCATTGTAGCAATATCCAAGTTGGAGAGTTTTCCTAAAAGATATCCAACATTCAGCGCTTCATTGCTAAGAATTTCGATGCATAATGCATGATTATGGGTGATTTTATAGGCATAAGGCTCTTTTTTGGACTCTATCCAAGTGGCAAGTGTGGTAATCTCTTTTGGTGTATATTTAAAAAAGAGAAGATTAGATTGAATGGATAGCATGCGTTTTTGTGTGTTGCGCTTGAGTGTTAAAAATCCTTTATATTTTAAGAGTTGTTGTTCTTTCTTGCTGCGTTTACTAGCTTCTGAAATCATCGCATCGTGTGAAAAAGCATCGAGGGAGAGAAAGTAGAGCTCTTTTAAAAGGTTGGCATTGAAGTTTGAATAGGTACCCTCTGCAACAGACTCCACATCTGAAAAGGTAAGCACATAAAGTATATCAAGTACGATAGGGTACTTTATCTTGGATATAAAGGCATAAATGACTTTTTCATTATAGATATCTTCTCTAGCTGAGATATTACTCATCAAAGTATGATAACGAACAAGTAGTGATGCATACGCTGCCATCTGCGTATCAAATCCAATGCTTAGGGCATAATTTTTCACGATGATGGCACCTAGTTCACTGTGATCTTTTTTTCTCCCTTTACCACAGTCATGTAAAAAGCTACTGAGTCGTAGAAGGGCTTTTTCATCTTTTGAGAGGCGCTCATAGACTCTTTTTACATTGGAATCTGTGATGTTTTGTAAGGCTCTGATGCAGTGCATACTATGTAAATCAACAGGATAGCGATGGTAGCCATCAAATTGAGGTACAAACTTGACCTTGGCTAAGGGTTGAAAAAAACGCATCAGTAGTTTAGCCCGATAGAGGGCTATTAAAAAGCGATAACTATTATCATGATAGAAAAATGCTTTTGAAAGTTTTTGATGTTTGGCACTGTTTCTTGCTGAGAAAATAGAGGATTGCAGATAGATAATAAAAGTAATATCATAGGTTTGAATTTGCGCGGTATAGGCTAATACTGTTTCAAATATCTCTAAAAAATCATGACCTACTGCTTGTGTATTTGCATAAAGCCTATCATGATAGATATATAAATCCTCATTGATTGTCAGTGTAGGGGCATGCTTTGTATCAAGTAAGCTATGCGTGAGCCGCCAAATAAAGATATCTGCTAGGGTTTCTATCTCTACAAGTGCTTGATATGTTTTTTCTGCTACTTTTCGTTGTGAGAGATTGAGCATCTTTGCGACATCAGGAATGAGTTCCAAAATGAGGACATCTTGCTTTTTTTTCGCAACAAGATGTAGTGCCGCGCGCAGTCTAAAGATAAACTCCATGCGTTTCATCATCTTTGTGTACTCTTTTTCACCAATATGCGCTGGTACCATATCCCGCACACGGCTGGCATGATGTAGCACAGAACCAATCCAATAGACGGTATTTAAATCACGCATTCCGCCAGCTCCTGCTTTGATGTTGGCACGCATCTCTATAGGATAGCGTTTGTGTCTATCATGATACTCTTGGAGCTTTATTTCTATAAAAGCTTTTGGATTTTCCTTCCTGACGAGGGTGAGCTGATTTTGTGTCTCCATCCAGATAAATTTGGAGCCATAGATAAAACGAGCCTCTATCATCGCAGTTTTGATGGTATGGTCACTACGACTGGCTTCTAAAAGATCAGAGACTTCATGTACCCTATGTCCCAGCTTTAGTCCACTATCCCATGCCATGCTAAGAAGAGACTCGATAATCGCTTTGGTGTTGTAACCAGGTATATCTTTGTAGACTATCATCAAATCGATATCAGAATAGACACAAAGCTGTTCTCTACCATAAGAGCCAAGGGCGAGGAGTGTGAGTGGCAGTGCATTGTGCATAGGGGAATAGTCGCCAAAGTACTTTCTGATAGTATACTTATAAATTATTTTTAAAAAAGCATCTATTGATTTAGTATGCTTTACTAAGAAGTTTTTACCATGTGTTTGTGCAAAAGTCTCTTCTAAGGAGTCAAGATAAAGGTTGTAAGAGGCTTTAATCGCTTTAGAAACTTCAAAGTCATCGGCATTTTGTGCGATTAGTTCCTCTATATGGTGTTGAAGTTCCATCTTTAGCCTTTATCTTTAATATAATTTTGTGCTAGATTAAAATTAAATTATATGAATTTATTGATATCTTTATTTTACATATTTATTATTCAAAAGGACTTATACTAGGCGAAATATTTATAAAACAAGGAGAAAAAGTTGAATAAAATTATTTTAAGTAGTGTGGCTGTGTCATTGATGAGTCTGAGCCTATCCGCAGGGCCAAGAGTAGAGGTAACACCAATGCTAAGTAAAAAAGTCTATAACTACAATAGTGGTGTAGATGCACCTCGTTTGGATGATGGTGAATTGCAACTAGGTGTACGAGCCAATGCCTATCTCTTCCCAAAAGCACCGCGTCTTTCTGTGCAAGCAGCGCTTGATGCTTCAAAAGATAATGCGATGGGTGATGGTGGTAAAACGGATATAGAAAGAGGAATGCTCTCTTTACAATATGATATCCCTACTAAAGGGAAACTCTCAAAAGTGACCCCTTATGTTTTTGCTGGTGGTGGTTATGAGAAATTGCACCGTACGATTGCTGCACAAAATGTAGATTCGCAAGCATTTTATAATGCCGGTGGTGGATTGCGTTACTCAGTAAATGATAGAGTTGATTTAGTGGGTGAGGGAAGAGTGATACATAAAGTAGAAGATACAGATGATGATGCATTGGTTGGTGTTGGTGTTGGATATAAATTTGGTGGGCAGAAAACAGTAGCCAAAAAGAGTAATTTGAAACCTTTAACAATGGCAGAATTAGCAAAACTGACTAAAAAGAAAGAGCCAGTCGCCCCTGCTCCTATTGTAACACCAGTAGAACCAGTTGCTGCTCCTGTAGCACAAGAGAGTTTGCCAGTAGAGGGTGAAATCGTTGATACGAGAATAGAGTATGATTCTGGTTATGTTGATATGTGTGATAACGGTGCAAGTGAAGAGACAACTAGTGCCCTGTCAACTGTGGCAGAGGGATATTATGTACAAGTCATAGCACTTCGCAAAAATTCTCCAGATGTCATCATCTCAAGATTAAATGCTAAGGGATATGACTATGTACTCAAAGGTGAGGGCAATCTTACCCGTGTGCTAGTAGGACCTTATGAGAGTAGAACTGCTGCAAAAAGTGCGCTAAGAGGACTTAAAAAAATCAGAAGAGATGCCTTTATCTACCACGCAAAATAGTGATATAGCCACACTTTGTGGCTATATAGAATTTCACAAAATTGATAATTTAGTGAAAAAATAATCAAAATACTTCATTTATTTTTTTTTCAGTCGATAGTACTTCATAACAATAAATTTACATTGAGGTAGACATGAAAAAAACAATATTAACACTTTCACTTATAACGCTGACATCACTGATGGCAAACAATTCACATAGAGC
>CAZCUH010000104.1:0-5398 GCA_964501795.1 uncultured Sulfurospirillum sp.
TCCTCTTTTGTTTCACATCAGGTGATGCATAAAAATCCACCCCCGCTATCTCTATCATGATAAGCTTTTTCTCCTCTAAAAGCGCTTGTAAATTCTCTTGTGCTCGTTGGGAAAAGAGATGTGCGACATCAGCCTCGCTTTGTGGGCGTCTCTTGACTGTCTCGATAATCTCCTCTTTGCTAAAATCCACACGCACTTTTGGCGCTTGTTTATAGATCAAATGCACAGGCAGATGTTCAAAAACTCCCGCTAACTCCTTGAGTCTCTCTTCACTGACCGCTTGCACACCATACGCTGGTGGGCGATCAATCGTTCCGATATCGATGCGATCTGGTTTGATCTCATTTAAGACAGTATTTAACTTTTGCATCTCTTCGAGCTTGTCATTGACCCCTTTAATCACCAGTATCTCTATCACCATCGTATCATGATAGCGTGCTCTAAAAGTCTTCATTCCCGCGATGATATCTGCTATCATGATAGAGTCCATCGCCCTATCTATCTTCTGAAAACAATCCTCACTCACACAATCAAGGGAAAGTTTCACGATATCTATCTTGGAGAGGGTTTGCTGGATGTTATCATGAGAGATAGTCGAAGCATTGCTTAGGATGAGTAATTTCTTATCTTTTTTGATAGCATTTAAAGCATCCACAAGTGCATCCAAATAGGGATAAAGTGTCGGTTCACCATTGGCTGTCAAAGTGATGACATCAATGGCAGGAAACTCCTCCATCGCAGCTTTTACCTCATCCACAACCAACGACACCGCTGGAGGATTTTTGATGGTGTCTGTCACCTTTGCCACTGCCAACTCACAATAGAGACAATCAAAATTGCAAGATTTTGTTTCGGGAGAGAGATCAATCCCCAAAGATAGCCCAAAACGACGCGATTGAATAGGACCAAAAACTGTTTTATATTGCATATTATTCACCTCAACTCTAATTTTATGTAGCCCGTGCTACTTGTCTCTTGTTATGCTTACTCACACCCTTCTCTTTGACTGCTGGCACAAACGAAGCATACTCGCGTAAAAATGCGGGTATCTTTCTCCCTCGAATCCCTGCGATATCAGAGACGATAGCATCAGCGACAAGCACCCTATCATGATGACACTCCTCTACCAAATAATCAAAGAGCAACTCCGCCAAGCGCGTCAATGATATCTGCCAAGTCGAAGCCGTCTGCGCATAAATCCACTCTGAAAAGTGATAAAATCCCTCAAATACACTGCGATCTTTCCAAATGAGATTAACAGTGCTTTTAAAATTGCCACTATTATAAGTCAAGTCCCAAAACCTCGAAAATCGCTTCATCTTCTGTATCTCTTTAAAACTCAGCAAGTCATTTTTGACGATATCATAAGGGGGTTTATCACTATAGACCATCCCATACATCTTATCATGACGATCAAGCGTGGTACCAGAGAGCTTCTTGAGGATGCCTATCTGTATCTCTGCGTTGGTCATCGCTTTGAGGCGGTTGAGATTGTCCCCAAAACTCTCTAAACTCTCACCGGGTAAACCTACTAGCAAATCAAGGTGTATATGTGCGTTTGTCTCATTTTCAAGATAAGTGATATTTTCTCTCACTTTCTCTAAATTCATACGACGGTTGATATTGTCTAGGATCTCTTCATTGAGCGTTTGTATCCCTATCTCTAGCTGCAATACAGCAGGTGGAAACTGCACGATACGGGATTTTAACCCCTCTGGGAAATGGTCAGGTATCACCTCAAAGTGCAGGCTATATTCACCCTCTTTGGCTAGAAAAAAGTCTAGTAGTTTATTGGCAAGACGGATATTGAGATTAAAAGTGCGATCAATAAATTTAAAGTTCCTCGCCCCTCTCTCCCAAAGCTTGTCAAACTCTTCTAAAAGCAAATCGATATCAAAAGTGCGCACCTTCTCATCGATAGCAGAGAGACAAAACTCACACTCAAAAGGACAACCCCTTGACGCTTCTACATAGATATAGCGGTGTGCCACATCCATATCGTTGTAGGCACGATAGGGAAGCACGATCTCTTTGAGATTGGGCATCGTTGCTTTGATGATGCGTGGGGAGGTGACTTGAGCAGCCAAGATATCACGACAGAGTTCATAAAAAGTCACCTCACCCTCTCCCTGTATGACAAAATCAGCCTGCGAAAAATCGACCCGAAAAGGCATATAACTCACCTCTGGTCCACCGATGATGATTTGGGTATGCGGTGAGACTTTTTTAATCACTTCGATGAGATTGTGCACATCCAAAGCATTCCAGATATAGACACCAATGGCAACAATCTTTGGATTTTTATCCAAAATCTTCTCCGCCAAAGTCTGCGCCTGCTCCCCAATGACAAACTCCAAAATCTCCGCGCGCTCTTTCAAGCCTTTGAGATTGGCATGCAGATAACGAAGCCCTATGGAAGTATGTGCGTAGCGTGAATTGATTCCAACAAGTATAATTTCTTTCATAAACATATCATAGCCACTTTTTCCCCACTTTTTTCTGCTATCATGATAAAAAGGAGCTATCATGATAAAGATATTTACCCTATGTACTCTATTTTTAGGCACGCTATTTGCGGATACTACCATTCTCCTACACAAAGGATGGCAATTTATAGGCTTCCCTAGCACTATCGAAAAAATGCAAGCCTTTCATAATGCCCATGTCGATATCCTCTGGGGCTATGATGGCGCATCACAACGCTGGCTTGGCTACGCACCCGATAGCAGCACACAAGCAAAAATCAACAAACGCTATGCGCCATTGAACAAGATAGCGCCATGGCAAGGAGTTTGGATACACAACAAGTCTGACTGGTCACTCACACTCCAAGATGACAACTCCCAAGCCAATGAAATCGCACTTGCGAAGGGATGGAATCTCATCTCCTTGCCAAACGATATGACCGTTTCCCCTACACTCTTTCAAGATGACATCATCTGGCGCTATCATGATAAGCGCTGGCAACTCTTCTCCTCAACAGCCACAAAAGATTCTAACACGCCTCCTATCTCCAAGATTGCCTCAGCAGAAGCATTTTGGGTCAAAAGCGAAAGTACACACAAAATCTCTCTTGAGAAAGCATCATCTACGCTGCACACTTTTAACTCCAAACAAGACATGTTAGACTATATCCAAGAGATGGCGCTAGATGCCAATATACCGCGTTATTATGAGGTAAAAGATATCGCCATTTTGGAAGGTGGCGTCGTCAATGCACCCGTTGCTGCTGATAAACAAGCGACGGATGCCACAAGTACCAACCTCCAAGAAGATGATGTCGATGAATCAGATATCCTCAAACACGATGGAGAACATATCTTTTTTTATGACCGTGCAAAAAACATCATCCATATCACTAACTTTTCAAATCTTACTCAGGCACAAAACAGCACCATCGCAGCTATCACACTTCCCAAAGACACCTTTATAGAAGCGATGTTTCTACACGACAACAAGCTTATCATGATAAGCAACCAACAGCGATACTATTACGCACAAAAAATGGATATCGCCATTGAACCTTTTATGCCCAACAAAACAGATGACAATGACTTTCAACTGATCTTATACGATATCTCTGATATCAACCATATCCAAAAAATCTCGACAACCACTATCGATGGAAACTACCAAAACAGCAGAATCATCGGGGATAAACTCTATCTCATCTCCCAATTCTCTCCGCACCTTAGCATAGAATATCCACATATCTATACCGATAAAAAGCTTTGTCAAACGCAGACAAGCCCGATATTTGACTCCGAGGGAGGAGATTATCACAACATCTGTACCTATCTTTTCCAAGATAAAAAAGGCAGCTACCGAAACGACTACACTAAGCCTATCATCAAAGACGCCACCCTCATCCCCACAATCAATCACGGCGAAAAAGAGCTCATCACCTACGATAAACTCTATGCACCAAATAGGCTAGATCAATTTCCTACCATCACCACGATTTCAAAGTTTGACATCCCAAACAATCAGTATGAAAGTTCTCGTGCACTTGTTGGCAATACCAACAAACTCTACGCCTCTAGCAAAAATCTCTACCTCACTTCAGTAAGCTACCCACGCTATTATGACTTTAGACATTTTCAAGAGCGAGAGACTATCTACAAGTTTTCACTAGGCGAAGACTTTGACTATCAAGCCAAAGGAGCTATCGATGGTGTGATGCTGAGCCAATTTAGTATGAGTGAAAAAGATGACATCTTACGCGTAGCAAGTACCACAGGCAACGGGTGGAGAGGCGATACAAATAATTTTATCTATACACTGCGCCAAAAAGAAGATACGCTACAAATCGAAGGCGAGCTTGCAGGATTAGGACATCAGGGTGAGCGCATACAAGGTGTAAGATTTTTAGGCGATAGAGGCTACCTTGTCACTTTTAGACAAAAAGATCCCTTCTATACCCTAGATCTAAGTGACCCTACCAATCCAAGACAAGTAGGTGAACTTAGCGTACCTGGCTTCTCCTCCTACATCCACCCTGTCGATGAGAACTATATCTTGACATTAGGACGCGATGCTGCACAAGATGGTAGAACAACTGGTTTTAAAGTCGCACTCTATGATATCTCCGACTTTGCAAATCCTACAGAAGTGGATAAAAAGATATACTCAGCCTCGCTTTATAACTTTGACGCAGAGTATAACCATCAAGCTTTCATCTATCGAAAGAGTGACAAGCGCTTTGCCATCACCTATCATGATAAGAAAACATCATATATGGATCTCTTTTGGATAGAAGCAGGTCATATAAACAGCAGTGATAGACTCTCTGTAGAGACAAATGCTTATGAGAGCAGAGGCATTATTTTTAATATAAACAGTCGTATTTATAGTACACTTTTTAGTGGCGAAGCCATCAAGACCAAAGACTTAGGAGCAGTACAATGAAAACAGTTATCATGATAAGCATAGCCCTTATCCTCATCGGATGTGGGGAAGCCACACCCACCCAAAGTAATACAACACCACCACAACCCACCATAGGAAACAGTGAGGTTCAACCTCCAGCTTCTCCAACATTGGAATAAACTATTTCGTGTATAATACGCTCAAAAGGAGCGCTTATGCACGATACTATCAACCTACAACTCACCCCTGACAATATCCAAAATCTCACTAGCTTTTCAGAGATTTTACACAAAGATTACAATACAATCTTTAATGAAGCACTAGAACAATACTTTGAAAATGCACAAAAAAAACTTTTGGAAAAAAATCTTGCTGATGAAAATGCGATGACAAATTTGGACTTTGATGAGTTTTGGGATGGAGTAGAATTATGAGCCTATCATGATAGGCTCATATAAAAGATTTTATGAACGCTTAGAAACCTCTTGACAAAGCTTGACAAAATATTTCGCATTTTCTACCGGAACAT
>CAZCUH010000105.1:0-5383 GCA_964501795.1 uncultured Sulfurospirillum sp.
GGTTTCATTTTTGGGTTCCATCTTCTTGTTTGGTGACCGAAGTGTACACCACATTCTAATAAATCTTTCATTGTAACCATAACAATGCTCCTTTGTGTTTTAATTTGGTTTTGCCTCCACACCCGTCAGTGACGAAAATATCACAACCAGTAAAGGATTGGTGTGTGTGAATTTATAGCGTGCGTATTTTACTGAAATAAGCTTTGATAGATATTAATAAGGATAATTAAGATAGAGTATTTCTGATAATATATTTTTTTATCATTTAACTTCAAAATATTTAAATTATAAATTATTCTTTAAGTTTTATTTTTATATAATTTTTTAAATTTCATCCCAAGGTTTATCGTGCTTAAAACAAAACGAATTTCTATTGCCAATGCAAGACACTATTTATTGGCAATTTTACTCTCACTATTTGTACTGTTTTTAAGCCAAAAACATAACTTTTCCACCACAGTTATAGGCATCAGTACGACGCTTGTACTCTTTTATATTTTGCTATATGTCAAAAACTTAACTTATAGAGGTAAGCTTTTGCGTCAAGCCCTTTTTGCAACACAAGCCACCTATGCGCATGAAGAAGATGGTGCGTTTGCCAAGTTTGATAAAAATTTCAAGATTACTTATGTAAGTAAAGAGTTTGTTGAGATGCTCGGCATTGAGGGTGGAAATCTTCTTCAAATACTTAAAAATAGCGCCTTAGATAAAAAAATGCTTCACAAAATCAAACTTGCCATAGAAAATAAGCATACTTTTAATGATGTCTTAGAATTACATATTGTCAATCAAACACTCTCCATAGATACATTTATCTACCATGTGGGCAAACAAAATATCACAAAAACGGAGTACATCATCAGATGTAACGATATCACCTCTTATCTTATGACGGAGAGTGCCCTAAAAAATCAACTTTTTTTAGATCCATACACACAACTACCTACAAGGCTACAACTCATCGATGATTTGCAACAAGTCTCGCAGCAAAAAAGTACCCATGCCAAAACACTACTCTACATACAGATAGATGCCTACGAAGAGATCAATGAATTTTTTGGCATTGAAATAGGACATAAACTCTTAAGAGATGTCGCTGCTTGGCTTCAAGACAATAGACCCACTAAAAATAGTACAGTCTATAAATTTGATCATAATAACTTTGCGATGCTCACTACTTCTCGCCTCAATTTAAGTGATCTAGAGCAGTACCTGCAACAACTCAATAAAAAGATTAATAGAAAAAATTTCTTAATCCAAGAAGTCTATCATGATATCACTTTTACTATCGGCGTTGCTCGTGGCAAGACAAATCTCTTAAAACAAGCCTATTTAGCCCTCAAAGAAGCACAAAGAGCCAACAAATCCTATAAAATTTTTAATAAAAAAAATAGACAAGAGAAACGATACCTACAAAATCTCCAAATCAATAAGGATATTAAAAAAGCACTCCTGGATGATAGAATTGTTCCATTTTTCCAGCCGATTTTAAACATCAAAACAGATCAAATAGAGAAGTTTGAATCCCTCATTCGTATTCAAAACGAAGACAACAGTTATCAAAGACCAGCAGAATTTTTGGAGCTTTCTAAACAGTCCAAACTCTACCCAGAATTGACCAAAGCTATGGTAACAGGAAGTCTCAAACGCTTAGAGTTTTTACAGCAACCTATCACAATCAACATCTCTATTGATGATATCACCAACACCAAAGTGGCTAACTTTATCCTCAGAAAACTCCAACGCCACCCTTTTACACATCTCATCACTTTTGAAATCCTAGAAACCAATGAGATACTAAACTACACAAAAGTAGCCAACTTTATCAAAAAAATAAAAGCCCTTAACTGCTCTGTTGCTATCGATGATTTTGGTTCAGGGTATTCAAACTTTGAACAACTCTTAAAACTCGATATCGACTATATCAAGATAGATGGCTCTTTGATAAAAAATATAGATACCAATAAAGAAAACGAAATCGTTACCAAAACCATCATCTCATTTGCCAAAGAGTTAGGTGTCAAAACCATTGCGGAGTTTGTCTCTTCAGAAGCGATATTTGACAAAGTCAAACATCTTGGTATCGACTATGCACAAGGCTACTATATCGGTAAACCTGCCCCTATTTCTGTGAAGTAGCTCTCTTTTCACTCTGCATCAACCATACAAAAACTTCAGCGACTGCCTTATAGAGATTTTCAGGTATCTGCTCATCCAAGTCTAGATTTAAAAGTGACGCTGCTAAGGCTTCATTTTTAAAAATGGGTACCTCAAATTCTTGGGCTTTTTCTTTTATTTTTTGGGCAATTTCACCCTGCCCTTTGGCAACGACTTTTGGCGCACCTTGTCCTGATTTGTCATATTTGAGTGCGACTGCTTTCTCTTGCTTCATCGCATCATGATAAAGCCAGCAAATCTACCAGTTTTACCCTCTCTTCTATAAGAAAAATAGTTCTCATCACAGGCAGTGCAAGTCGAAGAAATCTCAATATTTTCTTTTTTGATACCACTCTCTAAAAGCAAAGAGAGGTTAAGTGCTTGTAAATCCAAATAATATTTTTCATCTTCTATCATGACAAAGCCTTCACCAAAGTTCTTAGTAGCTATATCGGCTAAATCTTTGCCCACTTCATAACAACAAGCTTGGATAGCAGGTCCCATCCCTATCATGATATCTTCACTAGCGCACCCATATCTCTCTTGCATCTTTAAAATAGTTTTCTGCGCAATACGCAAAAATGTCCCATTGCGTCCTGCATGTGCTACGGCAATAACTTTTTTTACTGGGTCATACATCATGATAGGGATACAATCCGCTACCATCACCATCAGCGGGATTTTTCTCTGATTGCTTATCAAGGCATCACAATCTTCTATCTTGTTGTGCATCGCATCTTCAATGACAACGACATGATTGCCGTGCACTTGCTCCATGTAGATGAGATTTTTGAGTGAGAAATCATATTTTTCACCCACACGAATCCTATTTTCTAGCACATCTTTGATCTCATCTCCGACATGTAGTGCGAGATTGAGAGAGTCAAAAGGTTTCTTGCTGACACCTCCATAACGATCTGTTACGATATGAAACAGTTCATGCTCATACTTTCTAAATTTTCCAAACTCCATCAATAACGCGCCATAATCCTATCAACATCATCCCAGGAGAGTGATTTTTCACCTTTGAACATATGATAGAGATACCGTGCAAACATATCGGTCTCCACATTGACCCTTGTGCCTATGTTATAATTTTTTATCAAAGTATTCTCAATCGTATGCGGAATAATAGTCAAGCGAAAGCTATCATGATAGACATCATTGACAGTCAGACTCACGCCATCTATCGCGATACTTCCCTTGGGCACGACAAATTTCAGCTGTGCTTTGGGAACCTTGATATAAAAATCATAGGCATTCTCTTTTTTCTCTATCTTTATCACTTCACCCACACAATCAGCATGACCTTGTACGATATGCCCCTCCAAGCGATCATGCATCGCCATCGCTGGCTCCATATGCACAAAATGTTTCAAATTTTCTACTGCGATGATTTTTTTGGTTTCGGGGGAAAGCTCGACGGTAAATTGCTCCCCATTGAGCGCCACCACTGTCAAGCAAATGCCATTAACAGCGATACTATCCCCAATTTTAGGCTTATAGCCCGCAGACAATACTAAAAAATTATTGCTAAAAGATATCACTTTTGCTTGTTCTCTAATCAATCCTGTAAACATGTGGATATTATATCACTTTTATTTATAAATAGTTTACATTTTGTTAATTATTCTAAAAGAAAAAAAGGAATATAATGTTTAGACATTTTTAAAAGGAGAGCAAATGGCTGTAAAAAAAGAGAGAAGAAGTTTTCTCGGTATGTCTTTAGGACTATTTACTGCTGCGGGTGGCGTTGCCGCACTTGGAGCGATGAAACGCACTTGGGATCCACTTCCAAGCGTTAAAGCTGCAGGATTTACAACGATTGATTTATCAGGTGCACAAGAAAATGTGCTAAATGTTGAAAAATGGAGAGGAAAACCTATCTTCGTTCTTAAACACTCTAAAGATATGAAGTCAAGCCCAAGAGATATTACAGTTGGTGATGATAAATATTTTGTTGCGATTGGTTTATGCACACACTTGGGTTGTATCCCTGCTTATGTTGCAGATGTTCATGAATTTCATTGTGCTTGTCATGGCGGACAATTCGATGCAAATGGTGAAGTTCTCAAATCACCACCTCCTAGCCCACTCGTTATTCCTCCATTTAAAGTGGATGGTACAAAATTAGTACTTGGTGAAGAGGGTGAAGAGTATAAGAAAATGAAAGCCGACGGCTTAATAGCATAAAGGAGAGATAAGTGGCAAAATTTGAAAAATCATTTCCATTTTCAAACAAATGGTTAGACGATAGACTCGCTGTAAATACTCTCGATCGTGTGCTTTCGACTGAGTATTGGATTCCAAAAAATATCAACTTCTTGTGGGCTATGGGTATGGTACTTGCTATACTATTTGGCTTACTTTTGATTTCAGGTATTTTTTTATTGATGTACTACAAACCAGATGTAAATCTAGCATTTGATTCTGTAAACTACACTATCATGACAGAGGTTGGCTATGGTTGGTTATGGCGACATATACATGGTGTAGCAGCATCCGTTATTTTCCTAGTTATCTATATACATATGTTTACTGGTATCTATTATGGTTCTTATAAACAGGGGCGTGAGATGATTTGGATCTCTGGTATGTTACTCTTTGTAGCATTTTCAGCTGAAGCATTTTCTGGATATATGCTTCCATGGGGACAGATGTCTTATTGGGCTGGTATGGTTATCACCAATCTCTTTAGCATGGGTTCATTTGAATTTAACGGTCTTGTAGAGTGGATTCGTGGTGATTATGTACCAGGAGATGCTTTCTTAACCCGTTTCTTTATGCTTCATGTATTGCTTGTGCCATTGGCAATTATTGGTATCATTGTGCTTCACTTTGGTGCACTTCGTATCCCACATGTCAATAACCAAGATGGTGAAGAAATTGACTTTGGTGTTGAGAGCAAAAAATACCTTGCTGGCGATACAAAAGATGCAAAAGTTATCCGATTTAAATGGGATTTCCTCTCAAAAGATATCTTTGTTGTTGGTGTCTTTATGGTCTTCTTCTTCTATTTGGTATTTTATCATTATGAGTTTGCACTCGATCCAGTCAACTTTGATAAAGCCAATGGACTCAAAACACCGCCACATATCTATCCTGAATGGTACTTCTTGTGGTCATATGAGATTTTAAGACCTTTCTCTAAAAATATTGGATTGATTGCCTTTGCATTTGCGCAAGTCATTTTCTTTCTTCTGCCTTTCTTGGATAGAAGTCCAAA
>CAZCUH010000106.1:0-5382 GCA_964501795.1 uncultured Sulfurospirillum sp.
AGAGCTAGAGTATGCACTAGATGTGGCGTATGAATTTGACGATGAGGTATTGGTAGAGCCCTTTATCGAGGGTGTCAAAGAGTACAATGTCGCGGGGTGTAAAGCGGGCGAGTTCATCCTCTCTATGATAGAAGAACCCCAAAAAGAGGAGTTTTTGGATTTTGATAAAAAATATCTTGATTTCTCCCGTACTTCACGGGTGCAAGCAGCCAATATCGACAGTTATCTTGAAGAGAATCTCAAAAAAACTTTTCAGCGTGTGTATGGCAAACTGTTTGAAGGTGCATTGATTCGTTGTGACTTTTTTGTCGTAGATGGCAAAATACTACTCAATGAAATCAACCCCATCCCAGGTTCTATGGCAAACTATCTCTTTGATGATTTTACAAGCGTCATCAATGCACTCGCATCACATCTGCCACAACAAAAACATATCATGATAGATTATCAATATATCCACTCCATTCAACAGGCAAAGGGGAAGTAAATTCCCCTAAAATAGGGAAATAATCCCCGGAAATGCCATCAATATCCCCAATGCCACAATCTGCAATCCGATAAACGGTAACACACCTCTATAAATCTCTCCCGTACTGACCTTATTTCCCGCTGCACCTTTGAGATAAAAGAGGGCAAAGCCAAAAGGTGGCGTGAGAAAGGAGGCTTGCAGGTTCATCGCTACCAATATAGCAAACCAGAGTGGGTCGATATGAAAGTGGGCGACGATAGGCATCAAGATAGGGATGATGATGAAGCTGATTTCTAAAAAATCGACAAAAAATCCCAAGATAAATATCGCCAACATCGCTATCATGATAAAGCCCCATTTGCTTGAGATATCTTCTGAGAAAAATTGCAAGACGATATCGCCACCACCTGCTTCATTAAAGACCAGTGAAAAAGCAGTCGCACCGATAAGAATCATAAATATCATCGCTGTCATCTTCACCGTCTCCATAGCGGCATAACGCAAGGTAGAAAAACGAAACGAGCCATTTGCTAAGGTCAAGACAATCGCACCGATAGAGCCAAAAGCAGCGGATTCTGTCGGGGTGGCAATCCCCATAAAGATAGAACCTAGCACTATCATGATAAGTAGTGCAGGGGGGATAATCGCTTTGATGGCGCTAGCTATCATGATAGGGCGTGGTACATCACTTTTGATAGCAGGGGCGATGCGAGGATTGATCCAAGAGGTGATGAGGATATAGAGGATATAGAGTAAAATCAGCAAAAGAGCAGGCGCAAGGGCTGCGCGAAAGAGTGCGCCAACATCCACACTCATCACATCACCCAAGATGATGAGAACGATGGAGGGAGGGACGATTTGCCCTAGTGTGCCTGACGCGGCAATGGTACCAGAGGCTAGGGATTTGGAGTAGCCGTGCTCTATCATGATAGGCAAGGATATCACAGACATCATCACCACCGATGCACCGACGATTCCTGTACTTGCAGCGAGCACCGCACCGACAAGCACCGTACTTATCGCCAAACCTCCACGCACTGAGCCAAAGAGTTTGCCGATAGAGAGTAGCATCGCTTCCGCAATTTTACTTCTTTCTAGTATCAAGCCCATGAAGATAAAAAGTGGTACGGCAATGAGACCAAAATTTTGCATGATGCCGTAGATGCGAAAAGGGAGAAGATTAAAAACCTCTATCCCTACATCAGGCGTAAAATAAGCCGTAAAGATAGCTGCGGAACCAAAGGCAAATGCCACAGGAAATCCGATAAGCAGCAGGGCTAATGCTGTGACAAACATAATGATGGCTATCATGATAGCCTCTTGATATTTTTATAAATCTCTGCGATACTTTGTAGCCCCAAAAGTACAAAACCCACAAGTATCATAGCTTTGATGAGATAGCGATGCGTGAGTCCCCCTGGATTGGGAGAGGCTTCGTGTTGCAGGTAACTCATCTCCACCAGGGTATAACCCGTATAGAGAATGATAGCGACAAAGGGTAAGACGAGAAAAAGCTGTGAGAGGATGTTGATGATGGCTTTTGTTTTAGGTGTAAAATTGGCATAAAAGATATCGACTCTGACATGTTTATCACTCTGAAGTGCATAAGAGAGTCCTAGCAAAAAGATGATATCAAAAAGATGCCATTGTAGTTCGCCTATCATGACAGAGGAGTCATTAAAGAGGTAACGATTGATAGCTTGATAGAGGATAAGCAGACTCAGTGCCACGACCAAGATACCAGCCAAACGCGCAAAAAAACGCGTCAGCATCTCAATCAAGGAGACGAGTTTAGACATCTTTAAGGCTCTTCACACTTTCAGCGATATCTGCTTGTCGCATGAAATGCTCCCCAATCAAAAAGGCATCTACGCCGATTTTGTTCAGCGCAACAATCGTCTCTTTGTCGTTTATGCCACTCTCTGCGACGATGATTTTACCATTTGGGATGAGAGGCATGAGCTTTTCAGTGAGGGTCATATCCATCTCAAAAGTATCGAGGTTTCGATGATTGACGCCGATGATATCCGCACCCGCGTAAATCGCTTTTGTCAAATCTTCTTTGTCGTGGACTTCCACAAGGGCATTCATCCCCAAGTGCCAAGTATAATTGAGCAAATCTTTAAGCTCTTTTTTTGTGAGCATCTTCGCGATAAGTAGAACACAATCCGCTCCATAGGCTAAAGATTCTACGAGTTGATACTCACAAAAGATAAAATCTTTACGAAGCAAGGGGGTTGGCACATAGCGTCGAATCCCTGTGAGGTATTCTAAATTGCCCTGAAAAAAGTGTGGTTCGGTAAGCACAGAAATCATATCGACTTGTGCTTTGGTGTACTCTTGGGCGATAAAGAGTGGGTCAAAATCTTCACGGATGATCCCTTTGCTAGGGCTGGCTTTCTTGACTTCTGCGATGATTTTGTAAGGGTCTTCTTTTGTAGAAGCTAGGTATTCTTTGACATCGCGTGGTGCGTAGGGGTTGAAGGCTAGGGAGCGTCCCAACCAATCAAGTGAGAACTCTTTTTCGCGTTTTTTGACATCTTCTTTGGTCTTTTTGAGTATATCGTCTAATATCACTGTTTTCCTTCTTTGCAAGCTTTTATCTTTTTATAGTGTTCTGTTATCTCTGGCTCATTAACAAGCATCATGATAGGATAAATCGTATCATAGGCTTTTTGACATTCACCTTGCTTAAAGTAACCCCACGCCAATGAATCTATATAATAGGGCGCATTGGGTGCTTTATCAAGTGCTTTTTGTACGAGTGCTATTCCTTTAGGGATATCGATCTCGTGGTCTATCAAGATATAGCCATAAAAGTTATTGTATGAGGGGTCATTGAGTGTTTGGATGACTTTTTCAAACTTTGTTTCTACACGCTTTAAGACTTTTGGGTCTTTGCCATCCTCATGGGATTCATACTCTATCATCGCCATTTGGGCAAGAAAGTGCAAATCTTGTGTATCATGATAGAGCTTTTTTGCCAATGTGGCGGCTTTGTGAAACTGTTTCTCTCTGACATACCATTCTAGGAGTGCCGTATCATCAAAGTGTGATTTTTCTAAAAATGCGATGATGCCTTGTGTATCCTTGTTGTAACTGTAAATTTTTAAAATCATCTTTGCAAAGGATTTTTTGCCTGTTTTTGCATAAAGCTTTTTGGCAGTGCTTAAAAGTCCTTTGACATTTTGCTCTTTTTGATAAATCTCCAAGAGTTTGTAGCACACTGCCACATCACAGCCTATAAAATCAACATGCGAGTTGAGCAATTGTTTTGCCTTAGACTTTTTGCCCAAATCATAGTAGAGAAGATTGACAAGGGGAATGAGTGTTTTGGCATTTTGCTCTTTTTTGTAGGCTTTTTGGTAGTACCTTAAAGCTTTTTTTGTCTCTCCAAGTCCTAGTTGGGTAGAGGCTAAAAGCGCCTTGTCGCTTGGATCATTTTCAAGCTTTATAAGATTTTTAAGTATCTTTTGTGCCTTTTTGTACTGGTGCATATCGAGATAATAAGCAGCCTCGTAGCGTTGTAAAACTGTATCATTGGGATAAGCACGAAGGGCAATATCGAGCAATCTTTTGATCTCTTTATAATCCTTTAAGAGGATACGATTGCGGATGGCTTCGCGGATATAGAGAGGCTTTTTATCTATCTTGTAGCATTTTTCAAAGTAGCTAGCAGCATCTTCATAATCACCACGATACTGTGCATCTAGTGCATAGATTTGGTATAGGTCACACTGATTGTAGTGTAGATTAGGGGTCTGTGTGCTCAGGGGTGCGGAGGTAAGTTTACTGGCACTTTTGACAGAACAACTTGTCAACAATAGTGTAAAAATTATAAGCGAATAATACCGGGACACTCTTCTTCCACCTCTGTTATATGTTCTTTAAAATAGTCCCAAAAAGGGAATGACCGACACTGGCTAGGGCGTACCTCATAGATGCTACATTGGCGTTTGTTTTTATCAAAAAACGCACACTCATAGCTTTCCCCTAGCTTATTCTCTTTGAGAGAGTAACGATAGCCTACTTTTCGTAGATGTTTGGCACGAAATACCTCTTCATCTAGCCCTAGATGTGTGGCAATGGCTTTTATCTCTGCTGGAGTGACCCAGACATAGCCACTCTCTCCGATGCAGCAGTTTCCTTCGCAGGTTTCACAGGCACTGGGATTAAAGGCAAAGTTAAAGTTCTCTTTTGTCATCTTGTCTTGCATTTTATACTATATGTCCTTGTCTTTTGGTAAATATTTTTTGCTTCTTGGCTGTTTTGCTCATTTTGAAAATGGATGAGAGGAGGGTGAACCTTGGTAAGGGCATTGGAGCCTTTTCTAGCATGTATCATGATAAGGCTACTTGCTTTGTTGACCCTGCCATGGACAAAACGGATATCTTCGACACGCAATTTTGCCCCCTCTAGCGCTATCATGATAGCTTGTAATTGCTTGGCATCATAGCAAAAGATGAAATGCCCCCGTGGCGCGATGATGCTATTGACTTTTTGTATCATCTTTTCTAAGGGGAGATGCTCGTTGTAGCGACTGATGTGCATGACGCTATTGTCTGATTTGCTCACGCCATCATGATAGTAGGGAGGATTGGAGATAATGAAATCAAATTTCTCTTGAAAATCATGGCTAAGAAAGTCATCATGATAGGTACACACTTGAAGTTTATTGACGCGAGCATTGTGCCCTGTAAGCGTGATATTATGTGCTTGTGCATCGATAGCGTGCAATGAGATAGGAAAATCCCTCGCAGTCAAAAGCCCTAGTATTCCACAACCACACCCCACATCAAGCACTTTTCCTTTGGGTTTAAACTCTGAGAGAAAGTCAAAAAGAAAATGGCTATCAGAGTTGAAATAAAAACCATCTTCTTCTTGGTAGAGTAGCACAATAGAACCTTTTTTAG
>CAZCUH010000107.1:0-1395 GCA_964501795.1 uncultured Sulfurospirillum sp.
CTCAAACAAGACCAGCGCTCTGGCGTATTAACCGAGGGAGTAGTGAGAGATATACTCACCAATTCGCCCTCTCATCCCCACGGCATCAAAGTACGCCTCATGAGTGGGGAAGTAGGACGGGTTAAAGAGATTTTGTAGTATACTTGCACCCATGAATAAAATCCCCTGCACACACTGCCATTTAGAATTTGATAAAGAGGTGCTCATCTGTGAAGTGATAGGAGAGGAAGAGAAGTTTTTCTGTTGCAAGGGTTGTCAGGGTGTTTATCATCTCTTAAACGAAGAAGGTCTGGAAGATTTTTATGATAAAGTAGGTAGCACCAAGCTAGAGCCTGCGGGTGAGATTGCTGAAGATTTGAGTAAATATGACCATGAGGGATTTGCTAAAAAGTATATCAAAGAGGTGGATGGTCTCTGTGAAATATCACTTATCATCGAGGGAATTCACTGCTCTGCTTGTGTCTGGCTCAATGAAAAAGTGCTTCATAAGACAGATGGTATCATCGAAGCTGAGATAAATTACACCAACCACAAAGCCAAAATTGTATGGGATCCATCGCAACTCAAACTCTCTAATATCTTACTCAAAATCCAATCTATCGGCTACAATGCCTATCCTTACGACGCCTCACTCCAAGAACAAAAAGCCAATGCTAACCGAAAAGATTATTATATGCGTCTTTTAGTAGGGGTTTTTGCTACGATGAATATCATGTGGCTGGCCATAGCACAGTATAGTGGATACTTTACAGGGATGCGTAGTGATATCAAGTTTATCATGCAAGTCGCAGAGTTTGTCTTGGCTACGCCAGTACTCTTTTATACGGGATGGATTTACTTTAAAGGTGCCTATTTTGGATTGAAAAACCGCTTTATCAATATGGACTTTTTAGTGGCAACGGGAGCATCATTGGCGTATGTGTATTCTATCTATGCGATGATGACAGGTGAGGGTGAGAGTTATTTTGATTCGGTGGTGATGATTATCACCTTTGTCTTTGTAGGCAAATATCTCGAAGTGCTCAGCCGTAAAAAAGCGGTAGATACGCTCGATACCATTACCTCCTCACTTCCTACACAAGTCACAGTAGTACGGGCAGATGAGAAGGTGATAGTTGGGGTAGAAGAGGTCGAAGTAGGGGATATCATCGAAGTGCGAGCAGGTGATAAAATCGTCATAGATGGTGTCATGATAAGTGGAGATGGATCTTTTGATGAAGCTTCGCTCACCGGCGAGTCGCGTCCTATTTATAAACAAAAAGATGATTTGCTCACTTCAGGTGCGATTTCGCTTGATTCGGTGGTGCGTTATCGGGCAAGCAAGGTGTATGGAGATTCTCGGCTTAGCACTATCGTCTCTTTGTTAGAGAGTTCACTTACCAAAAAACCACGCAT
>CAZCUH010000107.1:1495-5338 GCA_964501795.1 uncultured Sulfurospirillum sp.
GGTAAAACCCTATGATATCAATCTTCTCTATTCGTTGGTTAAAAGTTCTTCTCACCCCATCTCAAAGGGGATAGCAAGTTACTTAGAACGCCATCATGATATGCTAGAGATTCTTCTTTTGGAGGATAGTAAACATCTCCAAGCCAAAGGGCTTCGTGCTTTTTATGAAGGCAAGGAGCTAAAAGGTGGCAATCGTGCGCTCTTTGAAGAGGCTAACTTGCAAATCAATGCAGAAGGCTCACTCTTTATCTTTGCGATTGATGGCGAGGTAGTCGATATCTTTGCCTTGGAAGATCGTATCAAAGCAGATGCCAAAGAAGCGTTAGATGAGATAGCCCAGCGTGGTGTAGAGATCGTGATGCTGACAGGTGATCACGAAAAAATTGCCCAAAAAATTGCCCAAGAAGTAGGGATAAAAGCGTTTAAACACTCCTTGTATCCAGAAGATAAGGCAGCCGTCGTCGATGACTATCATGATAAGGGAAAAATCGTTATCATGGTAGGTGATGGGATAAATGATGCTTTGGCTCTCTCAAAGAGTGATATCGCTATCGCTATGGGTTCGGGAGCAGATATCTCGGTAGAGGTGAGTGATGTGGTGCTTTTAGATGATAGTATGCAAGCTTTAGCCCTTGCTCATAAATTAAGTAAAAAAACTTATACCAATATCAAGCAAAATTTAAGTATCTCACTGCTCTATAATTTGATTACAATTCCTCTCGCTGTTATGGGATATGTGATACCATTAGTTGCAGCACTTTCGATGTCACTAAGCTCTCTGCTTGTGATAGCAAATGCCGTGAGAATAAAAAAAGGATTTTGATGAGTAGTTCTATTATAGCGATGATGATTGGCGTCTCTACTTTTTTAGGGGTACTTGGCTTAGTTGCCTTGTTGTGGGGTGTCAAGACAGGACAATTTGATGATGAAAAGAAGTTTTTGGGGGCAACAAAGTTTGATGATGAAGATGCTTTAAGAGATGCAGCTAGCATGGAAGATAAAAAAAAGGCAGCGCAAAATAGAGAGAAAAGTTACTCCCCACCTGATTAATTAATAGCTTGATATTAGCTTAAATATAATAAATTAAAAGAAAAGAATAATCAATCTTAATCAATATCCTATATAATATTGCAGTAAAAATAAAATGACTATTTTGCTAGGATATGGACGCATGTTTTGGTGATGGATTGAAGGCAGTGAAGACTTGATTAAAAATCGTAGCACTTTTCTTACATTTGTATCGCTTCTTTTTGGTTGGCAACAAGCGCATGCGACAGATTTTCCTGTCTGTAAAGAGTATTACTTCATTGAAGAGAGCAAAACGGCTTCAGAACAAACTTATCTAGAAAAAATCCTGCATCATAATCCTAACAATGTATCCTGTATGTTAAAACTCGCTTCTCTCTATTTTCGAAATGACAAGGTAGCACGGGGCTTTGATTTAGTGCGTCGAGCTTATACACTCAATCCCTCGTATGTTGAGAAGAGAAATATCTCAAAGGTATTGGATTTGGCACTGAGGCTTAGTCGCCTCAAAGAATTAGCGCAGAAAAATGCGGATGCAGAACTGTGGAATGAGTTAGGAAATACCTATTTTGATATGGGGATTTTTAAAGAGGCACAAGAAGCCTTTTTAGAGAGCTTGAAATTAAAGAATAATCAAACCAAGATAGAGACTCTTTTGGCTCTATGTTATGGAAATTTGGAGCAGATGAAAAAATCAGCAGCCCTACTCAAAAAGATAGTAGAAAAAAATCCTTATGATTTTTATGCCAATTACTACTATGGTAAAGTGCTGAAAAATGAACTTAACAATCCCAAAGAGGGGATGAAATATATCATGATGGCAGATTATATCTTGCATCATAAAAATCCAAAATTTGAAAATGAAGATGAAAAATCTTTTTTAGAAAATGATTTGAAACATGAACTCTAAAAAAGATCAAAAAAAAGCTATCTTTCTTGATCGCGATGGTATCATCAATGTCGATCATGGATATGTTTTTAAAGTTGAAGATTTTGAATTTAACGCTGGTATCTTTGACTTACTAGCTTTTTTACAAGCGCAAGGTTATTTACTTATTGTGGTGACAAATCAATCGGGTATCGCACGGGGATATTATACGCAAGAGGATTATATGCAGCTGACGAGCTATATGGTAGAGACTTTGCAAAAAGAGGGCATCAAAATTGACGCCGTTTTTCATTGCCCTCATGCGCCCCAAGATAAGTGCAAGTGCCGTAAACCCAAGATAGGCATGTTTAAAGCTGCTAAAAAACAATTCAATATAGATATGAAAAATTCATGGATGATTGGTGATAAAGAGTCAGATGTAGAAGCTGGTAAAAAGGCAGGCATGAGGCAGGTACTCGTATCTTCATGCAAAGCGTCAAGTGATGCAACGATAGTGGTTGAAAATATTGAAGATATAAAAGAGAAGCTAGAGATGTAAGAGAGAAAATGCTCTCTTACATAGTGTCTTATTTATCAAAGTCTAGATATTCAGTTGTGGTGACATCTGTCTCACCATCATTATCTGTGACTTTTAGTGTTGCCACAATTTTGACTACTTTATCACAGATATAGATAGGTTTATCATTCATGACATCATCAGTACAGTTTCTATATGGTACTAAATCACCATTTGCATCTTGTTTGTAGCTTTGAATACTCCATTCGCAAGAGACAATCTCTTTACCACTTCCAAGTGAGTCATTATCATGACTATCTGCACAAGAGAAGGTATGATTGGTATGCACTTTTAATCTTCCAGCAGAATCAGTGAGTGTAATGATGGCAGTAGGTGCCACACTCGCGGGTGCTTTCTCTTTTTGACCAGACTCTTTAATAGGTTGTTGCTTATTCTCAAGCACTGGTGCTTTTGACGCTGAGGCGCTACAACAAGAACTACTTCCACCACATCCAGCAAAGAAAGCACCTAAAAGTATCGAACTAAGTAAAATTTTTTTCATTTTTTTATCCTTTTTATTTAATGTTGCTTTCAGTATATTTTTTTATCCTTAAAGTATGGTTAAATACATTGATCCACAACAAATTCTTTACTAGGATAGAGGAAAATTTCTACGCGTCTATTAAGACTCATATTGGCTGGAGTGGTATTGGGTACTACAGGTTTGTCAAAAGAACAACCTCTTTTATAGATACTATTGTTGATACCACCTTGACGGATGAGATTGGCAACATTGCCAGCGCGTTTTTCAGAAAGTCTTTGGTTAAAGGTATGAGAGCCTCTGTTGTCTGTATGTCCCACTACTTGTACGAGTGTTGTTGGATAGTTTTTTAAAATATCAACCAGTTTATAAATTTTTGATCGTGCTGAAGGGGTTAGATGGGAAGAACCTGTTGGGAACATCATCGCTTCTCTGAAAGTAATCTTGACAAATTTTTCATTGTTAGTGACGATGATATCACTATCTCTGTTGAGTTCTGCTCCTGGGGAGTTATCTACTTGTGTATCTAGTGCTTTAGCGACTTCTGCTGCCTGTTGGTCCATATTGTATCCAATAACACCACCTAGTGTGGCACCTGCTGCTGCACCAATGGCTGCATTTTTACCTTTGTGATGTTTACTTGTGACGGCACCTAGTATCGCACCAGCTACAGCACCGATAGCGGCACCACTTTGTGTCTTTTCCCCTTGCACGGCTTGGGGCATTTGCGACACACAACCACTAAGAAGTGGGATGATGACGAGAGGAGCTAAAAATTTTGTTTGTATCATGATATATCCTTTATGTCTGTTTTAGTCATTATATCCAAGAATGATTAATATCATTTACAGCGATCTATCATCTTCGCTTTATTGGCATAAATATAGATTT
>CAZCUH010000108.1:0-5211 GCA_964501795.1 uncultured Sulfurospirillum sp.
ATCGCCATACTAGAACTTTTATTTTTCTCTATGACTACGGGCAAGCTCTGCGTTAAGTTGATATCTGTATTGTCTATTACCGCATTGAAGTTTATCGGGACTTGACCAGATAAGTTGGTGCTTTTGATAGCGATATCCCCTGTTGCTTTGGCATTTTTAAACTCTATCGTATCGCCATGTCTGCCTTGTGGATCAAAAAATTCTGCATGTTTTTTATCTATTTCAAATTTTATATAATTTACGACACTATCATCGGCTGGTTTTTTGGTAAAGAAGTTTGTGATTTCATAATGGATATTTTGCGTCTGTCCTGCGGTGATAGAATCATACTCTGGTGTAATCTTTACACTATAAGTACCCAAAATCGTTTTAATAGTAGCACTATTATTGCTATCTGAAGTTGTTGTACCATTCGTATCAGGTGGTGTAATCGTACCCACTGGATTTTCAATAGGTTTAAATGGTGCAGGATTGTCAGTGACAACACCATTTGTAGGTGTGCCACCTGGATTTCCCCCTATCGTTGTCTCTACATCATGTCTACTATATTTTTCTGTACTGTCACAAGCACTGATTCCTAAGATTGTGACAATCGCTATACTGCTGAGTAAGATCGTTTTTTTCATCTTAATATGACTCCCTAAAAGTTATTATGTTCGTAAATCGGCAAAAGATAAATTAACTTTAAAGTATTAAATAATTTATTTAAATATATTTTAAGTATAAAATAATTTACTTTTTAGTCTTACTTATGTAAAATGATTAAAATTTTATATTAAAGGAATGATGATGATAAAAAAGCTTTCTCTTTTTTTAGCCTCTGTATTGGCAACTTCTAGCTTGCTTGCACAGAGTGATTATGATGTGTCGTTGAAGTATGGGCTAACAAGCCTTGATAATGCGGATGGACTAAATTTTAAAAATCACACACTTGCGGGAGATTTCTCTTTTGATTTGGGTTATGCACTCAAACCAAGGGTGGATTTAGCATATGTCATGATAAATGATAAAGATAGATGGGGTGGCGTGAGTTCACTCATTCAAACGGCTTTAAATGCGCAATATTCCAAAGAGTTCGGTATGGGTGGGTTAGCGCATGAGCTTTATCTTTTTGGTGGTCTTGGATATGAGTATGTCGTGGATGGAACGGATACTTTTGATTCATTACCATTTTTTCAAGGTGGTATAGGGGCAAAGTATGCACTTGCAGAAAGCGTCAAGCTTGTCGCTGAATTTAAAGCATTGCAAGTTTTTGACTCAAACAATGCTTCAGATGATGAAGACAATGAATTTACAGCGATGGTAGGATTAAATTTCCCATTTGGTGGTAGGGTAGTCGCACCAAAGCAGAAAGTCATCATGAGCTTAGATAGTGATCATGATGGGGTAAAAGACAAGATAGATTTATGTGCCAATACACCTGCTGGTGCAAAAGTAGATGCTAGCGGTTGTGCTATAGAAAAAGTAGTGAAAGAAGTTATTATTTTAGATAGTGATAAAGATGGTGTGCCTGATGATAGAGATGATTGTCCAAATACAAAACTAGATGAAAATATGACAGTGAGTGAAAGAGGATGTCCAATCATCACGGTACTTGATAGTGACAATGATGGCGTGACAGATGATATCGATGTCTGTCCAAATACAAAAACAGGTGCAAAAGTAGATGCAAGTGGTTGTGCAGGCAATATCAATCTACATATCAATTTTGAGACTAGCTCAGCAACGATTAAAAAAGAGTCTATGGGTAAACTCAAAGAATTTGCACAACATATCAAAAATATGCCAAAAGGCACGATTGTTTCTATCTATGGATATACAGATAGTAGTGGGAATGCACAAAAAAATAAAGAACTTTCGTCCAAAAGAGCATTTGCCGTGCGTAAAGCCTTGATAGCAGAAGGTTTAGAAAAGCGATATGTGAGAGCTTATGGTAAAGGTTCAGCCAATCCAGTAGCAGATAATGCAACAGCAGAGGGACGCGCTCAAAATCGTAGAATTGAAGCCGTCATCAGACACTAAGGAGATATCATGATAAGTATAAAAAATAGCCTAATAGCAGCAGCGGTTGTAACAGTAGTATTGAGTGGCTGTGGTGATGATAGAAGTCATCCAAAAGGTGTAGATAAACAAGGCAATCCAATCGTATATGCGGATCCAACAGCAGTGATAGAGTTAAATGCAACGACACACACTTATGCAGCGGTAACAGATGCTTATACAGTTGGTGGTGGTAGTAGAACCACAGTGGCTGACCCTTTTATCTATGATGGTTCAAAAAGTCAGGATAATGATGAAAATAATCAAAGTATCTCACAGTATGCATGGAGTGTTTCACATACTTTTATTGATAGTTGTGTTGATATCAACAAGACAGCTTCATTGATGAAATTTCGATTTGTTCACACAGATACGAACAATACTTGTTTGAATGAAGCTATCAACAATGGAGAAATCAATGTCACATTGACCGTTACAGACAACGAAGGTAAAACAGCCGTAGCACACAAAAATATCAAAACAAACTAAAAACAATACATTTGGTAAATATATTTTTACCAAATGTATGTTACTTTTTATCTCTCTTTCAGTACAATACACAATTATTTAAATATTCAAGGGAAAAGATTGCAAAAATTTCTGAAGTTGCTTGGTGATTTGAACGAACTTGTGATGTTCAAACACTCTATATTTTCCCTCCCTTTTATCTTTATCGCGATGCTTGTGGCTGCCAAAGGGTGGTTTGGATGGAAACTCTTTTTTCTTGGTATCGCGGCGGCGGTGAGTGCGAGAAACTTTGCGATGGGATTTAACCGTTATGTCGATATCGACATCGACCGTGAAAACCCCCGTACTGCTTCGCGTCCTTCTGTGGATGGACGACTGGATAAAAAGTCTATTTTTCTCTTTACGCTTATCAATGCACTTCTCTTTATCATGATAGCCTATCTCATCAATGATTTGGCATTTTGGCTCGCTTTTCCTATCATCATCATCCTTGGTGGGTATTCTCTCTTTAAGCGTTTCTCTTCTTTGGCGCACTTGGTTTTGGGGCTTTCTTTGGGACTTGCTCCTATCGCTGGTGTGGTGGCGGTTGAGGGGAGAATCACGCTTTGGTCGGTTTTGTTGGCGATTGGTGTGATGTTTTGGGTGGCTGGGTTTGACTTGCTCTATTCGCTGCAAGATATCGAGTTTGACAAAGCGAACAAACTCCACTCTATCCCTTCTAAATTTGGTGCGCAAAAGACGATGCTATTTTCTCGCATCTTTCACGCTTTGGCGGTGCTTTTTTGGGCTGGATTTGCTTACACTTCACAAAGCGGCATTTTTATCTATATGGCGGTTTTGGTTTCAGCCGTGATTTTGAGCGCTGAGCATCGTATCGTCTCCAAAGATTTTACCAAGATTGATAGAGCATTTTTTACCCTTAATGGATACCTTGGTATAATATTTTTAATTTTTGTGATAATTGATGAGGTATTTTAAATGAATGATATTAGATTTGTCGTAGCACCTCTGAAGATTCATTTTGAAAAAGTGGGTGAAAAAGAAAAGATTTTTTCCAAAGAGTACAATGCCCTCTCCGAATTTGAAGAAGATCCCGTAGGGCAATGGCTCAAACTTGCAAAAGCCAGAGGAGAGACAGGTGAGAGCGATCAAGTGCTTTTGACCCTGCTTGTGGAACTACACAAAAAAGTAGATAGACTCACAGATATCATCAAGGGTGAAGAGAAAGCGCATCTCACACTCCGTGAGCATACGATGATAAACAATATTGGCTTTGAGCATATCATGATAGAAGAAAATCTCTTTGTAGCAGGAGAGAGGTATTATGCGCGTGTGGAGATGCCAGTTTTTCCCAAGCGTGAGATACCACTTTTCCTCAATGCCCTCTCAGACAATGTGGCTAGCATTAGTAACATCCATGAAAAAGATGAACGCGACTGGGCGACCTATGTGACAGCAAGAGAGCGTGTCATGATACGCGAAGCCAAAGCAAAGAAGCTATCATGATATTGGATATGGTCGTCTTTATTGCCTTTGCTTTGGTGATGTTATTGCTTATCGCTTTTTTCTATTTTCGTGATAAGTCTGTCTATCAAAAATTGACAGCCTATGAGTATGCTATCGATGATTTAAATACAAGACTCTATGAACTAGAGAGTGCTGGCATGGTGGATGAGAAAAGAGAAGATTTCACAAAGGCACTATCTGAAGTAGAAGAGAGACTCGATGCCAAACTCAATGAACTAGGCGACCCGCTACTGCGTACCATTCGCGCAATCAAAACGATGGAGAGCAATTTTACAAAGCTAGAAAAGAGAGTGGATGAACGCATCGCCAAGATAGAAGAGAGTACAAAACTCACCACGATGACCAATCATAGCATCAACGCCAATGAACAGCGTATCATCGAGATGTATCAGGCAGGAAGAAGTATCGAAGAGATTGCCAAAAAAGAGCGCGTTTCCCAAGGTGAAGTAGAGCTTATCTTGCGCATAGCCAATCTCCGATAAGCTATCATGATAGCAAAAACCCACCCCTCATGGCATGAGATATTAGAGAAGTCATTTGCATCACTTCCTGCAGAGTATCAAGATTTTATCTTGTCTGATGATACTTATTTCCCTGATAAAAATAATTTTTTAAATGCCTTTACACTCCCCTTAGAAAAAACAAAATACATCCTCTTTGGACAAGACCCCTATCCTAGAAAAGAGTCCGCCATCGGCTATGCTTTTATCGACGGTAAGGTAAAAAACCTCTATGGTGAAAATGGACTTTCCAAGGAAGTCAATCGCGCGACAAGCCTAAGAAATTTCATAAAGATGGCATTTGTCTGTGAGGGTGAATTAAAGGATGATTTCTCCAAAGAAGCCGTTATCATGATAGATAAAACACCCTATATCGATACTATCATGATGCTCAAAGAGAATTTTGAGAAAAATGGTGTTTTACTGCTCAATATGGCGTTAATTTTTACAACAAAAGAGGAGAGTAAAAAGCATGTCAAAATCTGGAATGCCTTTGTCAAAACGCTTTTAAAAGCGCTTCAAGATGAAGAGATAGAGTTGATTTTATTTGGCAAGATGGCAGAAGTGTTAGCAAAGTTTGAAGAGGCAGAAGTGTTCAAAAAGCATATCATGCCTCACCCTTATAATATCTCTTTTATCACGGATGAGCGCGCGCATAGGGTTTTTAAACCTATGC
>CAZCUH010000109.1:0-5191 GCA_964501795.1 uncultured Sulfurospirillum sp.
AAAATGATTGAAGGAATCTCTACCATGCAACTCACCCTAAACTCTCCACTCGATATGCATCTGCACCTACGCGATGAAGCGATGCTGAAGATTGTCGCGCCACTCTCTGCCAAAGATTTCGCCGCCGCTATCATCATGCCAAATCTCGTCCCACCAGTGACCACCATAGAAGCACTCAAAGCCTATAAATCGCGTATCATGACGGCTGTGGGTGATGCAAACTTCACCCCACTGATGACGCTCTTTTTCCAAGATAGCTATGATTATGATTTCCTAAAAGAAGCAAGAGAGCATATCGCCGCTATCAAGCTCTACCCAGCAGGCATCACGACCAATTCTGAAGGGGGTGTGAGTGGGATAGATAGCGAGAGTTTGAAAATGACTTTAGAGGCGATGAGTGCCTTGAAGATACCGCTCCTGATTCATGGGGAGAGTAACGGCTTTGTGATGGATAGGGAGAAAGAGTTTGTGCCTGTTTATGAGGAGTTGGCGACAAATTTTCCTGAGCTTACTATCATCATGGAGCATATCACGACCAAAGAGAGCGTTGAGGCGCTAGATAGACACCCCAATCTCTATGCGACTATCACCTTGCATCATCTGCTTATCACGCTTGATGATGTAGCAGGGGGGATGCTAGCACCCCATCTCTTTTGCAAACCTATCGCCAAACGCCCAGAAGATAGAGAAGCCCTGCTAAAAGTCGCGCTCCAAGCCCATCCAAAAGTGATGTTTGGCTCCGACTCCGCACCCCATCCCCAACACGCCAAAGAGTCCTGCGGATGCGCAGCAGGGGTCTTTACCGCCCCGATCGCTTTGCCTGTACTTGCCCAGCTCTTTGCCCATCATGATAAGCTAGAAAATTTACAAGCCTTTGTGAGTGACAATGCCCAGCGGATTTATGACTTTACGCCTGCCAAAAAGGTAGTCATGCTAGAGGATACACCTAGTAAGGTGCCTGCTATCTATGATGGTGTTGTACCGATGTATGCGGGTGAGGAGATAGGATGGAGCGTGGTATCCGTCTCTTAATGTAAGGTTTAGTATAATCTAAAAACATTTCAATTTGAAATATTTTTAGTAAAAAAGTTAGATTTATGACATACTCTTCAAAAAGGAGCTTGTATGTCCATTCACAATCTATTTAGCCCTCTTAAGGAAAGCAGTTTGAATAAAATAATGACACAGCAAACTACACATACTTATAAAACAATCGATCTTTTTGCAGGTGTTGGTGGTATTCGGCGAGGGTTTTATGCTGCTTTTCAAGAAGAGATAGAATTTGTCTTTTCTTCAGAGATAGATAAGCATGCGCAAAAAACTTACTATCTAAATTATGATGAAGTTCCCCATGGTGATATTACACAGATAAAAGAGGAGGATGTTCCCTCTCATGATATCATTTTGGCGGGTTTTCCTTGTCAAGCTTTTTCTGTAGCTGGACACCGCAGAGGATTTGAAGATACTAGAGGGACGCTTTTTTTTGATGTTATGAGGATTGCCAAATATCATCAACCGCGTGTGATATTTTTGGAAAATGTCAAGGGATTTGTGGGGCATGATGGTGGTAAGACATTTGAAATCGTGAAAAAAACATTGGAAGATTTGGGTTATCAAGTCCATGCAAAAGTGTTAAATTCTAAAGATTTTGGTGTCGCGCAAAATAGAGAACGAATCTATATCGTCGCACTCAAAGATCCCAAAAAAAGTTTTGAGTTTCCAAAAGGTTTTGATGATGAGCGAGGAATAGAGGCATTTTTAGAGGATGATGTAAATTCACATTTTTATTATGATGGTAAACCTCTGTACGAGAAGATAAAAGATGAAATCAAAAGAAAAGATAGAGTTTATCAGTGGCGCAGACAGTATGTAAGAGAAAACAAGAGTGGTGTCTGTCCTACCTTGACAGCAAATATGGGTACAGGTGGACATAATGTTCCTATTATCAAAGATGACAAAGGGATAAGAAAACTAACGCCCAATGAGTGTATAAAGCTGCAAGGTTTTGATAGTAGCTTTAAATTTCCCAAAGATTTAGCACTTTCACATCAGTATAAGCAAGCAGGCAATTCAGTCACGGTAACGGTGATAAAAGAGATAGCCAAAAAGATAAGAGATGTTTTATAGACAACAGGATGAAAGACTTCGTCAAAACTATATAAAATCTTTGCAGTTGATGGGGAATTTGTCAAATCTATTTTCAGATTCTGTCTCTCCTTATTTGCACTATAGAGTGGCTGAAAAAGTGTTTTGTTATGCATTTCGTGCGTATGATCTCTCGCGGAGTGATATCTCTTTTGATGCATCCAAAGATGGCATGGGGATAGGACTCAAAACTTTTTTAAAGACAAATGACAAAACAGTACAAAAGATAGCAGAATTTAACAAAGATAGAGAGCTTTATACTGCAAAATCCGATGAAGAGATAGTAAATATCATCGCGTATCTTAGAAATCAAAGAATAGAAATATCACAAAATATCGCAGCAACAAAAGAGAGTCTTTACCATTGTGTGCTTAGAGACAAAAATAAATTTTTCATTTTTGAAGAAGAGATGGCTAGTATCGATATTGAAAATATTCACAATATTCAAAAAACACGAAATAAAATCAACTTTGATGATGGACGCTATGAATATGGCTTTAATCTCTCAAAAAGTACACTCTATAAACGCTTTTATACAGAAAATATAATAGAAGAGTTTGATGTAGAAATTTTTGAAAATCCACTTGAAAAACTTAAAGAGTGTTTTTGTACATTTGATGCACTCGAGGAGAAAACACCTAAAATAACTGCTTCGATTTATCTGCCACTTTATGGAAAAGGGAAGATTGTATCACTAAAGAGCGGTTTAAACCAATGGAACGCATCAGGTCGGAAGCGAGATTATGATGAGATTTATATCCCTATTCCTGCAAAGGTGCATCAATTGTCAAAGAATTTTTTCCCTGCAAGAGATCAGATATTTACGCTAAAATTGCCAAATCAAGAGATATTAAATGCAAAAGTTTGCCAAGACAATGACAAGGCATTGATGTCCAATCCAAACAAAGCCTTAGGAAAATGGCTACTTAGGGATGTGCTTAATCTCAAAAAGGGTGAAATATTAACCTATAGTAAACTCCAAGAGATTGGCATAGATGCAGTAAAGATAGATAAATATGATAACGGAGCGTATGCTATCAATTTTGCTTCCATAGGAAGTTATGAGGGATACATTGATGAAGATCATTAAATCTCTTTTGCTTGCTACTTGTCTCTTTGCTGGAAACATCAACTATAAAATCATAGGTGAGAAGATTTACCAAAACGAGTGCGCGTCAAATCCCAAGTATCTCGTGCATTGGAACAAGGGAGAGCATTTTCCTTCTCTTGGTATTGGGCATTTTATCTGGTATCCTGAGGGTGTGAAAGAGCGATTTGAGGAGAGTTTTCCTAGCTTTATTGCCTATTATGAACGCTATCATGATAGGCTTCCTACTTGGCTCAAAGGAGCTGCTCCTTGGAAAAATAAGGCTGAGATGCTTGCAGATAAACGCATTGAAAAATTGCGCCAATTTCTCAATCAAAGCAAAGATGCTCAAGCGGCATTTATGGCAGAGCGCTTACAAAAAGTCCACTATCATGATAGCCATGTTAAAGCGATGTTTGAGAGGGTGGCTAGTGATGAAGAGGGGTATTATCTCTTGATTGATTATCGCAATTTTAAAGGTACGGGGCTTAATCCAAAAGAGCGCTATCATGATAAGGGCTGGGGTCTGAAACAGGTGCTTTCCTGTATGCAAGGAGTGGGTGATGTACGCGCGGAGTTTGCCTCTTGTGCAAAAAAGATACTCAAAGCGCGTGTGAAAAATGCACCAGCACAAAGAGGAGAAGCGCGTTGGCTTCAAGGATGGATGCATAGAATCGATACCTACAGGCGATAAATATTAAATTTATTCTCAAAAAGTACGATATACTTAAATATATTTTATTTTTAGGAGAAAGTGATGCGTATTTATGCCCCTTGGGAAAAACATTTTAAAAAGATAGCGACGCCATTTGAGCATTTTTTGCATGCGCAGACGACGACGGGATTGGTGCTGATGGGTATGACCATCGTTGCTCTGATACTTGCCAACTCACCATTGGCAGATGTTTATGCACATTTTTTTCATACCAAGATTGATTTGAGTGTTGGATCGTGGAAGCTTTCGCATACGATTCATCACTGGATCAATGATGGCTTGATGGCGATTTTCTTTTTTATGATAGGATTGGAGATAAAGCGAGAGGTACTGGTCGGGGAACTTGCCAATATCAAAGTGGCAATTTTACCAATCCTCTCCGCAATCGGTGGGATGGTTTTGCCTGCGCTCATTTATGCTGGTATAAACTATGGTGGCGATGGTGCAGGGGGTTGGGGTATCCCGATGGCGACGGATATCGCCTTTGCTATCTCTGCCTTGGTGCTTTTGGGCAAGCGGGTATCGCCTGCTTTGGTGACATTTCTTGTGGCGTTGGCTATCGTGGATGATTTGGGGGCGGTATTAGTCATCGCTATCTTTTATACGGATCAGATTCAATTTCTACCACTCGCTCTCGCATTTGGGGCATTTGCTATCATGATAGTGTTCAATCGCTTTGGGATTCGTGCTGTGTTACCCTATTTTATCGTTGGATTGTTGATGTGGTTTTTTATGCTAGAATCAGGTGTGCATGCGACCATTGCAGGGGTTATCGCAGCCTTGGCAATCCCCTCCAAGCCAAAGCGCGCACCGCATGATTTCACCGAGCATACCAAAAATTTACTAGATGAATATGATACTTATCCTGCTTGTGATGCGTACATCTTGCACGAGAGACAAAAGGCAATTTTGCTGAATATCCAAGATAGCATAGATAGCGTGCAATCCCCTGCTGGACGCTTAGAACATGATTTGCATCTGCCAATAGCACTTATCATCATCCCTCTTTTTGCCCTTGCCAATGCGGGTATCGCTATCGATTTTTCTTCTATCGGTGAGACGATCATGACACCTGTTTCTCTTGGTATCATGATAGGGCTGGTGCTTGGAAAAGTGTTGGGAATCTTTGGTGTGGCATATATCGCCATCAAAAAGGGTATCGCCTCACTACCTGAGGGTGCGAGTATGAATCAACTCTTTGGTGTCTCATTTTTGGGTGGGATTGGTTTCACGATGTCTATCTT
>CAZCUH010000110.1:0-5173 GCA_964501795.1 uncultured Sulfurospirillum sp.
AATTACAAAAACAAAGCACGCCATGCACATGATTGGGAAGAGACTCAAAATCTTATAAAAAATACAGATACAAGTGCTGGTGCATATCTTTTGATACAGTTTGGACATAATGATGAACATGACAAACAAGAGAGTTTGGACAATTTTTATGATGCATTAAAGGGTTATGTTGATTGGGCAAAGAGTCAGGATATCATACCTGTACTCATTACATCGGTAGAGAGGCGTGTGGATAGTGATGGTGATGGCATCGCAGATGAAAGCCACGGTCTTTATCCTGATACTGTGAGGAGATTGGCACAAGATGAGGGGGTTATTTTGTTGGATTTACAGAAAAAATCGTTAGCAGAGTATCGTAAAATAGGTAATCTCGATGCTATCAATCAAGCAGTCGCTCCAACAGAAGGAAAAGGTTTACAAGAGCATTTTAGCGCAAAAGGAGCAAAGATGGTCGCAGGTTGGGTCAAAGAACTTATCTGTGATGATAAAAGCAATAAACAAGAGCTTTGTGCACAATTTAAATAGTACTATCATGATAGCATGAACGCTATCATGATAGTTGTATTATTCCGTTCTTAACATTGCACCATTGCTTGCATTTGTAACGAGTAGGCGATATTGTTTGAGCCATGAACCTTTGATATCTTTGACGAGAGGTTTGAAAGTGGCGCGTCTTTTCTCAATCTCTTCATCACTAAGTCTCACGGAGAGTTTGTAATTATCTACATCGATATCGATGATATCCCCATCTTCTAATAGCCCTATGACACCACCTTCAGCAGCTTCAGGGCTTACATGACCGATACTAGCACCTCTTGTTGCACCAGAGAAACGACCATCTGTAATGAGTGCAACTTTATCACCAAGTCCCATACCCATGATGAGTGAAGTAGGTGCTAGCATCTCTTGCATACCAGGTCCTCCACGAGGCCCCTCATAACGAATGACGACCACATCTCCTGCCTTGACCTTACCACTTGTGATACCGACAATCGCCTTTTGTTGAGAGTCAAAGCAGACGGCCTTACCTGAGTAAACACGCATACTAGGATCGATACCTGCTGTTTTGACGACGGCACCCTCTGCTGCAAGATTTCCAAAAAGGATAGCCAATCCACCTACTTCTGAGTAAGGATTGTCGATAGTATGAATGACTTTTGTATCGCTGATTTCTGAACTAGCGATGCGTTCACCTATGCTCTCACCCTCAATCGTTGGGTTGTCAAGCGCCAAGACATCATTGCCTCTTTTTGTGATCTCGTGCATCACGGCTGAAACACCACCTGCATTGTGGACATCTTCCATGTGAACAGTCGTTAAAGAAGGAGATATTTTTGCGATATGAGAGACGCGTTTGCTCATCTTGTTGATATCGGCTAAGTTAAAATCCACGCCTGCTTCGCGTGCGATCGCCAACATATGAAGCACTGTGTTAGAACTTCCACCCATCGCCATATCGACGGCAAAGGCGTTGTTTACTGCTTTTTCATTGAGGATATTTCGCATTTTGAGTCTTTCGCTCTCTGCTTCATCCTTTGCAATTTCACAGATGCGTCTTGCAGCAACTCTTAGCAATGCTTCTCGCTCTGGCGTTCGAGCTAGAATTGTACCATTTCCTTTGAGCGCGATTCCCATCGCTTCCATCAAGGTATTCATAGAGTTTGCCGTGAACATACCAGAACATGAACCACCACTTGGACAAGCAGCGCACTCAATCTCAACGAGTTTCTCTTCGGTGATTTCACCTGCTTCATACTCGCCAACCGCTTCAAAAGCAGTCGCTAAATCCACCGCAGTACCGTCTTTTAATTGACCTGCTTTCATCGGCCCACCACTTACAAAGATAGTCGGAACATTGACCCGCAAAGCACCCATAATCATACCCGGCGTGATTTTGTCACAGTTTGGTATACATATCATGGCATCGAGTTTGTGTGCATTCATCACGGTCTCAACAGATGAGGCGATGATTTCACGACTAGGCAAGGAGTAGAGCATACCATCATGCCCCATGGCGATACCATCATCAACACCGATTGTGTTAAATTCAAAAGGTACACAGCCATTTTTGCGAATCTCATCTTTGATAATCGCGCCATATTCGTTAAGGAAAAAATGCCCTGGAATCACTTCATTAAAAGAGTTTGCTACACCGATAAATGGCTTATCAAAATCTTCATCTTTTAATCCTGTGGCTCGAAACAGACTGCGGTGTGGGGCTCTGTTGTAACCCTTTTTTACTTCATCACTTCTCATGTGTATCCTATAATAGTTAAATTTTTACTATTATAGCAAAGTCTAGTTATAAAAACTTACTGCGTAATCCCCATGCGTCGATGACGGTTAAGTCTCCAGCTTGGTTAAAAGTGTGTGTACCACCTATCTTTTTATCCCATGTTGGTAAGATAGCGTGGACTTCTCTCTCTTCATAGTCTGTTTGGTTGAGTGTGATAATCTCATTGAAACTTAGAGCGTAGCCATAGCGATGTGAAGAGTTTTGAGCAGGACGAATGATTTTGCCATCTTTGACAAATATTTTTCCTGCAGGACGAGAAGATTTAACATCTGATACGATTGGATTGAGTGGATGTGGTGTCCAGTTGGAAGTTCTAAAATCATCTGCATAAAACAAGAAGAGTTCGTTGTAGAGTAAAGAACCTTCATCTTCATCGATATTGGTAAACATCCACCATTTGTTGTCATGATAAAGTAATGTGGTATCAGCACTTTTAACATCTTCCATCAAGTGTTTTTCTAGTTTCCATTCATAAGGAAAATTGCTTGCTTTGTAGAGTGAAATCTTACGACTTGCTCCACTCTCTGGAATCATCCACCACTCACCATCTTCTTTGAAAATATTGGGATAAGAGAGATGGGAGCCCGTATTGAGGATTGGGGTACTTTTGGTGATGTTACCATCATAATCCATCTCTAGCACTGCTAAATGACCGATATTTTCTTTATAAGACATCTCTTCAACAAAGATATAATATCCCTTGCCATCTTCACGCTTGAGTGCAAAAGGATCTGCCCATAGTATTCCTAGTGGCGAAATAATTTTTTTATAATTGCGAAGTGAATGTGAAGTGTTGGGATCAAGGTTATACATCACAAACCACTCTTCATCAAAAAAGCGCTTCATGATAAGGCGCTTGGTGAACTTGTAAAGATATTTTATAAAAGGAATAATCGCTTCTTTGTTGTTTGGTTTTCTATACAGTGGTCTATCATGATAGTGCAGAGGTGGGTTTTTTGCCTCAATCTCTCTAAAAAATGCCTCTTCTTTAAGTGTGTATAATCTTTTGAGTGTTCTTGATAAAAAAGGAGAAGCGAGCCATTTGAGAAAAATGATGTTTTTCTTTGGTGAAATTTGTTGTGTTAAGCTCCATGATTGATAAAGAACTTTTCCTCCATCAAGATTGTCATCGAGGATTTGTAGCGTGACACCTGTTTGTGATGTTTTGTTAATAGATTCCCAAAATCCAGGGTCAATCATACCTCTACTCTCTCTTTGATCACCAAAATGATATGACCATACCCCATACTTGGAAGCGTGCAGAATATCACCTTTGAGAATTCTAAATCCACTGCGTACTAATACATCAAGTTGCGCTGCTTTGATATGTGTGATGTCGTTATCACTGAGGCTATCATGATAGTTATCATGAATCGCGCTAACATCAAGTGTTGTCGCATTTGGAAAAAGGCTAGTGATATCTTGTTTGATTTGAGCATCTGGTTTTTGTGCAAAAAGTCGATTATCCAAAGTGCGCAAGGTATCGTAAATGAGATAGCGATTTGTGCTATCATGATAGGGCTGTGTATTGTTGATGATAAGAGTGACTTCAGCATAGTCACTATCCACTAATCTCTCTACGGCTTTATAAAACCATGCCTCTACTTGATTGTTATCGACTAAAAGTCCTATTTTTAATTTCACTTTATGATATCCTTGATGACGGTGTCCCATTGGGATTTAATGACATTCCAATCATAGGTATCGGCTTTTTTACGACTATTTTTAGAGAGTTTTTGACAGAGTGTAGGATTTTTGAGGAGTTGATCGATTTTTGCTGCCATTGCTTTGTCATCATTTTTATCGACTAAAAGCCCATCTATGCCATCTTTGATAAGATAAGGCAATCCTCCCACATTGGTCGATACGATAGGAAGTCCTAGTGCCATGGCTTCTACGATACTGACGGGAAGATTATCAAAATTGGTTGGATTGATAAAGATATCATAATTTTGGGCAAGGGCGAGCCACTGTTCTTTAGGTAGCCCTCCTGTAAAAGTAACATGTTTATCAACGCCTAACTCTTTAGCATAGTTTTTGGTCTCTTCTAGGCTACCATCACGATCGGGTCCTACCATGCAGAGTTGGATATCAGGATATGTGTCGATGAGGTTTTTGACTGTTCGTATAGCCATTTTGGTATTGTAAATTTTGGCAAAGGAGCGCACATAGAGGAGTTTTGGTTTGATCTCTTTACGCTCTTTGTAAGTATAAGCATCTAGTTCGATATTGTTTGGTATGTAAAGTGTAGAGTATCCTGCTCTTTCAAATGCTTCTTTGAGATAGATAGACGGCGTGACATTTTGTGCAGAGGAGGCAAAGATATAGCGTGAGAGTTTTGGATGTTTTTTAAGTCGTTTGTTTGGTAAATCTCCTCCATGAAGGATAGGAATATAAGGGATATGTAGAAGTTTACCCATAAATGCGGTCATCAAAGCATAATAAAAATTTAAACTACTATAAGTATCGACGATGAGTAGTTCACACTCTTTTCTGTACTTGATGATATGTCTAATCATATCGATAAAACGCAAAGCTTTGTTTTGCACCTGGGAGCAGGTGACGACATCATAAGAAGATTTGAGTTGTTCACCCAAAGTATCGACGGTAGAGGGTGTCACGCTCTTTTTATTACCTAAATATAAAATCACTCAATTGCCTTTAATGTTAAGTTTTATACAGTATATAATATTATTATTTAAAGTTAATTTAAAGTATGACTTTTTCTAGTAAGTTTTCGCTATCATGATAGCAAGGAAAATTGTATGAAAGAACAACTTGAATCCATCTGTAAGCAGTTGATATCGACGAAAGATTTAATATTTAATCAAAGTGTAAAGAGTGCATTGAAATCCAAGGACATCGCTATATCTATTT